>NZ_CP018911.1:2275000-2647329 GCF_004000605.1 Glycocaulis alkaliphilus | reverse complement strand
TCACCGCCTCGTCGACATCGACCCAGCCGGCGGTCCCGGCATTATCCTCGCACGCCGCCAGCCCAGCCAGCGCAAGACAGCCCGCGCCCGCGAGCAAGAATCTGGAAATCTTCGTCATCAGCCCTGTCCTCTCGTGACTGCGAATACCCAAGCCCACTTCGAAGAAAAGATTACCGGTGAACGCGCATGCCTGAAAGTGTGCTCTGGCCAGAAACGCGTGATGGTCTAAAACGCTCCGTCATGAGCGCGAGCGCCAATCTTGAAACGCCCTATGACGGCCCCCGGCTCTGGCTGGTGGGTACGCCTATTGGCAATCTGGAAGACTTAGCCCCCCGCGCGGCGCGCATCCTGTCAGAGGTCAGCGTCATTGCGTGCGAGGATACCCGCACGACGCGCCGCCTGCTGGATCTGGCCGGTATCACCCCGCCGCGCCTGATCGCCTGCCATGACCATAACGAGCAGAGCAGCGCAGGCGGTATCGTCAAATTGCTGGAGCAGGGCGAGAGCGTGGCGCTGGTCAGTGATGCGGGTATGCCTGCCATCTCCGATCCCGGCTACCGGGTGGTGCGCGCGGTCATCGAGGCCGGGTTCGAGGTCAGTGCGGTTCCGGGACCATCCTCGGTGCTCACCGCGCTGGCGGTGTCGGGCTTGCCGACCGACCGCTTCACTTTTCTGGGGTTCGCCCCGCGCAAGAGCGGTAAGCGCCAGCGCTGGCTGGAGCCGTTCAAGGCCGATCCGGCGACCCTCATCATCATGGAAAGCGCGCAGCGCCTCTCCGAGACGCTTGCTGACGCCGCCGCTGTCTTGGGCGAGCGGCAGGGCGCGGTGGCGTTTGAGCTGACCAAGGCGTTCGAGCGCGTCCATCGCGGCACGCTCATCGAACTGGCCGCGCGCTATTCCGAACCGCCGCTCGGCGAGGCGGTGATCGTCATAGCAGGCGCCGTGGTAGTGCGCGAGAAGGTCAATAAATACACGCCCGATGGGGGCAAGAAGAAATAGCCAGAGTTGTCATGGCCCGGTTTATCCGGGCCACCCATGCCTGAGAGTTGGGGGCTAGGGGGGAGCAGGCCGCGAAGCGGCCTGAAAAGCGCGACTGCGCGCCCGCGACTTTTCGCGGAACATCGCAACGCGGATGCGTTGCGGAACTAAAAGAGGCATGGGTCCCCCGCATAAAGCGGGGGATGACAAGCCGGACGAGGGCTTTACCCCTACCGCGTCCCGTAGCGCATTTTCGCCGCCATGGCGGCAAAGTCCGGCAGGCTGGCAAGCTGCTTGTTGACCTTCGCCTTCACCTTCTCGAACTCCATCACATTGGCGATGCGCCGGTCGAGGAAGGCGAGTGTGTCGGGCTTTGCCGGGTCACTCTCTGACAGCCAGATGGCGAGGCTGGACGTCCATACGCCGGTCAGGATCGCCCGCTTGGAATACCAGTTGGCATCGGTCGAGGTATCGCCAATCGCCCGCCAGATCATGTCGGACGTGTTCCAGGCGAGCTGCGCGCCGGTGGCGATACCGTCGGGCAGCAGCAGGCGGGCCCGGGCGCGCGACAGCGCATCCTCATGGCCCTTGCCCGCTTCCAGACGCAGCACGACCGCCCGGCGGATGCGCTCGCGGATCTTTGCCGGTGATTCTCCCGCCGTTATGGCTTCCTGTGCGGCGTCATCCATTTCCCGCCACCAGAACACGATCAGGCTGATGACGCCGTCCGGGCAATAGAGCGCCACCTCGTCATCGCTCATCCCGGCATCACGCGCGGCGATGCGCAAGAGCGATCCTGACCAGCCCTCGAAGGGTATATGGGGCAGGGCAGCGTCCAGCAGCCGGGCGCGGGCTGCATCCGCGTGGGAACGATTGGGGCGGTCAGAGGCGTTTGATGTGCTCATGGCGGGTAATCTACTGTGAATTTGTGTGCGCGTCATCGCGTCAGCATGCCGCGATGTGTATGGACAGCAGGGCTTTGCTCTGGTAACACCCGCGCCTCATCGCAAAGTTTCCGGCGGAACAGGCGATCCAGAACCGCTCTGTTACGCCTTTTCGTGTTAGAATTCTGGGTGACCGGCCAGACCGGACCCGTTGCAGGACCTGGGAGAGTAAGTCATCGTTCAGATCGTCGTGCGCGATAACAATGTCGAGCAAGCGCTCAAGGCATTGAAAAAGAAAATGCAGCGGGAAGGCACTTTCCGCGAGATGAAGCGCCGCAACCATTACGAAAAGCCGTCTGAAAAGCGCGCTCGCCAGAAGGCGGAGGCGATCCGCCGCGCCCGCAAGCTGGCCCGCAAGCGCGCCCAGCGCGAAGGCCTGCTGCCGCGTACGGCAACGGCCCGCCGCTAGGCCAGCTTCCCTTTACGGGACTGCACAAACATTACGCCGCGCCGGATATTCCGGCGCGGCGTTTTGCGTTGTGATTGTCAGAATGTATGGCCGGGCGGGGTACGCTCGCGCATTGACCGGCGGCGCGCCTTGTGGTCGGGCATGATCCGGTCCAGCAGGGCATAAAAGCGCGGCGAATGGTTCATCTCGATGAGGTGGCAGGCCTCGTGGGCGCAGACATAGGCGATCTCGTCCTCGGGGAAGGCGATCAGGCGCGTATTCATGCGGATCACGCCGTCTGATGAACAGCTGCCCCAGCGTGATTCCTGCGCTCGTACCTTCACTTGCGGGGCAGGCAGGCCGAGCGCTCCGGCATAGTGCGCGATGCGCGGCGTATAGTCGGCAAGGGCAGTATCGGCCCGCCAGCGCTTGACCGCCCGCAGCACGGTGGCATCGCGCAAGGATGGATCGAGGCGTTCATCGGTTTTCACCAGCAGGTGATCGTCATGAACGCTGATGAGGGTGCGTGCGCGCCCGTGCGGCTCGACCACGACTTCCAGCTCGCGGCCCAGATAGCCGATTGTCTGGCCGCCCATGCCGGTAAAGTCCGGCCGGGCGCGCGCACTCCATTTTTCAAGCCGGGGCAGTATCCATCCCGCCCGGTCGCGCGCCACCCGGTCCGCTTCGATCGCGGGTGTGCGCCGGGGCAGGGTGATGGTCAGGCCATCGGCATCGATGCGCAGCCCGATCGTTCGCCGCCCGGTATGGCGCACCTGATAGGTGACGTCGTGGCCGTCCAGCTCGATTGTACGGGTCTGCATGACACTCCTAGCGCGGTCTCAACGTCAGAACGCGCGATCCTTGCGGTGTGCTGTCTGGCGTCCAGTCATCGCGGATCTGGAAATACTCGCCGCGCGACCACAGCTCGACCAGATCGCGGTAGTGTGGCGAGAGCGGGTGGCCGGACTGGCCCGGGCCGTGGATGAAGCGCGAATTGTTGAGGTCAGCGAGGTCGTAGACCACACGCAGCGAGGCGGCGTGGACGATATCAAACCCTTCACCGGCATAGCTGAAACTGGCGACATTGACGGTGGTGCCATCGCCGCCGACCGGCGCGCGCACGCTAAACATATCCCCCAGCACGGGCAGGCCATCCATGGGGTGGGCAAAATAGCCCTGCGCATGGTCGCCCCAGCGCCAGCGGGACATGTCGCTGCCATTGGTACGCGCCAGCTCTGCCATGGCGGTGTCCAGTGCCAGCCCGGCAATGACGGGGCAGGTTTCCACCTGCGTGGTCGTCACGTTGTTGCACCAGGATGATGCATCGCCCGTCAGCACGTCCTGCACGAAGACAGGGCGCGGCCCGCGGAAATAGCGCGCCATGGGGCCCAGCTCATCGGCCCAGATCGCCTCGGTCATCACCCGCAGCCAGGCTGACAGAACAAGCCCTTCCGGGCCATCAGCATCCAGTGATGCGTTCCAGCCTTCGAGGCGGGCGAGCGCTTCAAGGCCCAGCTCGCTTTCGGGCTGCGCGGCCAGCAGGGCGGGCAGGATGGCTTCAGCCAGTGCAGAGGTGACATCCATCTGCATG
Source organism: Glycocaulis alkaliphilus (assembly GCF_004000605.1). NCBI lineage: Bacteria > Pseudomonadati > Pseudomonadota > Alphaproteobacteria > Maricaulales > Maricaulaceae > Glycocaulis > Glycocaulis alkaliphilus. Next base: position 2,643,428 of record NZ_CP018911.1, on the reverse strand, counting down.
GTGATGAAGCCTTCCAGCGAGTGACGGCGGCGCTCGGCCAGCATGGTCTCGATACGCACGGCGCGATGCACCCCATAGCGGCCGGGCAGCGGGTAGGGATAGGCCGCGCCTGCTGGCAGATTATTGCCCGACGCAATCGAGCCGCCAGCCGGGTTGGCGATGCGGGGCAGTTCCTCGAACGGGACAAAGCCTGTCCACTCGCCATCCTCATCGCGCATGGGGAGAAGGCCCGCCGTGGTGTAGCCGATTGTACCGTCGACGCCCGCATAGTGCATGTTCTGCATCGGTGCGGTCCAGCCGCGTCCGGCCTCCACGAAATCGTCCCAGCCGGTAGAGCGCATGATGGCAAGGGTTGCATCGGCCACCCGGTTGCCAGGGTCAGACACGGTGGAGCGGCGCACGACCAGAGCATCGGAATCAAAGCCGGTCAGATCAAACCATTGGGCGTCCAGTACCGGGCCTTCGCTCGTCTCGGTGATGGTGAGTTCGAACGGATCGCGCTGGCCGAGTACGTTGATGGTCTCGATGCGCGTATTGGTCTGCGTGGTGTCGCTGTCGCGTTCGACAAGGTCGATCACCTTAAAGCCGGTATTGGTGAAGCCCCACGCGCCGTGGGCGTTGCGCCCCAGCGTGATGAAGGGTGTGCCGGGCAGGGACGCGCCCAGTACCGGTCCGAAGGAGAGGTTCAGCCGGGTGAAATACCAGATGGAGGGCGCGGACAGGCCCAGATGCGGATCATTGGCCAACAGGGGCGCGCCGGTCTCGGTGCGGTCCCCCGAGACGACCCAGGCATTGGAGCCGGGCTCGTTATCGGGCTGGGTGCCGGCAGGCGGGGGAAGCGTCTGGCGGCGAATATCACCGAAGGCGGCGTTGATGTCTTCGTCTTTCAGCGTGGTTGGGCCCCAGTCCGGGAAGGCGGCGAGGAATTGTTCCAGCATCGAACCCTCGAGCACCTGCGATGCGCGGGCGCGCTCGCGGTCCTCGCCCTCACCAGCGGCCAGATCATCGGCCAGCACGATCATCACGGAGGCGGAATCAGCCAGCGTCCAGGGTTCGGGCCGTGTGCGCAGGAGCAGGTATTCCGGAGCCGGATTGCCTTGTTCGAGGCGGGCATTCACGCCGCTGACATAGGCCTCGATGGCGAGGCGGGCCTCGTCCGACAGGTTTGCCAGCGCGTGGCGGGTGGCTTCTGGAAATCCAAAAGTGCGCGCGCGAATATCGGCGCGCAGGGCGCGCTCGCCGAACAGCTCCGACAGACGTCCCTGCGCGGTGCGCCGGTAGAGGTCCATCTGGAAAAAGCGTTCGGCGGCGTGGGTGTAGCCAAGGGCGAAATAGACGTCGGCATCGGTCTCGCCGAAAATGTGCGCCACGCCATATTGATCGCGCACCACATTGACTGGCGCTGTCACGCCCTCAAGGCGGACCTCGCCTTCAAGACGAGGCTGGGACCCCACAAACCGCCAGCCCGCCCAGCCGGTTACGGCCAGAACAAGAACCAGCACCAAGGCCACAACGCCGATAACGCTGCGCACAATCCATTTCACCATGATAGCCCCCTCGACTCAGGCCCCGTGCCCGTGAGCGGCGCGAGCTTATCAAGCTGAAGGCGCGAGGGAAGCGGTGAGCGCTTACCCGGCCTGCAGTTTCTTGAAAAATTCAAACAGCTTTCCGTAAGGCGGCGCCATCAGGCGGATCGGGTGCCAGACCGGCGCATGAAACACGCTGCGCTCATGGCAGAAGGTACGGAAACCCTCTTCACCGTGATAGGCGCCATAGCCCGATGCGCCCGTGCCGCCAAAGGGCAAATCCTCGACCGACAGGTGCAGCATCGGCACGTTCACGCCCACCCCGCCCGACATGGTCTTGTCGAGAAAGACCTGCGCGGTAGCTTTGGACTTTGTGTAGACATAAAGCGCCAGCGGCCGGTCCCGGTCATTGATGATGCGTGCGGCATCATCAAGACCGTCATGGCCGAGCACCGGCAATACGGGGCCGAAAATCTCTTCCGTCATCAGTTTTGAGTCCGCAGGCGCATTCAGCACCACCGTCGGCGGGAAGGCATGGTGATTGCCGCCCGTGCCGCTTTCGGTGGGCACCTGCAGCACGGTCGCGCCGCCCTTGCGCGCTTCCTCGACCATCTCTGAGATGCGCTTGTAGTGCCGCTCCGAAACGATGCCGGTATAGTCGTCATTGCTGTCCGGGCCGGGCCAGAACTTCGTCGCATTGGCGACAATCGCATCGGCTAGGGATTGCTCAGAGCCCTTGGGGGTCAGCACATAGTCCGGCGCGACGCAGGTCTGGCCGGCATTGAAATACTTGCCCCAGGCGATGGTCTTGGCCGCTTCCTCGATGTCGAAATCGGGCGCGATGACGGTGGGCGATTTGCCACCCAGCTCCAGCGTGACGGGGGTGAGGTTCTTCGCGGCCGCCTGCGCCACCAGCCGCCCGACATGGGTGGAGCCAGTGTAGAAGAGATGGTCGAAGGCCAGATCGCAGAAGGCTTGCCCCACTTCCGGCCCGCCGGTGATGACGGCGACATGGTCCTCCGAATAGAGGCTGCCAAGCGTCTCTTTCAGCATGTCGGCGACGCGCGGCGTGTATTCGGACGGCTTGATCATCACCCGGCACCCGGCAGCAAGGGCCGGAACCAGCGGGGCCAGCGCCAGCTGGATCGGGTAGTTCCACGGCGCGACAATGCCGACAACGCCCTTCGGCTCGCGCCTTATATAGGCTTTGCCCGGCGCCAGCGTCATCGGCACCGGCACCGAGCGGTCCGCCATCCAGCTTTTGAGCTTCTTGCGGGTGTGCTTGGCGGTGGCGAGGGTAAAGCCGATCTCGGCGATCTGGGTCTCGGCGGCGGAGCGGCGGCCATAGTCTGCGGACACGGCGGCGGCGAAGGCATCGGCCTTCTCCTTGACCATGGCTTCGAGCTTCTCAAGGTCCGCCTTGCGTTCGCCATAGGGGCGTATCTTGCTGGCCTTGAAGGCGGATTTCTGCGCGTCGAAGACCGATTTCATGCGCTCGATCTGGCGGGCTGCGGCGTCACTCATCGGGTCTCTCCTCGGCTTCGGTCTCGAACGGGTTTCAGGCGCCAGCGATAATCATGTCGGCGGCGCGGGTGGCGATCATCATGGTCGGGGCGTTGGTGTTGCCGCCGACGACACGCGGCATCACCGAGGCATCGACGACGCGGAGGGACTTCACCCCGCGCACCCGGCATTGCGGGTCGGTAACGGCAAGCTCGCCCGAACCCATCGCGCAGGTGGAGGTGGGATGGTAGAGCGTCTCGGCATTGGCGCGGACATGATCGAGAAGCTCCGCGCGCGTGCCATTGGCTTTCGCGGGCAGTTCCAGCTCCCTGAACTCGCCATCAAAGGCGTCGCTCAAGAGAATGTCGCGCGCGACCTCCAGGCAATCGGTCATCACCTCGGCATCCTCCTCATGGGCCATGTAATTGGGGTCAATGAGGATGGGATCGCGCGGGTCGGCGCTTTTCAGGCGTAAGCTCCCCCGGCTTTGCGGATAGAGATGGCAGGCATGGATCATCATGCCATGCCCGGTCATGGTCTCGCGGCCATGGGGTGATCCGCGCGCCGGGATGAAGACAAGCTGGATGTCCGGCAAATCCTTCGCGCGGCTGGATTTCACAAACCCGCAGCCCTGCACCGGATTGACCGTGAAATTGCCCGTGCCGGTCGTCGCCCATTGCAGCACGTCACGCGCGGTCGCGGGGAATTTCTTCAGCGAATAGCCGATGGATCTGGCCGATCGGGTGGAGGCGCGGGCCATGATGTCGAGATGGTCCTGCATGTTCGCGCCGACGCCAGGCAGATCGGCTTCGACGGATATGCCATGCTCGCGGAGATGGTCCGCGGGCCCGATGCCCGACAGCATGAGAAGGTGCGGCGTGTTGATCGCCCCGCCTGACAGGATCACTTCCCTAAGGGCGCTAACCACACAGGTCTCGCTTTCGGTCTGGATCTCGATGCCGGTCGCCCGGCCTTCCTCAATGATGACTTTGCGGGCGAGCGCGCCGGTGATGATTGTCAGGTTTGGCCGCGTCATGGCGGGTTTCAGGAAGGCGTCAGCCGCCGAGCAGCGCTTGCCGTCTTTCTGCGTCACCTGATAGACGCCAAAGCCTTCCTGTTTCTCGCCGTTGAAATCATCATTCCACGGCAATTGCCGGTGGCGGCAGGCCTCGTAATAGAGCTCGGTCAGTGGATTGAGCGGCGAGATGGATTTGACATTCAGCGGCCCGCCCTTGCCGTGCCAGGGCTCGCCATGGTTTTCGTTGTTTTCGACCCGCTTGAAGGCTTCCAGCGCCGCCTCGCGGCCCCAGCCTGTCGCGCCGTAAACCTTCTCCCACTCGTCGTAATTCTCCCACGCGCCACGCATATAGTGCATGGCGTTGATGGAGGAGGAACCTCCGAGCGTCTTGCCGCGCGGCCAGTAGAGCTTGCGGTCCTGAAGGTTTTTCTGCGGCTCTGTCCAGTAATCCCAGTTGATCGACGGATCGGTGATCGCGAACTGCAGGAGCATGGGCGTCTGGATGATCGCCTTCTTGTCGGAGCCGCCTGCCTCGATCACGCAGACCGTGACAGACGGGTCTTCAGACAGACGGGCTGCCAGCACCGATCCGGCGCTGCCCGCGCCCGCGATCACATAATCGTACTCGGACGCGGCGGACATTATTCGCTGTCCTCTTCTGATGCCTCGTCGAGCGGCTCTTCTTCGACACCCAGCGGGGCATCGAGGGCGGGTTCCCCGGTGTCTTCAACCGGCTCCGGCTCCACCTCAAGCGGCGACACCGTTTCGGCAATCGCGCGCATGACGGTGAACACCTCCGCGCCGAGACGCCCCCAGGCCGGGTCACCGGCATTCTGGGCGATCACCACGCCGCGCCGCTCATCGACCCAGATATACTGGCCGTAGACGCCAGCGAAGAAATACTCGCCATCATGGCCTTCGGGGATCCAGAAATGCAGGCCATAGCCGCGCGGGCCATAGGCCGGTGTCGCGCCCGCCTCATGGGCCGGCGAGACCGGGCGGGTGGCTTCCTGCACCCAGCCCTCTGGCAGCAGGCGGGTGCCGTTCCACACGCCGTCCTGCAGATAGAACTGGCCGAAGCGGGCATAGTCCTCGCTGGTCGCCTGCAGGCAGCAATAGCCGACCGCAACGCCGCGATTGCCCGGAACCTGCTGCAGCCATGTGGCGTCAGATGTCATGCCGAGCGGGGTCCAGATGCGCTCTTCCACCACTTGCGCCAGCGATCCGCCAAACACATGGCGCGCGACAGCGGAGAGAACCTGCGTGTTGGTGGAGGCGTAGTGGAGGTGTTCGCCGGGCACCTGGTCATTGGCGCCAAAGGCGCTGGCCAGCGCGTCCGGGCTGCGGCCCATGATGAAGGCGTTGAAGAAGAAGGGACGTACATCAGAGGGGCGGTCGGGCGAGTACTCCTCGTTGAAATTGATCCCCGCCGACATCATCAGCAGATGACGCAAGGACACCGTGCCATAATACGTCCCGGCATATTCGGGCGCATAACGCTCTGCCGGATCATCAAGGCTTTCGATCAGGCCTTCATCCAGCGCCATCGCGATCAGGCTCGCGACATAGCTCTTGCCGACCGACCATGAGGTGAAGCGGGTGGTCTCGTCGGCGCCATGGAAGAAGCGCTGATGGATCATTTCGCCATCGCGCAGCACGGTCAGGCCGGTCACCTGGCCGCTTTCCAGATATTGGTCGAGCGTGCGCGTCTCACCGTCCCACTCATAGCTCACATCAAGCGGCTGGAGATTGCGCGGCAGGGGTTGCGGCGCCGTTGCCGAAATCGTGGCGCTGGGCAGGATCTCGTCCATGCGCTGGAAGGTGGTCACATAGTCGTCCGGATTGTCGAGCGCGGTAATGCTCGCGGGCGAATAGGGCGACCAGGGCCGGTAATACCAGCCTGCAAATGCCAGTCCAGCGACAACGATTACGGCCACCAGGCCGATCAGAATACGCTTCATGCGCGCCTCCCCAGATTATGTGGCCGGTCACGCACGAATCCGCCCCGGCCCTTGTGTTTGGGCAGAAGTGAACACCTTTCACGCTTCGAACGCCAGCCCCTTCGCTGAGCGATGTGTCAGTCCGCTGGCGAAAGGCGCAGCAGCGCGCCATTGGCATGGTCCGTCATGACATAGACCAGCCCGTCCGGGCCCACGCGCACATCGCGGATGCGTGCGCCCTCATCTGCCAGCAGGACTTCCTCGGCTATCGCCTGACCGTTTTCGATGCGGACCCGGTGCAGGGCCTGTCCGGCCAGCGCACCGATCAGCAGATCGCCGCTCCAGTTGGGGAAGGCCTCACCGCGATAGATGGCCAGACCTGACGGCGCGATGGAGTTGGGCAGCCATTCACGCAGCGGGCCAGTGTAATCATCTCCATGTGCGGTGAAAGGCGAGATGCGCGCACCGGAGTAATCAAGTCCCGAAGTGACGATGGGCCAGCCATAATTCTGGCCGCCTTCGATAATGTTCAGCTCGTCCCCGCCGCGCGGCCCGTGCTCATGCGCCCAGACAATGCCGGTCTGAGGGTCGATGGCGATGCCTTGCACATTGCGATGGCCGTAGGTCCAGATGTCGGCCAGCGCCCCGTCTTCCTCTGCCAGCGGATTGCCGCTTGCCGGCGCACCATCGGGATTGAGGCGCACGATAGTGCCGAAATGGTTGGCGAGGTTCTGCGCTTCCTCGCGGAATTCAAATCCATCCCCCAGGGTGAGCAACAACGTGCCATCGCCCATGAAGGCGATGCGTCCGCCAAAATGCGCGCCGCCGGTCTTGTCCATCTGCGAGGTCCAGATCACCTCACCATCAAGCAGCGCGCCATCTTCATAGCGCGCGCGATAGAGGGCGGTGTTGTTGGACTGGGCGGTGCCGCTCGCAAAGGAGAGATAGACCAGCGAGGAGGCGGTGAAGTCCGGCGCGAGCACGACATCGAACAGCCCGCCTTGGGAGAGTGCCAGTACCTCCGGCACGCCGCTGACCGGCGCATCAACAAGCGCGCCATCGCGGATCAGGCGAAGCTGGCCGGTCCGCTCGGTCACCAGCATGTCTCCGCCGGGCAGGAAGGCCAGCCCCCAGGGATGCTCCAGCCCGTCCACGACCGTTTCCACCGAGACAGAATGGCCACTGGCCGGTTCAGGCAGTTCAACCGCTTCGCGATTGTCTGCGCAGGCCGCAGCGATGAGGCCAAGCGCGCAGGCCAGAAGTGCGCGGTGATGAAGTGCTGATACCGTCATGAACGTAATCTCCAACCTTGAAAAATGCGTGCCACGGCGAAAACAGAGATTGGCCAGGCGGTGGTTTGCGGGGCATCATGGCCGCAAATCATTCATCGACCAAGATGGTTCGTGGGGCGGGCAAGGGGCGGACGGATCCGCCGGGTCCAAAAGGGGGAGTGCCGATATGGGCTGGTTCAGGTATCCGCTGGGTCTGGTGCTGGCGAGCATCTTCATGGCGCTGGCCGGCGTGATTGTGCAGACGCAGTTCGTGCTGTCGGCGCTGGCGGGTGCCGGTGCGCAGATTTCCGCCGCAGACCGGCTATCGATGACGCTCGCGGACATGGCGGGCCTGGGTCCGCTCTATCTCGTTTTCATCCTGATCGGCTTTCTCATCGCCTTTCTTGCCGGGGCGCTGGTGGTCCGTTTCACGCCGGTGCCGCGCACAGCCGTCTACGCGGTGGCCGGGGCGGTGTGCATGTTCGTCATGCTGATGCTGATGCGCGAGGTGTTCTTCGGCGTTCCGGTGATTGCTGGCGCGCGCAGCCTTGCTGGCGAAATATCACAAGCGGTGTGCGGCGCGCTGGCGGGCGTGTTCTACGCATGGATGACCAGCCGTCAGGGTTAATTGCTTGTCCAGTGTGACGGGAATGCCTCACTTGGCTGACAGACCACTAAAGACCCGATGACAAACCTGTGAAATCGCGCCTACAGTGAAAGGCGAAGCCATGTGGACGTATGAATCTGCAGGCTGAACACATCCAAAGGGGGAGGAACCCAATGAAGCGTTTTTCAAGAGCCGCCGTGCTCGGTGCGACCGCGTTGGCCGCTGGCCTTGTCGGCACTGCCGCGCAGGCACAAGTCGAAATCATCACCGTTACAGCCCAGAAGCGTGAGCAGACCCTGCTCGAAGCGCCGGTCGCCGTTACCGCCGTCACCGGCGAAATGATTGCCGAGGCGCAGATCCGCGACGCGTCCGATCTGCAGACCCTTGTTCCCTCGCTGAGCGTGGGTGAGTTTGCGGCGTCCACCAACCAGACCTTCAATATCCGCTCGCTGGGTTCTTCCTCGTTCAACCCGGGCGTCGAGCCTTCGGTTGGCGTGTTCATCGACGGTGTTTACGTGCCGCGTCAGGGCGCTTCGATCAATGACTTCCTGTCGCTGGAGCGCGTCGAAGTCATTCGTGGCCCGCAATCGACCCTGTTCGGCCGCAACACCCCTGCCGGTGTTGTCAGCTTCCACACCCGCCAGCCCGAATTCGAGTTCGGCGCCGAAGGCGAAGTGACGGTCGGCAATTACAATGCTCGCGTGGCAGCCGTTTCCGTCACCGGACCGCTGGTCGCCGATCAGCTGGCCTTCCGCCTCGATGGTTCGATCAACCAGCGCGATGGCTTCATCACCAACCAGGACGGGCGCGAGTTCAACAATCGCGACCGCTGGAGCGCGCGCGGCCAGCTGCTCTGGGATAGCGGTGGCGCCACGACCGCCCGCTTCATCGCCAGCATCAGCAATATCGACGAGAATTGCTGTGCTGCGCCGTTCTCCTACGTGTCGCCGTCAGAAGCGTTTTCACTGGCCCAGCTCGGTGCAGTGTTGCCGTCGGGCGATCCGTTTGACGGCACTACGGCCATTGACGGCCCGCTGCGCACGCAGGTCGACACCTGGGGGCTGTCAGCTGAGATCAACCATGACTTTGGCGGCTTCACGCTGACCTCGATCACGGCCTATCAGAGCTATGAAGAAGATCAGGTCATCGACGCTGACTTCACCACGCTGGATGCCGCCGGTGCGCGCCAGCAGTTCCAGGATTATAACGCCTTCACGCAGGAATTCCGCATTGCCTCCAATGGCGGCGAGAATTTCGACTGGATGGCCGGCCTGTTCTATTACAATAACGAGCTGACCTTCCAGAACGAGACGCCTTACGGCTCGCAGCTGGCTGCGTTCGCCAACCTGGCTTCCTCGCTTGACCCGTCTGTTCAGGCGCTTGCAGCAGGTCTCGGCCTTCCGGCCGGTTCGGGTATCCCGGCGATCATGAACACGATCATTGGCGGTAATAACGCGACCGGGGTGGGCACGCTGTTCCCGCTGCCGTCGGGTGCTGGCGCTCTGCCGACTGTGCCGGCCAATGGCTATCTTGGTGCGGGTCAGGGCCTCGTCAACGAGACCTACAATTACGACACCGAAGCCTGGTCTGCCTTCGGTCAGGTTGACTGGCGTGTAACCGACCGCTTCACGATCACGGCGGGTCTGCGCTATTCACGTGAGACCAAGGACTACACGCCGAACGTCACGATCAACGATCCGTTCTCGGCGCTGAATGCCGTCCAGCTTGGTCAGGATCTGCGCCTGCCGACCGCGGGGACATGCGCCGCATTCCCGGTGGGTGATTCTTGCGCCTTCTTCGTGCCGGCGATCCTCGCCGCGCAAGGCGCACCGTTTAATCCGGCGGTTCCGCTTACCGCGGAGCAGGCGGCCAACCCGGCCATCAACTTCCTGCTGCCCCTGATCGAGGGTTCGGGCCTTCAGTTCAACGTCGTCAACGCGCCGTTCGCACCGGGCTCGCGCACTGACGAGAACGTCTCCGGCTCGATCATTTTCGGGTATGACTGGAGCCCGACGCTCAACACCTATCTGAGCGTTGGCACCGGCTACAAGCCGGGTGGCTTCTCGCTGAACTCCAACTCGGCGGCGACCGGTCTCTTCCAGTTCGAGGAAGAAACCACGCTCAATATCGAGGTGGGCGTGAAGGGCACGGCATTCGAGAACCGCCTTGTCTATGCGGTGGCGCTGTTTGATCAGACCAACAAGGATTTCCAGACGGAAGTCTTCGTGGGCGGCGGCTTCTATCTCGACAATGCGGGCGAGATTTCGGTGCGCGGCCTCGAGGTCGAGGCAACCCTTGCCCCGACTCAGAACCTGGTCATTGCGGGCGGCTTCACCTGGCTGTTCCAGAACCGCTATGAAAGCTACGAGTTCGGGCCTTGCCCGCGCACCTCGTCGCTGACCGAGCCGGGCATGGCCGGTAATCCGCTGTTTGCCGACTGCCTGGCAACGCGGGTCAACCAGAATGGCTTCTCGGGTCGCTTCAACGACCTCTCGGGCGTTGATCGCGCCAACCCGGAATTCTCCGGCTTCCTGAGCGCCATGTACACCCAGCCGCTGGGTAACGGGCTTGAGCTGCGTCTGCGCGGCGAGACGTCCTATACCTCCAGCCAGAATCTGAGCGGTGCGCTGGCGGCCATGCCGAGCTTCGAGCAGGACGCCGTCACGCTGGTCAACGGCTCGATCGGTATCGGTGCCGAGGATGGCGGCTGGTCGCTGCAACTGTGGGGCCGCAACCTCACGGACGAGACCTACTACCGGGGTACGTTCTTCTCGGTCGGGACGATCGGTCCGAGCACGAACTCCTATCCCAGCAATCCGCGTACCTACGGCCTGACGCTGCGGGCACGCTTCTAGAACCTGTCTCCTTCGGGGGATCGGGCAGGGGCCGGGAGGGAAACCTCCCGGCCCTTCTTCTTTGTCCTCCCCCACATCCGTGGGGTCGGTCCTCGCTTGCCGCTCGCTAAAGCTCGCTATCGCTGCGGGCGCGCGTTCGCGCTCTTCGGACGGCGTTTCGCCGTCCGCAAGCCTCAAGCTTTGAACTCCCGGAGGCCCTTCAGTGCCATCCGGGACCGGGTGCAGGATAATTCTGATAGAGGCCCCGGGTCTCACTAACGCTCGCCCGGGGTTTCAGGTATCGGGAGAAAATTCACTCCCCCTGCGCGCCTGCCATCACATCCACGCGATCGGTGATGATGCCGTCAACGCCGCGCGCGATGAAGGTATCCATCTCGCCGGGAGCATTGATGGTCCAGACCTGAACCGCGATGCCGCGCATCATCTATCCTCCCCACCCCGATACGGGGTTAGGATATGCCATGAAGGCGCGTCAGCCAGGTGACGGGCAATAGCGGGACAAGGACGAAGGCTTATGGCGCGTATCATCCTCATCGCGGCGGGCGTTGTGGCCGGCATTGTTCTGGTGGCGGCGCTGGCCGGTCTGATGATCGCGCGTTCGCTGTTTGCCGAACCCGGTGTGGCGCGCCTTGCCGATCTGCGCGGGGAGCTGGGCGAGGCGGGGCTGCTCTTCGTGTTCGCCCATCCTGATGACGAGATCACGGCCAATGCGCTGATGGCGCGGGGTGTGGCTGAAGGTGTTCCCGTACATCTCTTCACCGCCACGCGCGGCGAGGCGGGCACGCAGTTTCCGCCGGTAGTGGACCAGCCGCATCTGGGCATAGTGCGAGAGGCGGAAGCGCGAAAGCACGGCTTTGCGCTGGGCGTTGCCTCCCACACGGTGCTCGATCTGGGTGATGGCCAGCTGCGCGCACGCCCCTTCGATCAGCTGGTGGAGCGTGTGGCGGCGGAAATCGAGCGCACCCGGCCCTCGGCCGTCATCAGCTTCCATCCTGAAAGCGCGATCTCGCTGCACCCCGATCATATGGCCATTGGGGAAGCGGCGCGCCAGGCGGTTCTGGCCATGGGTGAGGATGCGCCGCGCCTTGTCTATGTGCTCGCCCCGCGCCCGGGCCTTCGCCGGTTTGGCGGCGAACGCGGCCAGCTCATTGCCGATATACAGCCTGAGCCGGATTTTGCCGTGCCTTCGCCAGCGCGCGACAAGCAGCGGGCCTGGCGTATCCATGAAAGCCAGTCGCGCTATCTGCAGGCGACCTATGGCATTGGGCCGCGTGTGATGTACGCGCTGTGGACGCGGGAGTATTACGCCTTTGCCGACGCAACTGACTGAGTGGGCGCTCAGCGGCTTGCGCTTTGGGGCCAAAGGCAGCAAGTATTAGCCCATGGATGACAGCCCTCTTGCCATTCTCGCCATACTGGCTGTGTCCGCCCTCGCGGTGGGCGCCCTGATCGTGTTCAACCGCCTCATTGGCGGCTGGCAGGATGTTCGCTTTGAGGATGCCAGTCTGCCCTCCCAGAGGCTGGAAGAGGATGTCGTCGGGTTTCGCGCAGGCGAGGGCGTGATAGCGGCGGATGGTCTTGCCGCGCTGGTGATGGAAGAGGGCGAGGCGCGCCTCGGACTGGTGCTGGCCCGGTCAAGCCGCTGTGTGACCCGCGTGGTGCGGCCCGGCGAGATTGCACGGCTGGAGGCAGACGGCGCGCGTTTTCACATCCATTTCAACGATTTCACCCTGCCGCGCGTGACCATCGACCTTGATGATGCCTCAGCGCAAGGGTGGGGCGAGCGGATGCGCCGGTTTGTGCGCCAGAGCGATACGCAGATGCAAGGAGAGGGTCATGCCCGAACTTCCTGATCCAATCCTGATTGCCATTCCCTTCTTCGTCGCGCTGATCGTTGCCGAGATGATCTATGCGCGCATGACCGGCAAGGCCGAGTTCGAGCCCAAGGACACCGCTGCCAGCCTCGCCATGGGGCTTGGCAATACGGTGTCGGGCATTGTTCTGGGTTTCATCGCGCTGACCTGGTTCATGTATATCGAGCGCTTCGCCCTGTTTGATATTGGCTGGGCGTGGTGGGCCTTCGTGATCTGCTTCGTGCTGGACGATTTTCTCTATTACTGGGCGCACCGTTTCGCGCACACCGTGCGCTGGTGGTGGGCCGACCATGTGATCCACCACTCCTCCCAGCACTACAATCTCTCTACCGCCCTGCGTCAGCCCTGGCTCAGCCCGCTGACCTTCAAATTCATCTTCTTCGGCTCATGGCTGGTGCTGCTGGGCTTTCCCATCGCGATGGTGGCCTTTGTGGGCGCGCTGAACCTCGTCTACCAGTTCTGGATCCATACCGAAGCCGTCAAGCGCCTGCCCGCGCCGATTGAGTGGCTGTTCAACACGCCCTCCCACCACCGGGTCCATCACGCCACGAACCCGCTCTATCTGGACCGTAATTATGCGGGCGTGTTCATCATCTGGGACCGGATGTTCGGCACCTTCCAGGCGGAGCTGGACGAGGAGAAGTGCCGCTATGGCATTGTGAAGAACCTTGGCACTTACAACCCGATCCGTATCTGCCTGCATGAATGGGTGGGCATCGTGAAGGATGTGTCCTCGGCAAAGTCCTTCCGCGATGCGCTGGGCTACTGGCTCGGACCGCCGGGCTGGTCGCCCGATGGCAGCCGGGAAAGCTCGAAAATCATCAAGGCGCGCTGGGAAGAGCAACAGGCGGCAAAGCGCGGTGAAGCCGCTCCAGACGATGCGCGCGCTGCATCACCCGCCCAGACCGCCGCCACGCCCGCTGAATAAGGCCTTACGGCCCTTCCACCACATAGCCGGCAGCGGCGAGCCGCGCCTGAATGCCGTCTTCGGCCAGCCAGCCTGCTGCGCCGACAATGGCAAGGGTGACCCCGCCACCGGCTATGGAGCTGCCAATAGCCTGCGCCCATATGCCCGGATAGTCGATGTCAGCGGTGGTGGCGCCGCCGAATGTGCGAAGCCCGCCCATTTCGCCTTCCATGGCGCGCTGGCAGTCGAGCCCGGTGCGGCGGCCTGAAAATCCGCGCAGCGTGTCGACATCACCGCGTGCCCAGGCCTGCGCCGCCATCCACGCCGTGGGCAGTTCGGAGCGGGCGAATGTCACGGCCTCGGAAATACAGGTCTCGTTGGTCTCGCGCGAGAAATCCTGCACCGAGCGCATGAGGGCGGAAATATCTGATACGGCCAGATCATAGCTCTGCACGGCGCGGACCGGCACGCGGTTGCGGCGCGCGAGGCGCGTCACGCGGGTTTCAATGGCAGAGGAGCCTTGCAGATCCACGCTTTCTGCGGCCTTGCCGATCAGGTTCATGGCCTGAAAGAAGGGGTGCATCCTGCCCGGTTCCAGACTGGCAAGGCGCGCTGCCAGCGCTTCCTCCTCCGGTTCGTCCAGCACGGCGTCTGACGGCATGTCCTCGCCGCCGCGCCGGGCGGCGCGGCGCAGCGCGCGGCGGCGCTCATTGCGCTCCTCGGCGATCGCCGAGGCCTCGTAAAACCCTGCCGCCAGATCATCGCCCACACGGTCGGCCAGCGTGGTCCCGCGCGGCATCATCAGGCGGCTGCGGTTGAAGGTGACGGTGCGCAGCATCATGGCGGCCATGCGGGTGGTGCTGACCGCGCCAGCATTGACCTCCAACTCGGTCAGAACCTCGCCTGCTTCCTCCAGAACGCTCGCCACGGGGCGCTCATTCCATTCAAGGCTCGCGGGCAGCCAGGGGATTGTGATGAAGACATAGACCTCGCCAGCCTGTTCGGGATGAGAGATGCGCCAGAGCTGCGGGCCGGAGCGCTCTGCGCGCACCGTGATGATCTCGGTCTCTACCGCTTCCGGCGCGGGCGCGTCCTGCAGGGCAAGAGCAGGTGAGAGGGTGAGGGCGCAGGCAAGTACAGCAAGCAGACAGCGCAGCATGGGCACTCCGATAAGTGCGAAGGTCAGGCACGTTTGCCTCTGCGCCGCTGCCCGCACCAGTGAAATCGTGTTCATGAATTTTCACTGACTGATCAGTCAGGGGTAGACAGGCGGGTATAGTCGGAGTCATGCTCTGTCCATCGGGTGAACGCCGTTCACCCCTATAGACGAGGACCGGGCAGCGCCCGGCAGGGTTTGCACGCGCTGCACCGGCTTCCCGCTACGGAGGAGAGCTGAAGCGATGACGGCCTTGCGCGACTTGTATCCGATGCCCGGGATTGACGATCACTGGCATGTCCCCCAGCAGTTCGACGCGGTGTTTGACTGGCGCTTTGACGAGGGCCGCACCACGCTCATGCACCTCTACCAGAAGGGCAAGGACATGCAGTGGGATGCGCTCAATCGCATCGACTGGACGCAGGAGCTCGATCCGGAAAACCCGATGCAGATGCCCGACGAGGCCGTCGCCATCTATGGCTCGGATGTCTGGAACAGGATGACCAAGAAAGAGCGCATAAATCTGCGCCGCCATACGCAGGCCTGGAATATCAGCCAGTTCCTGCAAGGAGAGCAGGCGGCGTTGCTTTCTGCCTCCAAGATCGTGTCGTCCGTGCCTGATCTCGATGCGAAGTTCTACGCCGCCACGCAGGTGATGGACGAGGCGCGCCATGTGGAGGCCTATCGCCTGCTGCAGGGCAAGTTCGGCGTGGCCTATCCGATGACCGATCCGCTGCAGGAGCTGGTCAATGATGCGCTGAGGGATTCCCGCTGGGACGTCACATATCTGGCCATGCAGGTGGTGATCGAGGGGCTGGCGCTCGCCGCCTTCGGCACGATCCGCGATCTGGCGCAGAACCCGCTGGCGCGCATGGTCAATGCCTATGTGATGGAGGACGAAGCGCGCCACGTCGCTTTCGGCCGCCTGTCCCTTCGCGATTACTATCCCCAGCTGACCCAGAAAGAGCGTGATGAGCGCGAGGAATTCCTCGTGGAGGCCTGCTATCTCATGCGTGACCGCATGACCCAGAGCCACGAGCTTTACGAGGTGCTCGATCTGCCGGCGAAGGAATGCAAGGAATTCGTCGAGAACTCCGAGATCGTGAAGCTCTACCGGACGCTGCTCTTCCAGCGCATCGTGCCGATCGTGAAGGATATAGGCCTGTGGGGGCCGCGCATCCGCAAGGCGTATGAGGATATGGGCGTACTGCACTATGCCGAGCTTGATCCGCAGACCCTGCAGGATGAGGACGAGCGCATCGCCGCCCAGATCGATGCCAACAAGGCGCGCAGCGACTATGTTCACGCGGTGGCGGGGCTCGCGGAGTAGGGGTTAGCCGTCCGGCTCGCCATCCAGCGCGTCACGCAGCTGTCCGATCCTGTGCATGCGTTCGTGCAGTACGGTGACGATGCCGATATCGCCATTGTCGAGATGCCGCCAGTAGACGAAATGGCGTTCGTACCGGAACACGAAGCCGTCGACGCCCAGCTCGGCAGGGATGGGCCGTGACAGCACGCCGTGCGTGGCGATCGTCCCGAACGCGTCGAACAGGCCGGTGATGTAGCGCTCCGCCTGTTCCTCGCCCCAGTGCTTGCGGGCGTAGAGAAATATTTCGTCCAGCCGCCTTGAGGCCGCCTCCTGAATGCGGATTCGGGTCATCCGCTCAGCCCTGATTGCGGCGGATTACATCGGCGGCGGTCAGGGGCTTGTAACTGGAGTCCGGGGCCGCGAAGGCATGGGTCAGCTCCGCCTTCAGCCGATCAAAAGCTGCCTGCTCAGCGCGTTCCTTGTCCCGGCGGATCAGGTCGCGGACATATTCGCTGACATTCTCATAGGCACCGTCATCGCCGACATTGGCGGCAACGAACTCGCTCAATACTCCGCTCAGGCGCACCGTCATCGTCGTCGTGCGGGACATGGCTACCTCCGGTCCCGTTGCTGTACGTATTCAATATAATCAAAAATGAATACGTGAGGCAATCAGTCCCGTGCGCGTTCACCCCTTATACGCCGCTTTCAGGGCCGAGAGATTCAACGGCGCTTGGCTATATGTCGACGACCGGCACGAACCCGCCATAGATCAGGCGCTTGCCGTCGAACGGCATGGGATTATTGGCCGGCTCCAGGCGCGGATCTTCCATGACTTTCGGCATGGCAGCGTCCAGTGCCTCCTTTGACGGCCAGATATACCAGGAGAACACCACCGTCTCGTCGGCTTCGGCCTTCACCGCCATCGGGAAGGAGGTGTGGACGCCATCGGGCACGTCATCGCCCCAGCACTCCACGCATTTGATGACGCCATATTCCTTGAACACCTCGGCGGCTTCCCTGGCGTGCTTGATGAAGGCGTCCTTGTTGGCGGTGGGCACCGCCAGCACAAAGCCCTGTACGTAATAGCTCATTGGTCCTGTCCTTCCTGATGGCTTGTGTTGTGATTATGCGCCGCAGCCTTCGGCCTCGTTGAACGCCCACTGGATCCCGAATGGATCGCGAACCAGCCCCCATCGGTCGCCCCAGAACTGCATTTCAAACGGCATGACGATCTCGCAGCCCGCCTCGACCGCGCGGTCCCAGCGCGCCTGCGCGTCTTCAGCGACGATCTGCAGGTGAAATCCCTCGCGCTCTACAGCCGTGTCGCGGTGATCGGTCATCATCAGCGTGCCGCCATTGATCTCGATCTGGCAGTGCGCGACACGCCCCGCGCTCTGGCCGGGTACATGCCCGATGATCGTCGCGCCGAACGCCTTCTCGTAGAATTTCGCTGCTTCCAGCGACCGGCCCGCCATATCCAGATAGGGGATCACCCCTTTCGTGGTCTCGGGATTGGTGCTGGATGTCGTCAGTTCCGTCATGGATTCTCTCCTCCTTGCAGACGGGCCCGCTTCATTCGGCAGACTCGGCGAAGCTGCCGGTTCGCGCAGGCCCGGCGGGTTTGTAGATGTTGATGATGACGCCGGAGCCAGCCGCCTTGCTGCTAATCAGGGACAGCTCGGTGGCAGCCGCCGTGTCCGAGAAAATCCGCTTGCCCCGCCCCAGCATGACGGGAAAGACCAGCAGAACGACCTCGTCGGCCAGTCCGTGTTCGATCAGCGCAGGCGTGATCGTCGAGCTGCCCCATACGACCAGATCGGGGCCTTCGCCCGCCTTTATCTTGCGCAGGCTTGCGGCAATGTCCGCCCCAAGACCTTCCGCCGGTCCCCAGCCAAGGCTTTCCGGTCTGTGCGTGGCGACATATTTGCGCGCGCCGTTCAGGCCTTCAGCCATCGGTCCTTCCTGATGTGGCCAGTGGCTGGCGAAAATGTCGTAAGTGCGCCGCCCCAGCAGCAGATCAAATCCGCCCGGATGTGCGGCGCCTATCGCCTCGCCGACCGCTTCATCGTGATGCGGAAAAGCCCACCCGCCGTGTTCGAAGCGGCCGTTTGTGTCCTCTTCCGGGCCTCCGGGCGCCTGAATGACCCCGTCCAGCGATATATGCTCGATGATCCTGACGGTTCTCATGCGGCGCTCCTTGTGTCCGCCCGAGCGGCCGAGCCATCAAAAATGAAGGCGAAATAGCGTTTCAGATGGGCGATGGCGTCGAGCACCGGGCCCTTGTGTCCCGCCGCCTTGGCGGTGATGAAGCCGCCCTGGATGACCGTCTGGGTGAGAAGCGCGAGGCTGGAGGCTGTGTAGGGCTCGCCGATCCCGCGCGCGTCCAGCGCCGCCTGAATATCCGCCTCCAGCGTCGCGGCATGGCCGGTGATCGAGCGGTTGCAGGCGTCGCGTATCGCGTCGCTGGAGCCGTAGGTCTCCTGCACCATCGTGCCGACGAGACAGGTGAATTCAGCGATCTCGCCATCGATCAGCGCGGCGCGGAAATCGAGATAGGCAAATACGCGATCCAGCGGGTCAGCTGGCGCATGATAGGGCGCGCCCGCAAACAGGGCCGAAGTGGTCTCCGACCAGTAATCGGCCGCTGCCGCGCCCAGCGCTTCCTTGCTGTCAAAATGATGGAAGAACGCGCCCTTGGTGACGCCGGCCTCCTTGCACAACGCATCCACGCTGGTCGCGGCGAAGCCCTGCTCGCGGATCAGTCTCAGCGCCGTGTCGAGGAGACGTGTGCGGGCTTCCCCGCGCGGGATGCGGGCAGGAGAGGCGGCTGCGGGGTGGTTGTCATTCTTCATGCAGCATACATACCAACCAGTCGGTATGTATGCAAGCGAGAATCCAGAGGACGAGGAAAGCGGGTCTTGTACGCCGATCAGGCTGGCGTGCTGCCGGTGTGGGCAAATGGCGGCAAGCGCCGAAATCCACGGCCAGCCAGCCTTGAGGGGGCAGGGGTATTTGCGCTAGCGCCGCGGCGAGCACAGCAGGGGGCGGGCATGTACGACATCCGCGAAGATGATCTATCGGGTGCGGACACGCGCGCCCTTCTGGCGCTGCATCTGGCGGGCATGCATGCCCGCTCTCCGCCGGGGACAGTGTTTGCGCTGGACCTGTCTGGCCTGCAAAGGCCGCAGATAACTGTCTGGACGGCGTGGCGGCAGAGCAAAATAGCGTGTGTCGGCGCGCTGAAAGCACTCAACACCACTCACGGCGAGATCAAATCAATGCGCGTCCATCCCGATTTTGCCGGGCAGGGCGCGGGCGCGGCCATACTCGACCACATCATCGGCACGGCGCGTGATCGTGGCCTCACGCGGCTAAGTCTGGAGACGGGCAGGGGCCCGGCATTCGAGGCGGCGGTGAGGCTCTATGCCCGGCGCGGCTTCCTGCCGGGTGATGCGTTCGCGGACTACCCGCAAACCGCGTTCAACCAGTTCTTCCACGTTGAGCTTTGAGGTGGGCGCTAAAGCCCGGCAATCACATTCCTGACCACCTTGAACACCGGTTCGCTCATGGCGTGGCCATGGGCCGGCACGATGGTCAGGGTGGCGTCCGGCGCCGCGTCTTTCAGATCGAAGGCCGATTGCAGCGGACACACCATGTCATAGCGGCTGTGGACGATATGGACCGGCATGGTGAGGCGGTATGCCTCGGTCAGCAACTGGCCCTCCTCAAGGAAGCAGCCCTGTGAAAAGTAATGCGCCTCGATCAGGGCGGTGGAGATCAGCTTGTCGCGGCCCTTGGCGCGCAAATTCACCAGCGCGCTTTGCGGCGTTGCCTCCAGATGGGAGAGCAATTCCTCATAGGCGATCCAGCGGAATATCACGCTGTCTTTCAACGCGGCTTCGGCATCCGGATCGTCCAGCTTTGCCAGCAGGGGCGCACCTGCGGCCAGCTCTGTCTGCATGGCGGCCAGCGCCCAGCGGGCAAAGCCGGGCGGATCATCGTGCAGCGCCTCCGGCACGCCGTGCATGAGCCAGCCATGGGCATCGGGATAAACCGCGCCCGCCCCGCTTTTGCCATGCCACCAGTCCAGCTCCCGGCGGGTCGCCAGAAAGACGCCTTCGACCAGCACGTTTTCCACGCGTTCGGGGTGTGCCTGCGCATAGGCCAGAGCCAGCGTGGTGCCCCAGCTTGCCCCCATCACGCAATCAAAGCGCTCAAGACCCAGATGCTCGCGCAGGGCCTCAACATCCTCGATCAGGTGCGCGGTTGTGTTGGCGTATAGCTCAAATAGCGGGGCGGAGCGCCCGCACCCGCGCTGGTCAAACTGGATGGTCTCCCAGATGGCCGGATCGGCATAGCGGCGGTGACGCGCGCTCGCGCCCGATCCCGGCCCGCCATGCAGGAAAAGAAGCGCGCGTCCGCCTTCCAGCCCGGATCGTTCCCAATAGAGGGAATGCCCGTCAGACACAGGCAGGAGCCCGGCCTCACGGGCCGCAATGTCCGGGAAAAGCGCGCTATGCATACCGGCAGTTATGACGGTCAGCTCTGGCCTCCGCCACGCGGCGCGGTGAGGTTCGCGATGAGATCGCCGGCCATCGGGAAGACGATCGTATTCGAGCCCTTGCCGCCAATCTCCTGCAAGGTGCCGAGATAGCGCAGTTGCATCGCGCCATCCTGACCGGCGAGCACTTCTGCGGCCTCGGCCAGCTTGGCGGCCGCCTGCTGTTCGCCCTCGGCGATGATGACTTTCGCGCGCCGTTCGCGCTCGGCCTCGGCCTGGCGGGCGATGGCGCGGATCATGGATGTATCCAGATCGACATGCTTGATCTCGACATTGGAGACCTTGATGCCCCAGGCCTCGGTCTGGGAGTCCAGAATGGACTGGATGTCCTCGTTCAGCTTGTCGCGCTGGGAGAGCATTTCATCGAGATCATGCTTGCCGAGTACCGAGCGCAGCGTGGTCTGGGCGAGCTGGCTGGTCGCCTCGCGGAAATCGCTGACCTGATTGATGGCGCGCTGCGGGTCGACAATGCGGTAATAGAGCACGGCGTTGACGCGCACCGAGACATTGTCCTGGCTGATGACATCCTGGCTGGGCACGTCCTCGGCGACGATGCGCAGATCCACCTTCACCATCTGCTGCAGGATGGGAATGAGGATGATCAGGCCCGGACCTGAGGTTCCCGAATAGCGTCCGAGCGTGAACACCACGCCGCGCTCATACTCGCGCAAAATCTTGATCGCCGACGACAGGAGGGCGAACACCACAGCCGCCAGACCCAACAGAAAGCCGATATTCATGCCCAGTTCCGCCACAGCGTTCTCCCTTGCGACTGGTTTTCCGGTGCGTCAGCCCCGGCCAGATGATTTCACTTTTACTGTCAGCCCGTCCACCGACACGACTTTTACCGTGTCTCCGGGTTGCAGATCTTCAGAGGACACAGCCTGCCAGCGCTCGCCCTCGACCTGAACATGGCCAGCGCCATTGAGCCAGCTTAGCACGGTGCCGGTAGCGCCCGTCAGGCCTTCGCGGCCTGTCACCACCTTGCGCGCCTGCGCGGCGAGGCCGTAACTGCCAGCCAGCAGTACCGACACGCCCATGATCGCGCTCATCACCAGCACCATGGGCCAGTCAATGCGCAGGCCTTCCACATCGGTATCGACCAGCATCAGCGCGCCGATGGCAAAGGCGATCACACCGCCGAGCGCCAGCAATCCGTAAGAGGCAACGAATACTTCCGCGATGAGCAGGCCCAGCCCCAGTACGATCAGCGCCGCGCCTGCATAGTTCAGGGGCAGGGTATTGAGCGCATAAAGCCCGACTATGATGCAGATGAGGCCCGCCACGAAGGTGATCGGCTCCAGCCCGTTATAGAAGCTCACAAGAAGCCCGATAAAGCCGAGATTGAGCACCAGAAAGGCGATGTTCGGATCGGTGATGACGGTGAGAATCTGCGTGGGGAGGCTCATCTCGGCCCGCTCCACCGCCGCGCCTTCGAGCGCCAGCGTGATCTCGCTGCCATCGCCCAGCATCACCGTGCGGCCGCTGGCGAGGGTCAGAAGTTCGCTCGTCGATCCGGCAACGAAGTCCGCAACGTTCTCGTTCACCGCCTCGCTATAGGTCAGGCTCACGCCTTCACGCACGGCGCGCTCGGCCCAGTCGCCATTGCGCCCGCGCAGCTCTGCCAGCGCGCGGATATAGGCCACCGAATCGTTGACCATCTTGTTGCGCATGGCTTCGTCATTGCCCGGCGCCTGGCGGGTGGCAGGTTCGGAGCGCTGGCGCGCGGCCTCTTCCAGCGCACTGCCGGGCTCATTGCTCTCCTCTTCGCCCTCATCGGGCGTTTGCGGCGGGCTTCCCGGCGCGCCGCCCATGGTCACAGGCGTTGCTGCGCCGACCGTACTGCCCGGCGCCATCGCGGCCACGTGGGCCGCATAGAGGATATAGGCTCCGGCGCTGGTGGCGCGCGCGCCGGTGGGCGCAACATGGACGATTACCGGCACAGGCGAGGCGAGAATGGCATTATTGATGTCGCGCATCGCATCAACCAGGCCGCCTGGCGTATCCATCTCGATGATGACAGCGTCCGCCTCGCTGGCTGCGCGCTCGATCGCACGCACCACATGGCCTGCCCGCGCCGGACCGATAGCGCCCTGCAGGCTGACCAGATGGACGGTGCCGTTGGCGCTTTCAGCCTGCCGCGCCAGCGCGCCTGCGGCCAGCATCACTGCGCCGAGCGCGATGAGGCCCGCGCACAATAGCCGCACAGGCGTCAGCAGGAGTTTCGCAGAGGATAATCGCAACACGGACATGGAGGGGTTCCGTCAGCTGGTGACCTGACAGCAAATCTAACCCGGAAATGGCGAAAGCCCAATGCGGAAGGGGGATGAATCCGCCTTCTGGAACGGTTTCTCTGATTGCGCTGCCGGAAGGGGCTTATTCGGCGGGAAAGCGGCCCAGGTGCTTCTCAAGCCCGCGCGCTTCGCGGCGCAGCATCCAGATGCCCGCGCCGACAACGGCGAAAGCGATAAGAGGAATGAGAAATTCAAACAGCGTCATGGCGCTTTTCCGTCTCTGCGGACGAGATCAGATACCGCAGAATATAGTGCGAAAGCCCGTGTAATGCCAGCCCGGTAGCACCCCACCAAACCGACAGCCATGTAACGCTAACGGGATCATCAGTCAGAGGTCTTAGAACCGCAAATCCTATAAGACCGATTGCAATGGCATTTACAAATCACGCAAACAGTTTGGTGCGTTCATTATGAACAGCTATGGCGTCAGACGCAGCATTCATCGGTAACGGCTTTCACCTGAGGCTCTGGTGCAAGTCCAGATATTTCTGAGCATTTATCAAAGATCGCCGAAGCGCAAGCTGGCTGAGGGCGCTTGCGATAACCGCCATTTTTAAGGTCGGTAGACAGCCAAACTGAGGAAAAATGGTGCCGCTAGAGTGAATTGAACACTCGACCTCTCCCTTACCAAGGGAACGCTCTACCCCTGAGCTATAGCGGCCTTCGGTGCCGGGCGGCGCGAGGCCTGCCCTACCGGAGCGGGGCGTATAGCCCAAGTTTGCAGCCGCGCCAAGGGCGCGCTTGCGGTTGTTGCAGGGGGAGCGTTCTAGTTCCGCAGCCCATCCCCCGTCTCCGCAGGGGCAGGCCGGGCTGCGTTGTTCCGCGCACGAGCGCGGGCGGCCGTTCGGCCTTGCGGCGCTGCGCGCCGGAGCGGCTCTCTGGCCCAGAGGGCATTGCCGTTTCCGCCGGGTTCCCGGCCCCCGAGCCGGGATCCATGGGAGCGGTCGATGGCTGTAAGCATGGATCCCGGGTCAAGCCCGGGAACCCGGTTGAGAGGTTCCAAGATAGAAACCGGAGAAACGAGCCGGACATTCGCGAAACCCAATCCCCCCGCTTGACCGCCCACCCGCTTGGCGTCACACCAGACCCATGACCAAAAAGTCCGACAAGGGCTCACAGCAGCCAGCCGGATCAGACAGCCGCGAGGCGCGTCTGGCCGAGGCTTTGCGCGCCAATCTGCGCCGGCGCAAGGCAGCCGCCAGACCGGCGAAAGGCGGCGCTGAAAAAACGACTGGCACAAAGCCCGCCGGTCAGGGCTAGGATAGGGACAAGCCCCATCCTACATGGCAGGCGTATTGCCGCCTCGCCCCACCCGTTTTCAGGACCGTTTTCATGGATCGCATTGTCATTCGCGGGAAACAGCCGCTTTCCGGCACCATTCCGGTTTCCGGCGCGAAAAATTCGGCCCTGAAGCTGATGGCGGCAAGCCTTCTGACCGAAGGCGAGCTCCTGCTGGAAAACATGCCGCGCCTGGCCGATACGCGCTTCATGGCCCATCTGCTGGCCCATCTGGGCGTGAAGGCTGAGGAGCAGTCGGGCAACCGGCTGAGCCTGACGGCCGCGAATCTTACCGGCACCACCGCCCCTTATGATCTGGTGCGCAAGATGCGCGCGACCTTCAACGTGCTGGGTCCGCTGCTGGCGCGCGAGGGCAAGGCGAAGGTCTCCCTGCCCGGCGGCTGTGCCATCGGCGCGCGCCCTGTCGATCTGCACCTGAAAGCCATGGAGGCGTTGGGCGCGAAAATCACGCTGGAAGAAGGCTATGTGCTGGCGGACGCGCCTGCAGGCGGCCTCAAAGGCGGGCATATCGTCTTTCCGTTTGTTTCCGTAGGCGCGACCGAGCACGCCATGCTGGCCGCTGTGCTGGCGAAGGGCACATCGAAGCTGGAAAACTGCGCGCGCGAGCCGGAGATCGAGGATCTCGCCAACTGCCTCAATGCCATGGGCGCGAAAGTCTCCGGGGCTGGAACCGGCACGATCACGATTGAGGGCGTCCCGGTGCTCAATGCCACCGTATGGCCCGTAGTGGCCGACAGGATCGAGACCGGCACCTATGCCATGGCGGCGGCGGCGGCGGGCGGGGATGTCACCCTGACCGGCATGGTGCCGGCGCATAATCAGGCGCTGTGGGCGGACCTTCGCGAGGCCGGCGTGATGGTGGAGGAGGGTGACACCTCGGTACGTATCGTGCGCGACGGGCCGCTAAAGGCCGTCGACATGCAGACCGCGCCCTATCCGGGCTTCCCGACCGATCTGCAGGCCCAGTTCATGGCGCTGATGTGCCTGGCCGAGGGAGCGTCTGTCATCCGTGAGACGATATTTGAAAACCGCTTCATGCACGCGCCAGAGCTGACCCGGCTGGGCGCGCGCATTGATGTGCGCGGTAATGAGGCGGTTGTGCGCGGGCCTGCGCCCCTGAAAGGCGCGCCGGTCATGGCCACGGACTTGCGCGCTTCGGTGTCGCTGGTCATCGCCGGGCTGGCGGCGGAGGGAGAAACCATCGTCTCGCGCGTTTATCACCTTGACCGCGGCTTTGAACGGCTTGAGGAAAAGCTGTCGGCCTGCGGGGCCGATATACGCCGGGAGAAGGAAGAGGCATGAGCAGCAAGCCATTACGCCTCATCGGTCAGGACGAGGGTGATGTCGCGCCGGTATCGGCTGCGCTGCAGGATGCGATTGCGCGCATTGCTGACCTCAAATTCGAGGCGCGCGCCCGGCGCTTCACGGCCGTCTTCACGCGTTACCGCTGGGAAAAGCCGGCTGGCAAGGGGGAGCGCATACGCTCCGGCCTGCAGATCGGTTCGGTCACATCTGTAAAGGCCCAGCGCTTGCGCAAGGGCGCGCCGGATGCCTTTGTCTCCCTGCTCTCGCTGACCTTTGAGCCTGCGGGCGGGGCGGAAGACCCGTCCGGCACGCTGGTCTTCACCTTTGCCGGTGGCGGCGCGCTCAAAGTCGAGGTTGAGTGCGTTGATCTGGTACTCGCCGATGTGTCCGCGCCCTGGAAAGCGTCGGCACGTCCCGACCATGAAAGCGAAGGCGCGCCATGAGCGAACACGCCCCTGAAGACCGGCTGATCGCGATCGAGCTGGATGCCGCCAGCATCGGCAAGGCGGAGGAAAACGTCGAGCATGAGCGCCGCGTGGCGATTGCCGACCTGCTTGAAGCCAATCGCTTCCGCCCGGAAGACGGGCCGGGCGGCCCCTACCGGCTGCGCCTTGCCATCGAGGAGCAGCGCCTCGTCTTTGATGTCAGCGCAGAGGACGGCACGCCTGTGCGCATGTTCGTGTTCTCGCTGGGGCCGCTACGCCGCATACTGAAGGACTATTTCCTCATCTGCGAAAGCTATTACGAGGCGGTGCGCGATGCCTCGCTCGCGCAGATCGAGGCGGTGGATATGGGCCGCCGGGGCGTCCACAATGAAGGCTCCACGCTTCTCAAAGAGCGGCTGGAGGGCAAGATCGATGTCGATTTCGACACGGCAAGGCGCCTCTTCACCCTGATCTGTGCCCTGCACCGGAGATCTGCGTGAGCGCCCCCGATCTGGTATTCGTGTGCGGCCGCAATTCTGTGCGCTCGCCCATGGCCGAGGCGCTGTGGCGCGCCCGCTTTGGCGACGAAGCGCGTGTGCAATCGTGCGGTATCGAACCGGCCAGTTGCGCCGACGGGTTCATGATCGCCGTGATGCGTGAAGAGGGTGCTGATCTTTCCAGCTTTGAACCGCAAGGGCTGGAGGATGTCAGCGCCGGACCCGGCACGCTGGTAGTGTGCCTCGCGCCGGAAGCCGATGAGGCGGCCAGAGCGCTGGCGCAGCGTGCGAAGGCCCGCATCGAGCACTGGCATTTTGCCGACCCGGCAGAGATTGAAGGCAGCCGCGAGGCACGCCTGGAGGCCTACCGCGCCATCCGCGATGCGTTGAAATCACGCATCGATACCATGGCCGTGTGAGCCAATACTGCCGCAAGGCTCGACGTCAGCCCACTATAGGGACTATATAGCCCGCCACGCGCCGCGCGGGGTGAAGGCTGATTCCATCACGATGAGGGAACAGCCTGCCTGATGCCAGACAAGAGGAGCTGCATGGCGAAGGAAGAATTGCTGGAGTTTCCCGGTGAGGTCACCGAACTCCTGCCGAATGCCACTTTCCGGGTGAAGCTGGAAAACGACCACGAGATCATTGCCCACACCGCCGGCAAGATGCGCAAGAACCGCATCCGCGTGCTGGCCGGTGACAAGGTGCTGGTCGAGATGACGCCCTACGACCTGACCAAGGGCCGTATCACCTACCGCTTCAAGTAGGGCAGTAGCCATGCCTGCAGATGCGCGCCTTGTTCTGGCGAGTGCCTCGCCGCGCAGGCGCGATCTTCTTGCGCAGATCGGCTTTGCGCCTGATCTGGTAGCCCCCACCGATATTGACGAAACCGAGCGCGCAGGAGAGCTGCCGCGCGATCTGGCCCTGCGCCTGACGCTGGAAAAGCTCGGTGCTGCCGGCCATGCGGGCGATTTCGTGCTGGCCAGCGACACCGTGGTCGGCGTGGGCCGGCGCATATTGCCCAAGACCGAAACTGAAGAGGAAGCGCGCGCCTGCCTGGCGCTGATTTCCGGGCGCAATCACCGCGTCTTTACCGGCGTGGCGGTGCGCGCGCCCGATGGCCGGGTATCCAGCCGCCTCTCCATGACGCGCGTAGCGGTCAAACGCCTGAGCGCGCAGGAGATCGATGAATACATCGCCAGCGGTGAATGGCAGGGCAAGGCGGGCGGCTATGGCATTCAGGGCCGGTTCGGCGCGCACATCATCCAGATCACCGGCAGCTATACCGGCGTGATGGGCCTGCCCGTCTATGAGACCCGCCAATTGCTCATTGGCCTTGGCTACCGTCCGGGGAGCGCGTCCTGATGCGCATTATCGTCGCTGAGCATGTCGGCGAGACCCGCGCCGCGATCTTTGGGGGCGACCGCGCGGTGGAGCTGCATCTGGAGCGCTGGAGCGAGCGCAAGAGCCGCGCCATACGCGGCGAAATTTACCGTGCCCGCGTGCGCCGTATCGAGCCGCAGCTCAATGGTGCGTTTCTGGATATAGGGCGCGGCCCGGACGGATTTCTGCCCTTCGGCGCAGCTGGCCGCCCTGCCGGCTTCCATGAAGGCGCTGGCATTGGCGTGCAGATCGCGCGCGAGGCGTTTCAGGAAAAAGGCCCGACCCTTGTCCTCCATGAGGTGGAGCCGGGCGACGCGCCAGAAGCCCTCCTTACCGCGCCGCCGCTGGCAGAGCGCCTGTCCGGGCTGAATGACGCGCCCATCATACAGGCCGCCAAGGCCGGCATTGATCTCGACGCCGAGTTCGAGGCCGCGCTGGACGCCGATGTGCCGCTCAATGGCGGAGGACGCCTCATCATCGAGCCGGTGACGGCGCTGACCGCCATCGATGTGGATGCCGCGGGCCGCACCGGCGGGAAGGGCAATTTCGCCTTTGATCTGAACCGTACCGCTGCGCGCGAGGCGGCCCGCCAGATTCGCCTGCGCGGCATTGGCGGTGTTGTGGCCATCGACTTCCTGCCGCTGAAGAAAAAGGGTGACCAGACGGCGCTGGAAGCCACGCTGAAATCGGCCTTCAAGAATGATCCGGCCAAGGTGGACATCGCGCCCTCATCGCGCTTTGCCATTGTCGAGCTGGCCCGCCAGCGCCTCGGCCGCGCCCTGCACGAGCAGATGTGGGAGCGCTTCGGCGTGGAGAGCCTTGAGACCGCTTCCCTCGCCGCCTTGCGCGCGCTGGAGGCTGAAGGCAAAGCCAACCGCGCCAGCCAGCTTGTGCTGGAAGCTGGCCCGGACGTGCATGACTGGCTGACCCGTGATCCTGTTGGCTGGAACAAGGCGATGGCCTCGCGTCTGGGTGCCCGCTTCACCCTGAAACTTTCTGACCGCCTCCCGCCGCGTGGCTTTTCCGCCGGGAGGGTATGATGAGCGCCAAGGCCAAATGCCCGATGTGCGGCAAGCCGGTGGTGCATGAGTTCCGGCCCTTCTGCTCGAAACGCTGCAGCGATCTCGATCTGCAAAAATGGCTGTCGAATTCCTACGCGGTTCCGGGCGAGCCGGTATCGCCCGAGGCCCTGCCCCCGGAGGAGGGGGAGTAGTCTCTCAAAGCTGTCATGGCCATGCGTTGTCTCCCCCCGTTTACGGGGGGAGTGCCGCGAAGCGGCGAGGGGGGGGGATTATCGAAACAAGCTCCCCCTCCGTCTGGCAAGCCAGACACCTCCCCCGTAAACGGGGGAGGACACCCCCACCACACCCGCGCCCTTCCCGCATGCGCCTTGCCACGCTAAACACCCGCCAAACATCCAGACGGAGGAAGCCCCATGGCCGATATTCGCAAATGTCAGGTTCTCGTTGTCGGCGGCGGACCGGGCGGTTATCCGGCGGCCATCCGCGCAGGCCAGCTCGGCCTTGATACGGTGATCGTGGACAAGCATGGCCTTGGCGGCACGTGCCTCAACCGGGGCTGCATCCCCTCCAAGGCCTTCATCCATGCGGCCTCCAAGTATGAGGAAATGGCCGGGCATGTGGGCGAGGGATCGCTTGGCATATCGCTCAAAGCCGCGCCCGTGCTGGACATGGCAGGCGTCACCGCCTGGAAGGACACGATCGTTGGCAAGCTGACCAAGGGCGTCGGCCAGCTCCTCAAAAGCGCCAAGGTCGAAGCGGTTTCCGGCTGGGCGGTATTCTCCGATGCGAAGACCTGCACGGTCGAGCTGGAAGACGGCAAGACGCTGACCATTCAGGCCGAGAACGTGATCCTGGCCACCGGCTCAAAAGAAACCGAGCTGCCCTTCCTGCCCTTTGGTGACAAGGTGATCGGCTCCACGGCCGCGCTGGAACTGACCGAACTGCCCAAAAAGCTGGTGGTCGTCGGCGCAGGCTATATCGGGCTGGAGCTGGGCATCGCGTTCGCCAAGATGGGCAGCGAGGTCAGCTTCGTTGAAGCC
The DNA here is from genome assembly GCF_004000605.1 of Glycocaulis alkaliphilus. Taxonomy (NCBI): domain Bacteria; kingdom Pseudomonadati; phylum Pseudomonadota; class Alphaproteobacteria; order Maricaulales; family Maricaulaceae; genus Glycocaulis; species Glycocaulis alkaliphilus. Next base: position 2,613,630 of record NZ_CP018911.1, on the reverse strand, counting down.
GCTGACGCCATCCTGCCGCTTTACGATAGCGAGATGACGCGCCCGATCACGCAATGGCTCAAACGCCACAAGATCAATGTCCATCTCAAAGCCCGCGCCAAGGGTGTTGAGGAGAAGGACGGCAAGAGTTTCCTCGTCTTCGAGGATTCCTCCGGCAAGGCAGAGAAGCTGGAAGCCGACCGCATTCTGGTGGCGGTGGGGCGCAAGCCCGTCACCGAAGGCTGGGGCCTTGAGAATATGGGTCTCGACATGGACGGGCCGTTCCTGAAGATCGATGATCAGTGCCGCACGCCCATGCGCGGCGTCTATGCTATTGGTGATCTGGTGGGCGAGCCGCTGCTGGCCCACAAGGCGACCGCTCAGGGCGAACTCGTGGCAGAGGTCATCGCCGGGCATCGCCGCCGGTTCGATCCCAATTCAATCGCCGCCGTGTGCTTCACCGAGCCGGAGATTGTCGGCGTCGGCGTGACGCCGGACGAAGCGAAGAAGAAGGGCGAGAACGTCATCACCGGCAAGTTCCCGCTGGCCGCCTCAGGCCGGGCGCTCTCCATGGAGGGCGGGGCTGATGGCGGTTTCGTCCGCATCACCGCGCGCGAGAGCGATCATGTGATCCTTGGCATCCACGCCGTCGGCAAGCATGTCAGCGAGCTCTCAGGCGAGTTTGCGCTGGCTATCGAGATGGGCGCCCGCCTTGAGGACATTGCCGGCACGATCCATGTCCACCCGACGCTGACCGAGTGCTTTGCCGAGGCTGCGCTGGCGGCTCTGGGCCACCCGATCCATATTCCGGCTTGATAGCTGTTTTCCTCCCCCGTTCACGGGGGAGGTGCCTTCGAAGAAGGCGGAGGGGGGAGTTTTTTCGAGTCCCCCCCCCTCGGTCCTTCGGACCACTCCCCCCGCAAGCGGGGGGAGACACCACAAATCGTCATTCCGGGCGGAGCGGAGCGCAGACCCGGAACCCAGACGGCGCGCAGCGCCGCAAGCGCGAACGCGGGCCCGAGCTAATGCGAGGAGCGAAGCCCGGATGGGCTGAGCATCAATTAAAACCTCGCCCCAACCCGCACATAGGCCACCCGCCCGCGCGGGTCATGCACCTTGGTATCATAGCCCAGAGGCGTCGGCACGAAAGGCGCGGCCTCGTCAGTGATGTTCAGTGCCCCGGCGGTGAGGGTCAGGGCAGTGCCCGCCAGATCAAGCGTATAGCGGCCCTGCAGGTCCAGCACGGTCCAGCTTTCCACATCGCTGCCCGCGCCCTCATCATTGCGGTATCCGGAAATATGGCGCACGCCCGCGCGAACCCCGAACGCGCCGCTGGTCCAGTCCAGATACGCGCTGGCGCGCCAGTCGGGTACAGAGCGGGCGAAATTGGTGAAGTTGCGGCTTCCGAGCGCGTCGATCTCGCGGTTCAGCACAGGGTCCACAATCGTGAACTCGCCAATCCAGCTGGCGTCCACGCCCCACCCCAATGATCCGCGCGCCAGATCGACCGGATCACCACGCAGAGCCAGATCAATGCCCGACGCATCGACGCGCGGCGCATTGACGAAGGCGGCGCGCACCAGCACCACATCGCCCGCCGGGGAGAGCTCGATACGCGGATCGTCAAACTGGCCATTATCCGCCAGATCCGCGGCGATGATCGCATTGGCGCTTTCACGGACGATCAGGTCTTCATAGCGTACCCGCCACGCATCCACGGTGGCGTTGATGCCTGAAACCCTTGCAGAGACGCCAGCCGAGAAGGTCTGCGCGCGCTCGGGATCAAGATCGGGATTGCCGACCGTGCGCACCGGGCGGAACAAGGCCTGCGTACCGATGGTCAGCGATTGCAGCGTGGTCGTCGCTGAGACTTCCTGATGCAAGGACGGCGCGCGGTAGGAGCGCGACCAGGAGGCGCGTAAGGTGAGGGCATCGTTCACATCAAAGGCTGCCGCCACGCGCGGGTCGGTGGACGAAAAATCGCCCTGACGCTCATGGCGGGCAGCAAGCTGCAGGCGCAAGGCGTGAGTCAGCGGCAGGATCGCGTCGGCGAAGACGGCCTGTGCGCTGCGTGCGCCCGCATAGTCCGGCCCGCCGACGATAAAGAGGAAATTGTCCGCGTTGAAATCATCGCCATGGTCAACGCGGTAGCTCTCCCGGCGCAGATGGACACCAAAGGCGGCCGAGACCGGGCCTGCAGGCAGGGTGAACAGTGCGTCGGTCGCCGCTGTAAATTCGCCCGTCACGAGGTCTGCATGCGAGTTGCGGACATTCTCGCCGATCATGTAATCGATGACGGCGGGGTCATTATAGCGCGGGTCGGACGGGTCGGTGACCAGCCCGCCAGAGCCGAACGGGTTGAAGAAGAAGCAGCCCTGCGACTGGTCGCCCGCCGCCACGCCTTGCCCCGGTGCGCGCACCGGGCAGTCCGCCCCGCCAAAGCCTAGGATCGCGGCATCGAAATTATCGGCCAGCGTATCGGTGATGGTCGCCCGCAGCGTATTGCGCGAGTAAGTCAGATCGGCGCTCAGGCTCCAGTCGCGGTTCAGGGCCTGAATATCGTGCTCAAGGCTCGCCTCGGCGCGCCAGGTGCGATGCTCAAACTCCCGCCGCGCTGCGCCCGCGCGCTCACCCAGAGGGCGGCCAAGCCAGATCACATCGCGCCCGAACGGGTTGGCGGGTTGGCTGGCGGAGATGGTGGGGAAGCGCAAGTTTGCCAGCGAGGGCGAGTTGCCGCGCTCCACATTCTGCCCCGCGCCTGCGAAGCGCAGCGCGATACGTGTATCGCCGAAATCGCCCGAAATCGCGGCAAAGCCGGAGAGCCGCTCCTCATCGGTCAACACCGAGAAGAACTGGCCGAAATCCAGCCCGCACGAGCCGATCTGGCCGAAGGCTGTCTGCGCGCCGGTGGCTATGGGCCGTCCGCCCGCTGCCACGCAATCAGGATCAAGCACGGGAGCCGGGCCGCCGCTGGCATTGGTCACTTCAAATCCGCCGCCGGGCGCGAGGATGTAGAAGGAGCCCGGCTGGCCGAGCGAGGAGAGGCCCGTGCCGGGCGCGAACGGGGTTTCAAATCCTTCAAGCCCCTGCCGGTCAAACCACTCGACAGCGCCGGTGACATGCCAGTTATCAAACGCTCGCCCCGCAATGGCGCCAACCGTATAGCCCGCACCGGAGCCGGAAAATTCTGTCGGCCCGCGCCATTCCGCGAAGGTTTCAACGCCGTCAAACCGGTCGCGCGTGATGACATTGATGACACCGGCCACCGCGTCTGCGCCGTACACCGGCGAAGCGCCGTCGCGCAGGATTTCCACCCGCTCTACAGCCAGCGAGGGCATCAGGGCGTTAAAATCGACAAAGCTGGAGCCATCGTCGGCGGCAACACTCGCCATTGTCTGGCGCTGGCCATTGACCAGTACCAGCGTCGCGCCAAGGCCCAGCCCGCGCAGGTTTACGTTGGACGTGCCTGAGGTGTCGTTCTGCGTGCCGGGATCCTCGTTGAACTCCGACCCTGTCACGAAGGTCTGGAAGACCAGCGCCTCGCCGATACGGGCGAAGCCAGCCGCGTCGATCTCATCACGGCTGATCACGGAGACGGGCCGGTCTGCTTCCAGCGCGCCCGGTGCGCGGCCGCCCGTGATGGTGATGATTTCGCGCGGCGCGTCTGTGTCGTGCGCCAGGGCGGTCTGGGTGAGGGCGCACAGGGCCGTGCTGGCCAGAAGGCCGCGAAGGATGGCGTTCATGGGATGATGTCTCATCAGGCAGGAAGCGGGTCGGGTGGAGCCGGTTAGCAGCGCACACCAGGCCGGGCAAGGCGTGACAGGCGTTTACATAGCACGCGGCGTTCATGTGCAAAGCATGGGCGCCAGATGCGCCAACCCCCATGGACAGGGGCAAAAACCGGCCCTATAAACCGCGCTCTCCGATTTCGGAGTGTGCCCAGGTAGCTCAGTTGGTAGAGCAGCGGATTGAAAATCCGCGTGTCGCTGGTTCGATTCCGGCCCTGGGCACCATTTCCTTTCCTTAAATTTCAGATGCACAGACGCGCTGGCGCGCGCATGCTGGAGCCCTGTTGTTGCCGGCAAGCGCGTTCATGGCGCGTTCATGCTGGCGCACACAGCCTGCCTTGCCCTTGCGGGTCGAGGTTTTAGCCGTGTAGGAGGAATCACATGCCGCGTGCTGGTATCGCCGTTCTGGCCCTTGCTTCGCTTGTTGCCGTCCCCGCTCCCACCTTTGCCCAGGCGCTCTCCAGCGGCGATTATGAACGCTGCACGGTCTACCGCCCGGATGGCAGCCGCGCCGGTTTCAGCAATGCCTGCCTTGAGCGCCAGCGCGCTTCGATCCGCCGCTACAGCAATCAGGGCAATCAGGGCAATCAGGGATATGGCTATGCCCCTGTGCCTGTCTACGGAGCGGCCAGCTATCCGTGCCCGTCCTGGGCCAATAATGGCCGTGGCTATAGTTCCACGACCCGTCCGGGCAGCTATGGCGTTGTGTATGGAACCTTCAACTCCGCCTTTAACGGCCAGGCGTGCATTCCCAATAGCGGCAATCAGTTCCTGCGCGGCGTGAACTAGCGCGCGGGGAATCACCCTGCCGTCACCACTCTTCTTCAGGGCGTCCGCGCGCGCCGGCATGCCTGTCCGGGTACTGTTTGCAGCGTGCAGCCAGCGGCAAGGCCCATACACTTGTGAATAATGGTATCAAGGGCTTGCTCTTGCGCTCAGTCCGGTGCTGGATAAGTGCCCGCCTTTCGGCTAGCACTGCAATAAATCACAAAAGAGCTGGGGTCCCCTCATGAGCAATTCCTCTTCTGCCTCCAAGCCCACCAAGAACGGCATTCCCGACAATGGCGAGGATCTCGCCTTCTTCATGGGCGAAAAATGCTCCGTGGAAGGGGCTGTCCTCGATGTTGACGGTGCCGCGCGTATCGACGGCCAGTTCAGCGGCAAGCTGCGCGCTGTTCACCTGATCGTTGGCGAGAAGGGGCATGTCGCGGGCGACATCTCCAGCGAGACGGCCGACATCATGGGCAGCGTGGAAGACACGCTGGTCCTGTCGGGCAAGCTGACCATCCGCGAAGCCGGGCGCATTGAAGGCCAGATCACCTACGGTTCGCTGGAAGCCCATGAGGGCGCCCAGCTGGTCGGCCAGATCAATACGCAAGGCCGCGCGACCCGCACGGAAGGGACGTCATCGCTCAGCAATCTGCGCTCGGCAATCTCGCAATCGGCACGTGATACAGGCTCGGCGCCCAAGCCCGCCGATACCTCGCCGGCCTCAGATTCCGACGATAGCGAATCCTGATCTGCACGCTGACCGTGTCAGTTGAGGAAGCCAGGACGGCAGGGCCATGAGCTGCACCACCGTTATGTTCGCAAACGCCAAGGGTGGTGCGGGAAAGAGCACGCTTGCCTTTCTCAGCGCCATCCATTTTGCCGCGACATACGATCTGCGGGTGTGCGTGATCGATTTCGATCGTCTGCGCACGACATACAATGCTGTCCGCCGGTTCTCCGGCTCGGGCGTGCAGTCCTTTTACCTCGCTGACGAACACGGCGAGGGGCACAGGGTTGCGCCCGATGCCGTCCGGTCTGCGCTGGATAACCGGCGTGCCTCCAGCGATGTCCTGTTTGTGGATACGCCGGCGGGCTTTCCTGCCAGCACCATGGTTCCGGCGATCCAGCCAGATGCCATTTTCGTGCCCGTCGCTGTGTCCGATGCCGATATCATGGCCACCAAGGCCTACCTGCCGGAGCTGGAGGAGGCCGCCAGCCGCATGGCGGAGGCGTCAGGGGTGAAGCCGCGCATCATGCTGGTGCCCAATCAGGTGTTCAGCGATGATCACGCCTTGCGCATCCGCGATGCGTTCCGCGGGCACTCGGTCCGGATAGCGCCTGCACTTGCGTTCTCACGTACTTTGCGCGAAGTCTTCCACTTCGAGCCGGGTGACGCGAATATCGCCTCGGTTTTCCTCGAGAATGGTGACTTTTTCCGATGGATGTCGGCGGAAACTTTTGCGCTGCGGCAAATGCGATCCCGTCAGGGGTAACCGCGTTGCGCAATGCCGTCTCGGCCATGCTGGCCCTGCTATGTGTCAGCGCCTGTGCGCCCACTCTTAGCGTCGCCCAGTTCGAGGAGTTGCCGCGGGACGTCGCCCGTCAGCCGGTATTGACGGTTTCGGGCCGCGCACCAACCGATGACGCGACTCTGTTCGGGCGCGAGCGCTCGGAGACGCTCAGCTACGGCGTGCATACGGTTTCCATTCCGCCAGACCGCGAGCCGGGCCGCATCCGCTACCCGCGCGGCACGCCCGATCCGATGCGCCATTTCACTCTGGCATTCGCTGAAACGCTCAGCGGGCAGGATGTCTTCCTCGACACGCTGAACCGAAAGCTCTCCCAGCTCGACGAGGAGGAGCGCATCCTTGTCATTTTCGTACACGGGTATAACGAGACGTTTGGCAGCGGCCTGTTCCGCTTCGCCCAGATGATGCACGATTTCGAGATACCCGGCGTGCCGCTCTACTTTGCCTGGCCGAGCGCGGGGGATCCGCGCTATTACGCCTACGATCTCGACAGCGTGTTCATCAGCCGGGACGGGCTTGCCGACACGCTGCGCCTTGCCTCGCGCGCGCAGGCAGACCGGATCATGATCATTGCCCATTCCATGGGGTCGATGCTGACGCTGGAAACCTTGCGTGACCTGTCTGATGCCAACGATGCCGAGGTCCTGAACCGGATAGGGCAGGTGGCCCTGATGTCACCGGATCTGAGCGTGGACGTGTTCCGCAGTCAGCTCACCGTCATCGGTGAAGCCTCCGATATTGACTTCATTGTCTTCACCTCCACCCGTGACCGGGCCTTGCGCGCCTCGGCGGTGCTGCGCGGCCAGACCGACCGGCTGGGTTCCCTGCGTTCGGTCGAGGAAGTGGCCGATCTGCGCCTCACCGTGGTCGATGTGTCCAGCTTCGATACGGCAGACCCGATGCGCCATTCCACAGTGTCCATGTCGCCGCAGCTGATTGCCCTGTTCGCCGGAACGCGCGATTTCGGGGTGGAGCCAGCGGCCCAGGCGGGCGGCGTGCGCGGTCCTTTGAGCCTTTCGGTCAATGTGGTCCGCCAGGCAACCGAGATCATCCTGGCGCCTGCCGCAGCGGCCGCCGGCGCCATTGAAGGCACCGGCGCGCGCCAACAGTAACTACCCCGCGGGCATCTCGTAGAAGGTCGGCGATCCCGGACCGACCGGCAGGCCAAGGCCGAAGGTCCACAGGAAGAACAGCGCGACCCAGATGACCAGGAAGGCAACCGAGTAGGGCAGCATCATCGCGATGACGGTGCCGATACCCAAGTTTTTGTCATAGCGCGTCATCCAGGCGAGGATCAGGCCGAAATAGCTCATCATGGGCGTGATGATATTGGTCGATGAATCCCCGATCCGGTAGGCGGCCTGGATCACTTCGGGCGAATAGCCCACCAGCATCAGCATGGGCACGAAGATGGGCGCGGTCACCGCCCATTGCGCGCTGGCCGAGCCCAGCATCAGGTTCACAAAGCAGCACATCAGGATGAAGCCGATGAAAATGGCCGGGCCGGTCATGCCGGTGTCTGTGAGGAATTGTGCGCCGGTGACGGCGGTAATCGCGCCGAGGTTCGACCAGCCAAAGAAAGCAACGAACTGGGCGGCGAAGAAGACCAGCACGATGTAGAGGCCGAGCGTGGAGATGGCAGACGCCATGCCGTCAATCACATCCCGGTCATTCTTCATCGTCCCGGCGGCGCGGCCATAGGCAAAGCCGACGATGAGGAAGAAGAGGAATATCCAGGTCACGAAGCCGGTGAAGAAGGGCGCCTGCTGGAAGATGGAGCCGGTATCGGGATTGCGCAGCGCGCCCCAGCCGGGCAGCCAGTCAGGCACCCCAAACGAGAACAGCGAGCCGATAAAGGGGAGGCTTAGCGAGAGTTCGTCGCCCATCAGCGTCCAGGCCATGGCGGCAAAGACAGCCAAAGTGGCGATACCCGCCCAGACCAGGCCCTTCTTCTCTGCGCCGGATACCGGCTGCATCATGTTCTTGTCGAGGACGGCCGGGTCGGCGCGGCTGGAATCGTATTTGCCCAGCTTCGGCTCGACGATGAAAATGGTGACGAGCGAACCGACGACCGTGATCATGAAGGTCGAGATCACCATGAAATACCAGTTGGCGGGCGCCGAGACGACATAGCCCGGATCAATCAGCTGCGCGGCCTCGGTCGTGATGCCCGCCAGCAGGGGGTCGATCGTGCCGATCAGCAGGTTCGCGCTATAGCCGCCCGATGTGCCCGCAAAGGCGGCGGCCATGCCGGCGAGCGGATGGCGTCCCAGCGCGTAGAACACCGCGCCCGCCAGCGGCACCAGAACCACATAACCCATCTCCGATGCGGTGTTGGAGAGCACGCCTGCAAACACCACGGCTACGGTGACGGTATGCCGGTTCGCGCCGAGCACGATGGAACGCACGGCGGCAGACAGAAGCCCTGATTTCTCCGCCACGCCGACGCCCAGCATCGCCACCAGCACGACGCCTAGCGGCGCAAAGCTGGTGAAATTGGTGGTGAGGCTGGTGAAGATGCGCCGGAAGCCATCTTCATTCATCAGGCTGACGGCGCGGATCATGCCATCGGCTGCGCGTCCGCTCGCGCCTTCGGGGCGCGGGTCTTCCACAGCCACTTCCATCACGCCGCCAAACAGGCCAGAGGCCAGGATCATCAGGCCGGCCAGGATCGCAAAAAGGGTGACAGGATGAGGCAGGAGATTGCCCAGCCATTCCACACCATCAAGAAAGCGGGTCATGGCGCCGCGCTTCTCGGCGCGTGTTGCAGGGCTCGTCTCTGTCACCGGGCAAACTCGTCAACTGCTGGGGGGGGGAAGCGCCTACCATGCCCGGCGCGGCTGGCCGGGTCCAGTCCTGCGCGTGCCTCAGCTACGCCAGCGCAGGCTCGCAGGTTGTACCGGGTTCTCGAAGCCGGTGCGCGCGCCGCCGCCCTTCTCCCAGGCGTCCTTCAGCCGGAAATACCATTTTGCCTGCACATCGCTGTCATTGATGAGCATCAGGCGGGGATCAAACTTCAGGCCTTCCTTCTGGATGTTCACCATGTCGCCATCCTGTTTCAGGAAGGAGCGCACGAAGGGCCGCAGCACGGGCTTCAGCGCACCCAGAACGGGCAGTGTCCAGTAGAAGCTCTGTGTCACCTCGGTGGATGTTTCGGTGAGCGGGGTCACTGATGTCAGCCCGACAACGTGGCCGCGCGTGCCTGCGGTGATGTGCTCCACCCGGACGCCCGGCAGGCGGAAGCTGATCGCGGTGGTCAGATTGCCGCCGAGGATTTTGTAAAAGCGCGAGTTTTTCGACGGCGTGTGCGGCAGCATGGTGAAGCCCAGCTCGCTTGGCCCGAACGCTTTTTCCTTCTCGTGCATGGATTTTTCCGAGCGCCAGAAGACCGAGCGGTGGACATAAGGCCCGTGCGCGGGATCCATCAGGCCGATAACGGCGTGATCGACATGGCAGTCGAAGACCATGCGTTCGATCAGGGTGGGCGAACGCTCGCCCACTTCCGGCATGACCGGGGGTTCGTGATCAGGCTCTGGCGTGTCGTCCAGCACCGGACCGTCACTGGCCATGGGCATCCATATCCAGATATTGCCCTGCAGCTCGCGCACCGGATAGCGCCGCACCCGGATCCGGCCAATATCCATTTCCTGGCCGGTGACCAGAGCGGGTATGGCCTTGCATGCGCCGTCGGGGCCGAACCGCCAGCCATGATAGGGGCACTCGATCTGGGGCTCGCCCAGCGTCTTTCCATCCACCGTGCTGCCTGCCGCGCACAGGCGCCCGGCCGAGAGCGGTACGCCGCGATGCGGACACAGATCGCGCAAGGCGAACACCGCGCCGTCACTGCCGCGCGCAAACACGACCGGCTCGCCCAGGAGAACCTTGTGCAGCATCTTGCCGGGCTTCAGGTCCGAGGCCGGGCAGGCATAATACCAGATATTACGCAGAAACATGGAAAAGTCGGCTCCCGGTCATCACAGACGGTCCGGTTATCGGAGGCTGGCGGCGCATTATCAAGCCTTTGGTGCCAGCCCGCCGCCGAACAGGGTCACGAGATCGGAAAAAAAGGCGTTCATGGCCAGAGGCCTCGCCTCGTCGCCATGGAGCAGGCGCTGGTGCAGTATCGCAAACAGCATGGTGGAGTAGAGCGCCAGTGCGCCATGGCGCACCCGGTCAGGGTTGTGGCCCTCCGGGTCAAGACTTGGGCCAAGGCGTGCCTCAATGGCTTGCAGCGACGGCTCAACGACGATGTCGAGATAGGCCCGCCCGACAACCGGGTCATGAATGGATTCCACCAGTGCAAACGCGTGAGCCTGCACGAAGAGCGAATTGTCAAAGCCCTGCAGGGCCAGATCGAGATAGCCCTTCACCGCGGTTTCCAGCGTGTCTGCGGGGGAGGCAGACAGGGCAAGCCATGCGCCGGCCTGCCGCGCGAAATGGTGCAAAATGGCGATGACGACGCCCTGGCGGTCCTTGAAGAAATGGCGCAGCGTCGGCTCCGACACACCCGCCCTTATGGCGAACTGGCGCAAGGAAACCGGCCCTGAACGGTCAGCGACGGCCGCGACGGAGAGCATGTCCAGCAATTCGCGCTGACGGTCGGAGTGCAGGGCGGGCGACGCGGTCATGGCCGTCTCCGGGCGAAGGGCGTGCGGCGTGTCTGCCGTCTGGTTGTCGTTTCCGGGCGCAGGGAATCGGTCCGGTGCTGCTTCGTCCATTACGACACTTCTCCTGTCATTGCACGTGAGGCGTTCGCCATCTGCCGGACGCCTCTGTGATTGCAGCGCCTTGCCCGGCCGGGCGCATGTCTGCGCAAAAGCACGCCGGGCCCTTGTCCTTCTTATCTACTATTGCATATCCGATATTGCATATCCCTTTCGGCCATCCAAGAAGGAGACAGAGATGAGCTACTCAAACCGCCTTTCGGCCCTGCGTACGGGTCTTGCCGCATCGGCGCTCGCCATGGCGCTGGCCGCGGGTGCATCCGCACAGCAATATGTCTCGGCGTCTGCCGGGTTCAATTTCCAGAGCGACAGCTCCAATTCCGGCAGCTTCACCAGCGATTTCACAACCGGTGAAGGCGTTGCCGTGCCGGCTGGTACCGTGCTGGCCTCAGGCACCCCGCTGGGCTGGAACACCGAGTTCGATACGGGCGGATTTGTCAGTGCAGCCTATGGCTGGCGCCTGGCGAGTGGGCTGCGCTTTGAGGCCGAGATCGGCTATTCATCCAGCGATGTCGACACCCACACCGATGTGACGGTCGGCGGCAACCCGATCGGGGCGGCTGATGCGGCTGTCCTGATTACCGGCTCGCCCGCGCTGGGCGTGACCGTGGCTGATCTGGTGGCTGACGGGCGGGGCGTGATCCGCAATACCAGCTTCATGATCAACGCCTATTACGATTTCGATCTTGAAGGCCCGCTGGGGCTTTATGCCGGCGCGGGCATTGGCGCGTCGAGTGTGAAGGTCCGCTTTAACCCGTCCGATGTCGATATCATCAATAGCCGCGAGACGGTGTTCGCCTACCAGCTGATGGCCGGCGCGAGCTTTGATGTGTCGGACCGCGTCCAGATCTTTGGCGGGTATCGCTACCGCGCGACGCAGGATGTGGATCTCAGTGTCAACCTGTTCCCGGCCACGCTGGATATTGAGAACCGTTCCAACATTCTGGAAGCGGGCGTGCGCTTCTACTTCTAGTCCGGACTGTCAGTAATATCCGGCAAGCCGGATCGAGTGGCCCTGCGGTTCTTGCCCGCCGCAGGGCCATTTTTGTCCGGGAGGTGCAGGCTTCGCGCATTGCCCTTGGCGGGCACCAGCCTTTAAGGTCTGGCGCAACTGACCTGACCCAGTACGAAAAGGACAATCCGCATGCGCGCTCTGATCTGCAAGGAATTTGGCCCCTACGAGAATCTGGAAGTGGCGGAAGTGGACGCTCCGCCGCTCAATGAGGGCTTTGTGCAGGTCGATGTGAAGGCAGCAGGCGTCAACTTTCCCGACATCCTTCTGGTCGAGGGCAAGTATCAGGCCCAGCCGCCCTTCCCCTTCATTCCGGGCACGGAGTGCGCCGGCGTGGTCTCCGAGCTTGGCAAGGGTGCGTCAGGCTTCAAGCCGGGCGACCGGGTGATCGTGGCGACCATGCTGGGCGGATTTGCCGAGCAGGCTGTCGCCCCCGCAGCCCAGGTAATTCCGATCCCTGATGTGATGAGCTTTGAGCACGCGGCTGCCTTCACCACGATTTACGGCACGTCCTATCATGCGCTGAAACAGCGCGCGAAGCTGAAACCCGGCGAGACCGTGCTGGTGCTGGGCGCTGCGGGCGGGGTTGGCCTTGCCACCGTGCAGCTGGCCAAGGCAATGGGCGCGAAGGTGATCGCAGCGGCGAGCTCGGCAGAGAAGCTGGAGATTGCGCGCGAAGGCGGGGCCGACGAGCTGATCAATTATACCAGCGAAGACCTTAAAGCCCGCGTGCGCGAGATCACCGCAAACAAGGGCGTGGACGTTGTCTATGACCCTGTGGGCGGGGATTATTCCGAAGCCGCCTTGCGGGCTACGGGCTGGGGCGGGCGCTATCTAGTCATTGGCTTTGCCGCCGGGCCGATCCCCAAAGTGCCGCTCAATCTGGCCCTGCTGAACAGCCGCGACATTCTGGGCGTGTTCTGGGGCGCGTGGGCGGGCCGCAATCCGCGCGAAAACGCGCAGAACATGAAAGAGCTGTTTGATCTCTACGAGGCCGGGAAGATCGTGCCGCACATTTCGGCCGCCTATCCGCTGGACGAATTTGCCAAGGCCTTTGCCGACATCATGGAACGCCGGGTGAAAGGGAAAGTTATCCTCACCTTCTGATTTCAGGCTATTCTGACCCCTGCCAGCCAGTCATGGAGTTGACGATGATCCGCGCCCTGATCGCCCTTTTTGTCCTTGCCCTTGCCGCCCCTGCCGCGCAGGCGCGGAACGCAAGCGCGGGCGAGCTGGAATGGTCCATCATCATTCATGGCGGGGCGGGCGTGATCGAACGCGGCGCCATGGACGCTCAAACCGAGGCCGCCTACCGGGCCGCGCTGCAGGCCGCGCTGGAACTGGGCGGCGCCATGCTGTCCGGCGGCGCGGACGGGGTGGATGTGGTCGAGGCGGTGATCCGGACGCTCGAAGACGATCCGCTCTTCAATGCCGGGCGCGGTGCGGTGTTCACCGCCGAGGGCCGTGTGGAGCTGGATGCCTCCATCATGGCGGGTAATTCGCGCGCTGCCGGGGCGGTCGCTGGCGTCACCGGGGTACGCCATCCCATTTCGCTGGCCCGCGCCGTGATGGAGCACAGCCCGCACGTCATGCTGATCGGGGATGGGGCTGAAGCCTTTGCCGCCGAGCGCGGGCTGGAGACAGCAGAGCAGTCCTTCTTCTTCACCGAGCGGCGCTGGCAGGGGCTGGAGCGTCAGCTGGAGGGTCTGGGGCTTCCCGTTCCGCCGCGTCCTGAAGGCGCGCCGGACCCGGAACCGATCCGCGAAGGCGCGCTTGATCTGATGGAGCGCGAGCATCGCTTCGGTACGGTCGACGTGGTGGTGATGGACACTCATGGCGTCACCGTCGCTGGCACGTCGACGGGCGGCACGACCGCCAAGAGATGGGGGCGGGTGGGCGATACGCCGATCATCGGCGCGGGCACCTGGGCCGACGAACGCTGCGGGCTCTCTGCGACCGGTACGGGTGAATACTTCATCCGCTTCAACGTCGCCGCCACGATCTGCCACGAGGCCGACCGGCTGATGATCGAACACGGGTTTGAAGCCGCCGCGCAGATGGCCGCTGACCGCATGATGGAGCGCCTCGAAGCCGATGGCGGGGATGGCGGCATCGTCATGCTGTTTGTCGGCCAGCCGGTCTGGGCGATGAATACGCCGGGCATGTACCGCGCCAGCTGGGGCGAACGCCGCGAGCCTTATGTCGCCATCTATGGTGATGAGTAGGGTTGCCTCTCTTCATACAGTGCAGGCGGGGTGTCTCCCCCCGTTCACGGGGGGAGTGGCTCGAAGAGCCGAGGGGGGATTGCAAGAAAGTTCCCCCCTCCGTCAGCTGCGCTGACACCTCCCCCGTAAACGGGGGAGGACATCACCTTGCGGAATGACACCACATCATGCCGCGTACTGACGCCTGTCACACAACCGGTCTAGAACGCTTGCACAAATTTCATCTCCACGGCGCCTGAGGATTTTCCATGCTGCACCGCTACCGCACCGCACTTCTTTCACCGGTATTTGCCCTCATGCTCGCTGCCTGCCCGGAGCCGGTGGGCGAGATCGAGATACCCGAGCCGAGCGGTGTGGTATCGGAGGCCGAGCGGCGCCTGGCTAAAACCGAATCTGCGCCGGCGACCCTGCCCGAACCCCTGGTGGCGGCGGTCGCGCCCGAAGGACAGTTCATCCCCGACGTGCTGCGTTGCCTGATGGAACGTGAGGTGACGCTGGTCAGCGCCCACCGGGGCGGCGTGGAGCCGGGCTATCCGGAACACGCGATCGAAACCTTCGCCAACACGCTTTCGGGCGGGCCCATGCTGCTGGAGATGGATGTCCGGCGTACTGCCGATGGCGTGCTGGTCATGATGCACGATGAGAGCCTGGACCGGACCACGAACGGAACCGGGAATATATCCGAACTGACCTTCGCCGAGCTGTCGGCATTCCAGCTGGTCGATAATGAGGGTGAGCTGACCCCTTATCGTATCCCCAGCCTGTCAGAAGTGCTCAGCTGGGCGCGCGGCCGCGCCTTCGTCCAGCTGGACCTGAAGCGCACCGTGCCGGTGGAGGAGCTGGTGGAGGCGATCCTCGCCAATGACGCCCTCTCCTACGCCATGGTGATTACCTATGAGGCGGAGGACGCGCTGCGCGCCGCAGCCGTGAGCGACGATGTGGTCATTTCCATCCAGCTGACCGATCCCGAACGTCTGGGGGCGCTGACCGCCGCCGGTGTCGATCC
The DNA here is from genome assembly GCF_004000605.1 of Glycocaulis alkaliphilus. Classification (NCBI taxonomy): domain Bacteria; kingdom Pseudomonadati; phylum Pseudomonadota; class Alphaproteobacteria; order Maricaulales; family Maricaulaceae; genus Glycocaulis; species Glycocaulis alkaliphilus. The sequence continues at coordinate 2,598,596 of NZ_CP018911.1, read as the reverse complement.
GGCCCGCCTCATCGGCTGGGCTGGCGTACAGCGCGAGCTCGACCCGTCTGTCTGGGCTCATTTGCTGGAGGCTGGCATTCCTCCCGTTGCCGGCACGCTGTGGCACATTGACAGCGCAGTGCTGGAGAGCGGCGATACGTCCATCTATGCCGGATTTGCCGATGCGGGCGTGGCCATGATCGCTTCCGACCTGCACTGGACCGTCTATGAGGCGCTGGAAGAGCGCCAGGATACGGCAGCGGCTTTCCGGGCCTGTACGGCGCAATAGGGCGTCTGGTCTCCTTTGCCAGCCTGCCAGCGTTCAGGCAGATTGCGCGGACAAGCCCCTTTGCCGGAACCCCCTTCCATTTAGTTTCAAATGTAACTAAATTGGTGTTCCGGCCCGAATGGAGGACTGAACGATGGCGCGCAAATGGATCTACACCTCCCGCAGCGAGGGCGAGGCGTCCCGGCAGGCCCATGCCGATCTGCCCGAGCATGCGCCCTATGAGCGCGAGATGAGCAAGGAGGGGTTTTTCGGCCCCGCCGCCTTCCTGCATCACAAGCGCCCGCCGACCGGCTGGGTGAAGTTTGAGGGCCCGCTGCAGCCGCGCGCCTTTGATCTGACCAAGCTGAACCGCCCGGACGACGTGCCGTGGTCGAGCCCCTCCGTCCTCTTCAACAATAGCTGCGACATACGCCTGTGGAAGCTGGACAAGCCCATGAGCGGCCTTGCCCGCAATGGCGATGGCGACCAGCTCCTGTTCATCCATACCGGCAAGGGCTCGCTGTTCTGCGATTTCGGCCATCTGCCTTACGAGGCGGGCGATTACATCATCCTGCCGCGCGCGACGATGTGGCGGCTGGTGCCGACCGAAGCGACGTCCGTGCTGCTCGTGGAGGCCACTAACACCCACTACACCCTGCCTGACCGGGGCCTGCTCGGCCCGCATGCGATCTTTGATCCGGCCGTGCTGGATGTGCCTGCCATGGATGAGGCGTATTTCGCCCAGCAGGCCGATGAGGACCATGAATGGGTGGTCCATGTGAAGAAGCGTGGGCAAGTCAGCCGCATCACCTACCCCTATAATCCGCTCGATGCCGCGGGCTGGCATGGCGAGCTTTATCCGGTGCGCCTGAATGTACGTGATATTCGCCCGCTGATGAGCCATCGCTATCACGTGCCGCCGAGCGCCCACACGACCTTCCTGTCGGACCGCTTCGTGATCTGCACGTTTGCGCCGCGCCCCTTCGAGACCGATCCGGGCGCGCTCAAAGTGCCGTTCTTCCACAATAATAACGATTACGACGAGGTGCTGTTCTACCACGCGGGTGATTTCTTCAGCCGCGACGGCATTGATGCGGGCATGATGACCTTCCACCCGGCAGGCTTCACCCACGGCCCGCACCCCAAGGCGCTCGCCAATATGTTCACGCAGAAAAAGCCCGCCACGGACGAATATGCCGTGATGATCGACACCCGCGATCCGCTGGATGTGGGCGAGGGCGCTGCCAGCGTCGAGAATCTCGATTACGTTCACTCATGGAAGCCGAAACAGGCGGCCGAGTAGCGATCATCTGACCGGGGCGGGGCATGGACATTCTCACGCTGGCGGAAGCCAATCTGATCTCCCCGCCCATCCTGTTCTTCGTGCTGGGGTTGATCGCGGCCTTCGTCCGCTCAGACCTTTCCATCCCCGAGGCCATCGCCAAGGCGCTGTCGCTCTATCTGGTGATGGCGATCGGCTTCAAGGGCGGCGCGGAAATGGCCGCAGGCGACCTGAACTGGTCTGTCGGCGGGGCCATTCTGGCGGGTATCGTGCTCTCCGCGCTGCTGCCCGTTCTGGGCTTTGGCCTTCTCATGCTGACCACGAAGGTCGGGCGCATTGATGCGGCCGCCATTGCCGCTCATTACGGCTCCATCTCCATCGTCACGTTTATCGCCGCGAGTGATGCAGCGCGTTTTCTGGAAACGCCCGGCGAGGGCTTCATGGTGGCGGTCGCAGCCGCCATGGAAGCCCCGGCCATCGTCACCGCACTGATACTGGCGGGCTCTGCGGCGCGCGCTTCCAATGGCGGGGAGGGGCATTCGGAAAGCCGCCTCACGGTCCTGAAAGAGATTGCCGCCAACGGCTCCATCGTGCTTCTGATCGGGGCGTTCTTCATCGGCTGGATGACCGGCCCGCGCGGCATGATGGCCGTCTCCCCCTTCTTCAACGACATTTTCCGCGGCGTGCTCTGCCTCTTCCTGCTCGATATGGGGCTGGTGGCGGGCAGGGGGCTATTGCGCAACTGGCGCGTGCTCAAGCCCGGCGTTATCGGCTTTGGCCTCTACATGCCGCTTATCGGGGCGCTGGCAGGCATGGGAACGGGGCTGGCTGTGGGGCTCGACGGCGGCAGCCTCGGCCTTCTCATGACGCTCGCCGCATCCGCCAGCTATATCGCCGTGCCAGCGGCCTTGCGCCTTGCCCTGCCCGAAGCGCGGCCTGCCATCTCGCTCACCCTGGCGCTGGGGATTACTTTCCCGTTCAATCTGGTGGCGGGTATTCCGCTCTATTTCTGGCTCGCCCGGCTTGTAACCGGCACTGGAGGCTAGACCGATGCAGACCAGTCTGAAAAAGCGCCTTGAGATCATTATCGAGATGCCCGCCGTGCCGCGCCTTGAGGGCGTGCTGGAAAAGGCGGGCGTGAAGGGATGGACGGTGCTGCCCGCCAAGTCCGGGCGCGGTGCCAATGGCAGCTGGTCACGCGAGGGCCAGATCACCAGCGCCGGGCGCATGGTGATGGTTCTGGTGATCATTGACCCTGCGGTTCTCGACACGGTTCTGGAGCGCGTCTATGCGCTGCTGGAGCGCCAGATCGGCATTGTGATGGTGTCCGATGTGCAGGTGGTGCGCGCCGAGCGCTTCTGACATAGCCGCGCTTGCCGCGCGCCCAATCGAAGGCTAGACCGCCAGACATGATACCCACCCGACTGCATGAGGGCTTTGCCCGCTTCCGTGCCGAGCGCTTCGAGCGCAAGCAACGCATCTGGCAGACCCTCGCCAAGGGGCAGAGCCCTGAAACGCTCGTCATTGGCTGCGCTGACAGCCGCGTCGATCCGGCCGCCATTTTCGATGCCGGGCCGGGCGAGCTTTTCATCATCCGCAATGTCGCCAATCTGGTCCCGCCTTATGAGCCGGACTCCGCGCATCACGGCGTTTCGGCCGCGCTGGAATATGCGGTGAAGGTGCTGAAAGTTAAGAACATCGTGGTGCTGGGCCATCGCCAGTGTGGCGGCGTGGCTGCGGCCGCCACGGGTGCGGCGGAAGACACCCAGTTCGTGCGCAAATGGCTTGAACCGCTGACGCCGGTCCACGCGGAAGCCTGCCGGGAGCTCGGCGCAGACGCACCTGTCGATGATCTGTGTGATGATATGGAGCTGCGCTCGGTGCGCCGCTCGCGTGAGCGCCTGATGTCCTTCCCCTTCATCGCTGAAGGGGTGCAGGCCGGAACACTGGTCCTTCATGGTGCGCGCTTTGGCATTGCAGACGGTGAGCTTGAATGGCTGATGGCTGATGGCCAGTTTGAAGCTGTGGCGCCCGCCCTTCCCCCTCATTCTGAACGCGCCTGACGCGCAAAGGAGCCTTTAGCGATGAAACTTGCCAGCCTGAAGAATGGCCGCCGCGATGGCCGTCTGGTCGTGGTCTCGAAGGATCTCGCCTGGTGCGCCGACGCATCTCACATTGCGCCGACTTTGCAGGCCGCGCTTGATGACTGGGACGTGGCTGCCCCGAAGCTGGAAACCCTCTCAGACGAGCTGCACCGCGAGACCATCCCGCGGACGCGCTTTCATGAGCATGAAGCGCTCTCGCCCCTGCCGCGCGCCTATCAGTGGGCCGATGGCTCGGCCTATGTGAACCATGTGGAGCTGGTGCGCAAAGCACGCGGCGCCGAGATGCCGGAAAGCTTCTGGACCGATCCGCTGATGTATCAGGGCGGCTCTGACGCCTTCCTGGCCCCGCGCGACTCCATTCCGCTCGGCGATGACAGCTGGGGGCTCGATTTCGAGGGTGAAGTGGCTGTCATTACCGGCGATGCGCCGATGGGCTGCACGGCTGACGAGGCGGCCAAGGCGATCCGCCTTGTGATGATCTGCAATGATGTGTCGCTGCGCGGCCTCATCCCCGGCGAGCTGGCCAAGGGCTTCGGCTTCTTCCAGTCCAAGCCGCCGACGGCCTTCTCACCTGTCGCCGTGACGCCGGACGAGCTGGGCGAAGCCTGGGACGGCGCGCGCCTCTCACTGCCGCTGCGCTCGCAATATAACGGCCAGCTTTTCGGCGAGCCGGACGCCGGTGTCGACATGACGTTCGGTTTCCCTGAGCTGATCGCCCATCTGGCCAAGACGCGGCCCGTGACGGCAGGCACGATTGTCGGTTCGGGCACCGTCTCCAACAAGCAGGATGGCGGCCCCGGCAAGCCGGTCAGCGAAGGTGGCAAGGGCTATTCGTGCATCGCGGAAATCCGCATGATCGAGACGATCAATGACGGCAAGCCGAAAACGCCCTTCATGACGCCGGGCGACACGATCCGCATCGACATGCGGGACAAATCCGGCAAGTCGATCTTCGGTGCCATCGAGCAGGACGTGGTGCGCTATGCGCGCTAGCCTAAGCTTGCTAACTGCCCCGTATCGGCAAATTGATATTTGACGTTGAAAATTGGTCGGAAATTTAGTATAAGAACTTCGTCATGGGCCGCCACACTCTCGAAAGAGGTGCAAAAGGGTGGCCCTTCTTATTTTGAATGACAAATAATCCTTACACTAAGCAGCACGCTACCGCCGCACAGCGCATTGCTCACCTCCGACGGCGTGGCCTGCAAGTCAAACGTCCAAACGTCGCTGCTCGCAAGGTGGAGGAAATTGGCTATGAGCGCCTTCGTATCTACTTTCTAAGCCGACGCGACCACACGCAGCCCGACAAGCCTTTTCGCCCGGGGACGACCTATAATCATATATTGCGGTTGTACGAGTGCGACACCAAACTACGGGACATTTGCTTCATGGGAGTGGGGCGCTTCGAGTTGGCATTTCGAAACAGACTGTCGGAGGTGCTCAGCTCCAAATACGGCAGCCACCCCTATTTTGTGGATGATGTATTCAAAGGGGCAAAGGAGCACAACGAGGCCCTTCTTAAAATTCTTGCAGTTTTCGCTCAGTCGAAAGACGAACGCGCCAAACACTATCGGACAACCTATACTGACCCCCCGCTGCCTCCGATCTGGATGCTGAAGGAATTTCTGACCTTCGGGACAGCAACTCGGCTTTATACGACCCTTGGGAACTCGCTGCGAGCTAACATTGCCTCCCATTTCGGAGTCGCAGCGCTTCCGGTGTTTGATTCTTGGGTGCCGGGCTTTGTCGATCTCCGGAACATTTGTGCCCACCATGACAGGCTGTTCAACCGGCGCTTCCAGAAACAACCGCAGCACTATCGTCGCGGGTCTGTCCCAATGGCGGCAAGCGCAACTCTAAAAGCTCAGCTCGAATGCTTGGACTATGCCTTGAACGGAGCAGGCTTGCGCAGTGAGTTGGTTGCACGCGCCGAAACGGTCCTGAACCGATACCCAGAAATCCAGAATGCGGAAGCTGGCTTCTGAAATGGGACGTCCCACCTGGTCGGGCATCCTTGAACATGTCAAACGAAGGTGCGGGCACCCCGCCCGGCCCTAGTTCGCTTTCGAGGCGATCTCCGGCTTTACCTTGTAGCGGGCGCCGTCAAAGCCTTCGAATACGGCGGCCGCTTCAGGGTGACCCACCGGGCCGTTATGCGCGTCGGGCAGGAGGTTCTGCTCGGATACATAGGCCGTGTAGTAGTTCTGCTCATTCTCTGCCAGCACATGGTAGAAGGGCTGATCCTTGTGCGGGCGGACGCGCTCGGGGATGGACTGGTACCATTCCTCGGTATTGGCAAATTGCGGGTCGACATCGAAGACGACGCCCCGGAACGGGAAGAGCCGGTGGCGGACCACATCGCCAATCGCAAATTGTGCGCTGCGCACGGAAAACCTCTTTTTTGTACAGAGCCTTAACTCTAAGGTATGGCGTCGTTTCAGCAAGTCCAGCCCTATGTTGCATGACACGCTGGCGAACCAAACATCTGTCATCCTGTCACAATCGTGTTATCATAGTCTTCAACACACGAACCAGACCGGCTTTGTCCGGCAACGGGCTGCGCGCCGAAAGGTTGCGCGCCTTGCCAGCCAGGCCGGAAGCAGGACCAGACAGTTCATGGATACGCATGACCCCGGCGAACGGCCGGGGGCCGATTCGCGCAATACATCCAAAGGCCGGCACCGGCACGATGTCATTTACGGCGCGATAGACCTTGGCACGAATAATTGCCGCATGCTGATGGCGCGCCGAGCCGGGCGCAGCTTTCGCGTGGTGGAGAGCTTTTCACGCATTGTGAAGCTGGGTGAGGGGCTGGGTGCCAGCGGCGTCCTGTCCGACGAGGCCATGGACCGCGCTGTCGAGGCGCTGGCTGTGTGCGCGCAGAAGCTGGAACGCCGCAAGGTCACAAAGCTGCGCGCGGTGGCCACGCAGGCTTGCCGCATGGCCTCGAACGGTCAGGAATTTCTCGACCGCGTGGAGCGGGAAACCGGCCTGAAGCTTGATCTCATTTCGCCTGAAGAAGAGGCCCGGCTGGCCGTGCAGGGCAGTCTGGACCTGCTTGATGACAGCTTTGACGCGGCCGTGGTGGTGGATATTGGCGGCGGCTCGACCGAGCTTTGCTGGCTGGATCTGGCCGAGTGGCGCGAGCGTGGCGGCTATCCCGATGCGGGCCGTCCGGGCATTCGCGGCTGGACGACCATACCGCTGGGCGTTGTCACCCTGTCGGAGCGCTGCCCTGAACCGGAAAATGCCACACCTGAAGAGCGCCTGGCCTGGTATGAGGCCATGAAGGCGGAAGTGCGCAAGGAAACGCGCATTCCCAAGGGTGCGCGCCGCCTGCGCTCCCTGTTCGAGCAGGGCAGGGCCCATATGGTCGGCACATCGGGCACGGTAACATCCGTGGCCGGGGTTCATCTCAATCTCGTGCGCTATGACCGCAACCGGGTGGACGGATCATGGATGGAGGCGCACGAAGCGCGCGCTGCCTGTGACCGGCTGTCCAGCAAGGACGCGGCAGGGCGCGCGGGCGAGGGGTGTATCGGCACCGAACGGGCTGATCTGGTGGTGGCCGGTTGCGCCATCCTGGAAACGGTGATGGATGGCTGGCCGGTGCCGCGCCTGCGCGTGGGTGACAGGGGGCTTCGCGAAGGCCTGCTGCTCAACCTCATCTATCCCAGGCGCAAGCGGGGCCGGCGTGGCCGCAAGGGACGGGTGCGCAAGTCCGGACCATCAGGAGTTGAAGCATGAGTTCGGGTAAAGACGATGATCCGCCTGAGGAAAAACGCCGCAGACGCTCCGGCCCTGTAACGGCCGGGGGCAGCAAGCGCGCCGACAAGCAGTTTCATGAGCGCGTCAAGACCGCCAAGAAGCGCAAAGTGTCCTCCCAGCGCTGGCTGGAGCGGCAGCTCAACGACCCTTATGTGCAGCGGGCCAAGGCCGAAGGCTATCGCTCGCGCGCGGCCTACAAGCTGATCGAGCTGGATGAGAAATTCGGGCTTTTGAAGCCCGGCATGCGCATTGCCGATCTGGGCGCGGCGCCGGGCGGCTGGGTGCAGGTGGCGCTCAAGCGCGGGGCCAGCCATGTTGTCGGCATTGACCTTCTGGAAATGGACCACATTGCGGGGGCGGTCCTGATGACGATGGATTTCACTGATCCCGGCGCGCCGGAGGCTGTGAAAGAGGCGCTCGGCGGACCTGCCGACCTTGTCATGTCTGACCTTGCTCCCTGGACCACCGGCCACAAGAGCACCGACCATCTGCGCATTGTCAGCCTGGTCGAGGCGGCGGCAGACTTCGCGCTGGAGACGTTGAAGCCGGGCGGCGCCTTCATCGCCAAAGCGTTTCAGGGCGGCACCGAGAGCGAGATACTCGCCCGGCTGAAGCCGCGCTTTGACAAGGTGAAGCACGCCAAGCCGGCGGCCAGCCGGTCTGACAGCTCGGAGACCTATCTCGTGGCGCTAGGCTTCAGGGGGTAGGTTGCCACTCCTCATCGCCCGCAGGATACCCCCACTGCACCTCTGTGGGTAGCTCGCACTCTTCCATCTGCTGGAAGAGTGGATTGGGTGTGGGGTTGGCAGCGGCTGGCTTATCTGAAGGAGGAGCGCTGGGCATAATCTCGGTCGAGGATTTGTTCATCGTCGCTCTTCCCGGCACTTCGGCGCAAGCTGATTACATTCTATGATTGTTTAGCATTGGCCTGTCACGTCCGCCAGCGCAGGGTGGCGGGCTTGACCGGATTCACGAAATCGCGGCGCTCAGCACGTGCCTCGCCGATTTCCTTCTTGATGCGCTGGTACCAGATGAAGAGCTGGTCAGCGTCGCGGATCAGCATGCCTTTTGCCCCGAATGCCAGCCCCTTCTGGCGTAGCGCCATGATGTGGACGTCCTGTTGCAGGAAAGGCCGGGTAACGAGCCGGGCGAAGGGGCGGATCGCCGACAGTATGGGGGTGTCCCAGTAGAATATCTGGCGAATGATCGTCTGGCCCGCATCAATCGGGGTAAGGGCGGTGACGCCCAATACGGTGTGCTTCTCGTTCCATATGCGCTCAACGCGCAGGCCCGGCAGGCGGAAGGCGATTGTGACGCGGATTGATCCGCCAATGATGTTGTAGAGCCTGGAATTGACGGGCGCGTGCGGAACCATGGTGAAGCCCAGCTCGCTCGGCACATAATCCTTCGCCTTGTCTTTCAGCGTCTTGGAGCTGCGCCAGATCGGGCTTGCATGCACATAAGGCCCGTGCGCCGGGTCCAGCAGCCCATAGGCGGCATCATCGATATGGCAGGGCAGCAACGCCTCTTCGACGAAACGGACACGGCCCCTGCCAGGGCCGTCAAAGGCCGGTGGAGGGCCTGCCGGTTCAGGCGTAATCGCGTCACCCATGAATGCCCAGAGGAGCCCGTCCTGCTCACACACGGTGACAGGATGGCCGGCCTCATCAACGGCGCTGGCCGTTCCGTCAGCAGCGTGGCGGTGAAACGTGAGGGCGTTGCCGCAAATTCGGGCGTTCAACGGCTTGTGGCGTCTCAGCCTGGAGGCGGGGGAAGCCACGTACCAGACGCCGCGCAACAGCCCGTCATCCACCACCGACACGAAAGCTTCGTCACGCATCGGCTGCTTGCCCGCAATAACCGTGTTTAACACAGCATTGTGCAAAAACGGGTAAAACTGCAAGCGGCAATGCTGTGCCCCGAACGGTGCGCTGAGATAATCTGATCTCAGCCCTGCAGATGGGCGGCGCGCGTGCTACCTTTCCGTGCCCAGCCCCGAATCGAGATCAGACTTGTCCGCGCGCCCATGAGCTCCATACCCCTTTCCCAGCAGGCTTCCGCCCGTCCGCCGTCCGGCGGAGAGCCGGGCCTGCCCGCCTACCTCAAAGGCTTGAACGCCGAGCAGCGCGCCGCGGTGGAGGCGACCGACGGCCCGGTTCTGGTGCTGGCCGGGGCAGGCACGGGCAAGACGCGTGTGCTGACCACCAGGCTGGCGCATATCCTCGCCACGGGCCGGGCAAACCCGTGGGAAATCCTCTCCGTCACCTTCACCAACAAGGCTGCGCGCGAGATGAAGGAGCGCGTCGGCGCGATCATCGGTGAGGCGGTGGAGGGTCTGCCCTGGCTTGGGACCTTCCACTCCATCGCCGCGCAGATACTGCGCCGTCATGCCGAGCTGGTGGGGCTGAAATCCTCCTTCACCATCCTTGATACCGATGACCAGCTGCGCCTGATCAAGCAGATCCTGCAGGCTGAAGGCATTGACGATAAACGCTGGACGCCGCGCCATCTGGCCAGCCTCATCGATGGCTGGAAGAACCGCGGCATCCGCCCGGAAAAGCTGGGAGAGGAAGATCGCTGGACCTTCGCTGACGGCAAGGCCGATCTGCTCTACCGGCTCTATCAGGAGCGGCTGAAAGTCCTCAATGCCTGTGATTTTGGCGATCTGCTGCTGCACAATCTGACGATCTTCACCGAGCATGCCGATGTGCTGGCGCTCTATCACAGGCGCTTCCGCTATCTTCTGGTGGACGAGTATCAGGACACGAATGTCTGCCAGTATCTCTGGCTGCGCCTGCTGGCGCGCGGGTCGGGCAATGTGTGCTGCGTGGGTGATGACGACCAGTCCATCTATGGCTGGCGCGGCGCGGAAGTGGACAATATTCTGCGCTTCGAGACCGATTTTCCCGGCGCCACCGTGATCCGTCTGGAGCGCAATTACCGCTCTACGGGCCATATTCTGGGTGCCGCCTCCGGGCTCATCAAGACTAATCGCGCGCGCCTCGGAAAGACGCTCTGGACCGACGATGATCCCGGCGAGAAGGTGCAGGTGCGCGGGCTGTGGGATGGCGAGGCCGAAGCGCGCTTTGTTGCCGACGAGATCGAGGCGTTTGTCCGCGTAGGCAACCAGCACAATGATATTGCGATTCTGGTGCGTGCCTCCTGGCAGATGCGCGCGTTTGAAGACCGCTTCATCATGCTGGGCCTGCCCTACAAGGTTATTGGCGGGCCGCGCTTCTTTGAACGCGCCGAGATACGCGACGCCCACGCCTATATGCGCCTGGTGCGCTCGCCGGAGGACGATCTGGCGTTCGAGCGGATCGTGAACGTGCCCAAGCGCGGGATCGGTGAGACCAGCGTGCAGAAGATCGCCTCGGCTGCCCGCTCTGCCGGTGTCTCGATGAGCGAGATGGCGGGCCTGATGGTCCAGACCGACGAGATACGCGGCAAGGCGCGCACCGCGCTTCAGGTCTTTTTGCGCGATGTCGAGCGCTGGCGGCTGCAGGCCGACACGATGCGCCATGACGAGCTGGCCGAGATCATCCTTGATGAAAGCGGCTATACGGCGATGTGGCGCGAGGACAAGAGCCCGCAGGCTGCGGGCCGCCTCGACAATTTGAAAGAACTCGTCCGCTCCATGGGCCAGTTCGATACGCTGGAAGCCTACCTCGAACACGTCTCGCTGGTGGCCGATCTCGATCAGGGCGGAACCGGCGATGAAGTGTCCCTGATGACGCTTCACGCCGCCAAGGGGCTGGAGTTTCCGCTGGTCTTCCTGCCCGGCTGGGAGGAGACGGTGTTTCCTTCCCAGCGCTCGCTGGATGAAGGCGGTACGGCGAGCCTGGAGGAAGAACGCCGCCTGGCCTATGTCGGCATCACGCGGGCAAGAGCGCGGGCGATCATTTCGTTTACCGCCAACCGGATGATTTTCGGGCGCTGGCAGTCTGTTCTGCCCTCGCGCTTTATCGACGAGCTGCCGCCTGAGCATGCCGAGGCGAAATCCGAGACCGGCTATTATGATGCGGGGCCGGGTTTTGCGGGCGTTTCAGAGCCTGCCGATCCCTTCCGCTCCGCCTATGACAGTCCGGGGTGGAAGCGCTTCAAGGCGGCGCAGGAAAGCGGCGCACGGCGCGATCCGGGGGTGATCGAAGGCAAGGCGAAGCTGATCGAGAGTGGGGACACTGGCGCTGGCGGGTTTGCCCGCGGTGACCGGGTCTTCCATCAGAAATTCGGCTATGGCCGGATTCTAGTTGCTGATGGCGCCAAGCTGACGGTAGCCTTCGACAAGGCCGGCGAGAAGAAGGTCGTTTCGAGCTTTGTCGAGAAGGCGTGAGGACCAGCTCGCAAACGATTTTCCCTTGTCCTTCGAGCACCACGTGGCCGAGGGATGAGGGAAAATCTGCGGCCCCCTCACCCTGAGGAGCCCCTGTAGGGGCGCCTCGAAGGGCGAGGGGCAAAGTGATTGCTGCCAGTGCGCCCTATCGACCTGCCGCCCCAAAGGCTTTAATCCTCCGATTATGAATACGAAAACACGATCCCGGCCTGCCCGCACCAATGAGCGCGAGGCCCAGAGAGAGGCGACGCAGAGCCGCATCCTGGACGCGGCCATCACCCTGTTTGCCCAGCGCGGGTTTGCCGGCGCGTCGGTTAGCGATGTGGCGCGCGCCTGCGGCGCGCCGGTGCCGCTCATCATGTATCATTTCAAGTCCAAACAGGGCGTGTGGGAAGCGGCGGTGGAGCGCCTCTATGCGCGCGTCAACGCGCAGCTGGCTGAAGAGCTGGAAAGCACGGATGGCCTGACCGGCCTGCCCTTCTACAAGGCGGCCATCCGCGCCCATATCACGACGCTGGCAGCCCATCCTGAACACATGCGCCTCCTGCTGCAGGAGGGCGCCGAGCGCACGCCGCGCCTGGAATGGCTGATTGCCCGGCACCAGAAGCCGCTGAACGACAAGATCATTGCGCTGATTGTATCGGCGCAGAGCGAGGGGCTGATCGCGGCGGGTGATCCGACGCATCTCATGTTCGTGCTGTCGGGCGCGTTCTCCCTGCCGATCGTGCTGGCTCCGGAATATGAGATTCTCACCGGCAGGAACTCGATCGAGACCCGCCAGATCGAGGCGCATATCGATGCCTGTCTGGAACTGATCCTGAATTCCGGTCACTAAACTCCCACTGTGCAAAACACGTCCGGTTGACGTGCCAAGTGGCGCGGGGTAACTCCCTGCGCGCCTGCTGACGGCAGGCGACAATCAAGGACACTTTGATGGACGGCAGTTCCAGTAGCCCGCGTCTGACGCGGGCTGAACACAACACAACGCCCTCCGGCCTTTAGACGCCGGGTGATCCGGCAGCGGCTCGTCCTTACAGGACCCGCGTTTCCGTCTGATCCACCCGCGTTTGATGGCCTGAGGGTCAGACATTCGCGCGGGTGTGAGAACCAATCTCGTCTCGCTTCGTTATCATCTGTGTGCCGGGCCGCAAAAGGCCCGCAGCACGCGCGTCGCGCATGCCCCTGATGCGGGCTTGCCGGCAGGCAGGGAGGCCGATCATGGACGATCCGTCGAGTAGGCGGGCCGTGATGCGTTCCACAGGACGTGGCGGCCTGCGCGACCAATCCGAGATTTGCGCTCGTGGCGGGATGTCCGGCGCGCGCTGACCTTCTCATGTCGAGGAGGCCGGTGCGCCTCTGACAGTCTTCTGACGGGCCTGTTGCAACGCCCTGTCAGGAGGTTCTGACATGACGAGTAATCACATCGCGGCTGCGATCCGCGACTTTCTGAACAATAACGATACAGCATCCATCAAGACAGCTCTGGCGAGCCTGCACCCGGCGGACATTGCCAATGCCATTGGTACGCTGAGCCCGGAAGAAGTGGCCCGTGTGCTGACCGCACTCAGTGTAGAGCGGGCGGGTGAAGTCTTCGGCTATCTGCCGGCCGCCATGCAGGCGGAAACGGCGCTCGCCATGGAGCGCGATGCGCTGGCAGCCCTCATTACCGCGATGTCACCCGATGAGCGGGCCGACCTTTTCAACGCCCTGCCCAAAGAGTTGCAGGACCGGCTTCTGCCCGTGCTGGCGCGCGCAGACCGCGAGGACATCCGCAAGCTCTCGGCCTATGCCGAAGGCACGGCCGGGGCGATCATGACCTCGGACTACGCCACGCTGAAAGCAGACCTCACCACCGTGGAGGCCATCGCCAGGCTGCGCCGCGAGGCCCCCAACAAGGAGACGATCTACGATTCCTACGTGGTCGATGAGGACCGCCGCCTGATTGGGGTGGTTTCCTTGCGTGACCTGCTGACCGAGCCGGACGAGGCCCTCGTCGGTGACATCATGGTACGCGAGGTGATCTTCGTACGGGCCAATGAGTCCCAGGAGGAGGCCGCCCGCAAGATCGCCCAGTACGACCTGCTGGCCATTCCCGTCATCAATGGCGGCGATGCGCTGGTCGGCATCATCACGGCTGACGACGCGATGGACGTGCAGGCGGCCGAAGCCACCGAGGACTTTTACCGCGCCGGTGGTGTTCAGGACGTGGGCAGCGACCAGAAGGGCTATGTGCCCGGCATGAAGCGCATCACCAATGTGCGCACCGCCTCCACCTTCGTGCTCTACCGCATGCGTATCGTCTGGCTGGTGCTGCTGGTCTTCGGCAACATCTTCTCCGGCGCAGGCATCGCCTATTTCGAAGACACGATCATGGCCTATGTGGCGCTGGTCTTCTTCCTGCCCTTGCTGATCGACTCCGGCGGCAATGCCGGCTCACAGGCTGCCACGCTGATGGTGCGCGGTCTGGCAGTTGGCGATGTGAAGCTCTCTGACTGGGGCAAGATGATCGGGCGTGAGAGCTTTGTCGCGCTTCTGCTCGGCATCACCATGGCCATTGCGGTATCTGCCATCGGCATTTTCCGTGGCGGGCCGGAAGTCGCCCTCGTGGTGTCGCTTTCCATGGTGGTGATTGTGCTGGTCGGCTCTATCATCGGGATGAGCCTGCCCTTCATCCTGTCGCGGATGAAGCTCGACCCGGCAGCGGCATCCGCCCCGCTCATTACTTCCATCGCCGATGCGGCGGGCGTGATGATTTACTTCACCATAGCAACTGCTCTGCTAGATGTATCATCTGCTGCGGCATAAACAGCCCCAATCAACAGGAGTGAGCTCGATGAGAAGCTTTCTGTTTACTTTAATTGCTGCGGCTTCCGGCATCAGCATGTCTTCTGCTGCACTTGCAAATGGTGGCCCTTATGCTGTCGATGATGCAGGGGTTGCCACGCCGGGCAAGTTCAAGCTGGAAAGCTGGACGAGCTGGGCCAGCAATGGCGATCAGGTGCTCTACCTGGTCTCGCCGGGCTATGTGTTCGAGGCCCTCCCGTTTGTCGAGTTCGAGCTGACGCTGGAGCGCCGCCGGACTGATGGCGAATGGGCGACCACCTTCGCCCCTGCCGCCAAGATCGCCTTTCGCGATATTGAGGAGCACGGGGTTGGCCTCGCCCTGTCGGTGGGCAGCGGTCATGCCGGGGTGATCCGCAATGCCGACACGATCTACGCCGTGGTGCCGCTGTCGCTGCCGGTCAATGAGCGCCTCAACCTGCATTTCAATGCAGGCGTGGAGCGCGACCTTACCGAGAACGAGACCGCCGGTGTATGGGGCATGGCTGCGCAAGTGATGGCCCATGACCGGCTGGAGTTGATTGGCGAAGTCTTCGGCTCTGAAGGCAATCGCCCCGGCTGGCAGGCGGGCATCCGCCCCTTCCTGTTCGACGGCAATGTTGCTCTCGATATCGTCTATGGACGCAATCTCGATGGTGAGCGGGCCAACTGGCTCACCGTGGGTTTTGCCGTCGAGTTCTAGGCTTAAGGGTTGAAGGGCAGGCCGGGCGTGCTATCGCTTGGCCTGCCCTTTTTCCCGTATGGTGCCCCGTCATGCTTGATCCGCTGATCATCCCGTCCACCATCAATCTGATCGCCGCTGTCCTGCTGGGCGCGCTGATCGGGTTTGAGCGGCAATGGCGCCAGCGCCTTGCGGGCCTGCGCACCAACACGCTCGTGGCGCTGGGCTCAGCCAGTTTTGTCGTATTCTCCACCCTGTTCGGCGGGGATGAGGTGAGCCCCACGCGCGTGGCCGCGCAGGTCGTCTCCGGGGTCGGCTTTATCGGGGCCGGGATCATTTTCCGTGAAGGCTTCAATGTGCGCGGCCTCAACACCGCCGCCACGCTCTGGTGCGCTGCCGCGGTGGGGGTGCTCGCCGGGGCTGGTGCGCTGGTCTACGCACTGATCGTCGCAGTGCTGGTGGTGCTGGTGAACCTTCTGCTGCGCCCGCTGGCCGCGAAGATAAACCGTCAGCCCATGGACAGCGCCGAACTGCCCGCAGGCTATGCCGTCACCATTGTCTGCCGGGGCGAGGAAGAAGCCCATATCCGCGCGCTCCTGCTGCAGGGCGTGGCTTCCGGCGGGCTGCATCTGCAAGCTCTCGACAGCGAGAATATCGAGGAGAGCGAGCGGGTGGAGGTTAGCGCCGAACTCACCTCGGATACCCGCGCCGACAAGACGCTGGAGCAGATCGTCGGACGGCTGAGCCTTGAAGCGGCCGTTACCGCCGCCCGCTGGCGCATATCCGATATGGACCGCTAAGCGCCTTTCAGCGTCAGGATCGCCCATCCTTCGATAATGTCGGCATGGGCCGTGACCAGTCCGGCGTCCCTGTAAGCCGCCTCCACCGCCTCGATCTGCTCTTCCAGCAGGCCTGAGAGCACGGCGCGGCCGTCCGGGGCCAGACGCTCGGCCAGTGCGCGCGCCAGCTCCTGCAGCGGTCCGGCGAGGATGTTGGCGAAGATCAGGTCAAACACCGCACCCTCGAAAGCGGGATGGTCAAACCCGTCTGCGGTAATGGCCTGAATTCTGTCAGCCACAGCGTTCTTGGCATTATTGATCTCGGTCTCGGTGACGGCTTCAGGGTCGATATCGGTCGCCAGCACATCGGCATTGGGCCAGACCAGCGCCGCGGCGATGGCAAGCGCCCCCGTACCGCAACCCAGATCCAGCACGCGGGCGACTTTCAGCCCCTCACGCTCCAGCCTGTCGCAAGCGATGAGGCAGCCCATCGTGGTGCCGTGATGGCCGGTTCCGAAGGCGGGGCCCGCCTCGATCTCGATGCCAAGCTCGCCGGGCTCCAGCGGGCGGCGGGCATGTTCCCCATAGATGACGAACCGGCCCGCCTTCACCGCCGGCAGGCCTGCCAGCGAGAGGCGCACCCAGTCCTCTTCGGGAAGTGGGGCGAACTGCACATCAATGTTCGCGCCCGTCAGCCCGATGGCGTCGAGGAACCCTTCCACATCGATCTGTTGACCGAAAAGCACGTCCAGCCGCCAGACCTCTTCGCTGCCGTCCTCGAAGAAGGACCAGGAGAGCATCGGGCCGTCTTCCCACCCATTCAGGGCAGCATCTGCGGCCTTCAGGGGCGCGGCCGGACCGATGGCAAGCAGGCGCCAGAGTGTGGACATGGATTATTCCTCAGATGACCCGAAAGGCATTCCGGTAAGAACGCCTTTCTAGGACCAAACCTGCTCGGGCGCGAGTACGGGACGCGGCTGAGAATTATTCCTTTTCCAGCGCGAAGGCATCGATCTCCACACCGTCCGCATTGATGGCGCGGTAGGAGAGGGTGCCGGCGGCTGAGTCCATATCGATGATCTGATAGGTGCGCTCATTCGTGGTGCCGAAGGCGACGAAATCGCGCAATTCCTGCTCGTACATCTTGGTGCCGGAAACCGCGACCAGATAGATGGTGCCGTGCTCACCCGGCTCTGCCGGGCGGTGATCCCTCATGGGCACGGTGCGCATATAGGCGTGGTCGTGGCCCTGGAAGGCTATATCGACATTGTGCCGGTCGAAGATCGGACCCCAGGCATCGCGCAAGGGCTCGTTATCGCGGCCAGGGCGCGAGGCGTAGAAAGGATGGTGGTAGATCACCACTTTCCAGCGGGCATCGCTTGTCCCCAGCACGCGGTCCAGCCATTCGGTCTGCGTTTCCGGCTCGATCAGGTCGTAATTGGAGTCCATCACCACGATCAGCATGTCCTGATAGGTAAGGTGATAGGTGCGGCCCGGATCAAGGTGCTCAGAGCCATTATCGGGCAGGGCAAACTGTTGAAGATAAAGGGTGGGGTGGCCGCCATGGCTGTCATGATTGCCGATGGCCGGGACCACGGCTGAACGGTCGAAAACGGTGGAGCCTTCGGCGAAGAACTGGTCCCAGTTATCGCGCTCGGTGCCCTTGTCGATCAGGTCTCCGGCAATCATCCAGAAGCGGATTTCGGGAAATCTTTCATAGCCCTGACGGATGAGATCGCCCCATTCATCCAGCCCGTTCTGCGGATCGCCCAGATAGGCGAACTGCCAGGTCTCTGCCCCTGTTTCACCTGCGGTGTGGAAGTGCCTCACTTCGCTCCAGTTTTCGCCCCCATCGGCGCTGACGCCGAACGCGTATCGTGTACCCGGCGCCAGCCCGGTCAGGCGCACGCGGTGGAAGTCCACAGCCGGGTCATTGACGATCTGCCGGCTGCGCAACGTCACCGTCCCGGCGCGTACGTAAGAGACGGATTCCGTTTCATTCTCAGGGGCATACCAGAGCACCGGATCGCTGGCCGCGTCCGCGCTTGTGCGCCACTGGATCGTGATCTCCTCGCGCGGATCGCCCTGCCAGGTCTGGATGATGTGATCGGGCTGGCTTGAGGACGGGTAATCCGTGGTGCGGAAGAAGCCGACCATGCGGGAGACAAACTCCCAGCTTTCATAAGACCTTAGTACGGGAAGGCCGTCGAGTTCTGCCGGCAGGGCGTTGAAATAGTCATTATCGTCGATGAAGGGCTCGCCGCCCTCAGCGGCAATCTGCACATCCGTGCCGTCAACAAGCGGTGTAATTTCAATGGCTTCACCGCCATCCAGAGGCGCCGCCAACACGACATAGGGTTTAAGCTCGCCGGAGAAGGAAGGGATGCCAAGGCGGATCTCTCCAGCCTCGTACTCGCGCTGCCAGACCTCGTAGGGGTCTTCAGAATCAACAATAAAATCAATATCTTCGCGGCGTTCAAAGCCGAGATCGTCAAGCCAGAAAGGCCGCTCGCCATACATGCCGTCATAGGCGACATAGATGCGGGCCGGGCGATCAATGGAGAAATGAACGAAAGCCGTTGAAAGATAAGACCTTTCTTCCCCGGTCAGGAAGGCGAGGGCGGTTTCGGGCGTGAGGGCGACCAGCGCGTCCGGACCCAGTTCGGCGGCGAATCTGTCAAGTATATCAGAGACTTGTGCCTCCAGCGCCGCATGGGGACTAGTATCGGGGGCGCGGGTATGGCCGTCAGCAAAGCGCGCGCCCGGATCAGCATAAGTTATTGAAATATTGAGGAAAAATGCGGCTAGCAGCGCTACAGCGAAGCGGATCATGGCGGACTCCGGGTCAACTATCCCCGCCCTATATAGCGTTTAGCCCTTGTTGTGTGTGACAGTTTTTTGCCGGATCGCCCGCCCTGTCCTCCGGATAGTCCGGCCCCGCCCCGCCGGATAGATGGCCCGCAGCACGCCCCGATTGATCGCCGCCAGCAGGGGGATTAGCTTGCCCCCATGACCCAAATTATCCCCCTCGAGACCATCCAGACCTTCACCCCCAAGGGCGGCCCCGCCAATGGCCGTAAAGCCTTGCCGCTGCTCAGGAAAGAGCTGGAGCGCCTCGGCCTTGACGGCTTCCTCGTGCCCCATGAGGACGAGTATAATAACGAATATGTCCCCGCCAGCGCGGACCGTCTGGCATGGGTAAGTGGCTTCACGGGCAGTGCCGGGGCGGCGATTGTGATGCGGGATAGGGCCGCCATCTTTACCGACGGGCGCTATACCCTGCAGGTGCGCGACCAGGTTGATGGACAACTCTTCGCATTCGAGGGCTTTCCGGAGCCCGGAATCGCGGGCTGGATCGCCGCAAACGCCCGTAAAGGCGAGATAATCGGCTATGATGCCCGCCTGCACAGCCCCGATGCCATTGCGCGGATAGAGGCAGCGGCCTCACGCGCCGGTATCCACATGCGGATAGTTGACGAGAACCCGGTGGATAGAATCTGGGAAAATCGCCCCGCGGCCCCGAAAGCGAAGATCTATCCCCACCCCGTCACGCTTGCCGGGCGCAGCGTGGAGGCGAAACTTGATGAGGTTTCTCAGGCACTTAAAGAGGCGGGAGCCGATGCGGCCGTGCTGTCAGACCCGATTTCGGTGGCCTGGATCCTCAATTTGCGCGGCGGAGACGTCGCCTGCGCCCCTATAGGTCTGGGACGGGCAATTATACTATCGGACGGGTCGATTTCTGGGTATTTCGACCCCGAAAAAGGGGTTTCTGACCTCTATCCTGTAGACGGCAACAAGATATCCATCGAATCTGAAGACAGCTTCGATTCCGCGCTCGCCGCGCTCACCGGAAAAACCGTTCTGGTGGACCCGGCCATCACCAGCGCCCATGTCTTCAACCAGCTTGAAAAAGCCGGCGCGATTGTGAAGCGCGGCGCCGATCCGGTGGCCCTGCCGCGCGCGATCAAGAATGCGGTCGAGGTGGAGGGCGCGCGCGCAGCCCATATCCGCGATGGCGCGGCCATGGTGCGCTTCCTCCACTGGCTGGATACAGACGCCCAGTCCGGGAATGAAGACGAGATCAGCGCGGCGGTGAAGCTGGAAAGTTTCCGCCGGGCGCTGCCTGAATTTCGCGATATCAGCTTTGAGACGATTTCCGGCGCGGGGCCGAACGGCGCGCTGCCGCACTACCGGGTTTCGACCGAGACGGTCAGAAAGCTTGAACGCGGCACGCTTTATCTGGTGGACTCCGGTGGTCAGTACCCGGACGGTACCACCGACATCACCCGCACCGTGCCCATCGGCGAGGCGGACACCCACATGCGCCGCGCCTTCACCCTGGTGCTCAAAGGCCATATCGCGCTGGCGCGCATCCGCTTCCCTGAAGGCACCACCGGATCCCAGCTCGATGCGCTGGCGCGCCAGCCCTTATGGATGGCGGGCATGGATTATGACCATGGCACCGGCCACGGGGTCGGCAGCTATCTCTCCGTACACGAAGGGCCGGGCCGCATCGCCAAGGCGCCCAACACGATCGCGCTCAAACCGGGGATGATCTTCAGTAACGAGCCGGGCTTTTATAATACGGGCAAGTGGGGCATCCGCATCGAGACGCTGCAGGTCGTCACCCCGCCGGAGGATCTGCCCGGCGGCGAGCGGCCAATGATGGGCTTTGAAACCCTCACCTTCGCGCCCATCCATACCGCCCTGGTGGATGTGAGCCTGATGAGCGCAGAGGAGCGTGACTGGCTCAATACCTATCATGCGGCGGTGCTGGACAAGATCGGGCCATTGGTGGCGGAGGAGGCTGACGTGGCGGCCTGGCTGAAAGCGGCCTGCGCGCCGGTATGAGGAGGCTCGCCCAGCTCCTCCTGCTCGCGCCCGCGCTCCTGCTCGCCGGGTGCTTTACCAGCGAGGAGGAGCTGATCGGCGCGCGCGATGCCAGGCGCGCCATGCCGCCGGGCGAATACACCCATACGCCGTTTGATACAGAGGGCGTGGAATGGGGCGGGGTCACGTGGCAGGGTCGTATCGATTACGGCTTCTTCTCGCGCCGCTATAGCTCGGATGCGCCGAACTTCCCGCACCAGAATGCCAGGCTGCGCCGCCTGTCGGGCGATATCTATATCGCGCAAGTCCCCCGCCAGGACGCCATCACCTATGGCGTGCTCTTCGTCTATGCGGACATGACCACCTATCACCAGCCCGATTGCCATATCCTGACGGCCGAACAGCTCGCCGCCGCCGGCATCATTCGCGACCCGGAAGGCTTCTGCTCGATAGAAACGCTTGACCAGCTCGAACAGGTCATACGAACCTATCTGGAAATCCTGGACGGCGACGTGCGCATTGACGGGATTTATCGCAGGGTGGGATCTTAACGGTCCAGCAACCGAAACGGATTCGGTTCGGTGCAAGTCACCGGGAGCGTTTCAGATGCTGGATTTTGCCGACAAGCGATTTGGAACCATTCTCGCTGACCCCCCTTGGCGCTTTAAAAACCGCACGGGGAAAATAGCTCCGGAAAATCGTAAACTTACACGGTATCCAACGATGTCGTTGGAAGAACTCTGCGCAATGCCTGTCACTGACTACGCCGCCGACACAGCCCACCTATATCTCTGGGTTCCGAATGCTCTTCTTCCAGATGGCCTGACGCTCATGCAGGCGTGGGGCTTCACATATAAGAGCAACCTTGTCTGGCAGAAGATCCGAAAGGACGGCGGCCCAGATGGACGCGGCGTAGGTTTCTACTTCCGCAACGTTACTGAGTTGCTTCTATTTGGCGTGCGCGGCCCGAACCCGCGAACACTTGCTCCTGCACGGAGCCAAGTGAATATCATCTCGACGCGAAAAATGGAGCACTCGCGGAAGCCCGTTGAGCAATACGACATTATCGAAGCATGCTCACCGGGGCCGAGATTGGAATTGTTTTCGCGAGGGACTCGCCTAGGCTGGCACAATTGGGGCAATCAAGCGGATGGCGCTTACGCTCCGGACTGGCGTACCTATACGTATAATTCGAGTTCTCAATCGGAGCTCGCTCGTGAAAAAAGGTAGATGCAGTGTTTGATAGTTTTTCAATTGAACATGCCTCTAGGTCTGGCAAAAAAGATGCACGACGTGAAGTTATCATTCTGGCCGTTTTTTCGTTGGTTCCGCTGATCTTAGGTTATATGGCATCTCTTATTCTAGAGAGTTGGCGATATTTAATTATAGAAGTATTTCTATCTGGAGATTTGTATTTTTATGCAACTTCAGTTTCTGCATCTGTTTTTATTACAATACAGCTGAAATCTCATAATAATCTCACTTGGGTGCGGGCATGGTCGCTTGTGTTCGTTCTGACATGCATAGCTATGCTAGCCATGTATATAGCACAAAAGCCATTTATTGCTTTGATACCGAATTTGGAGACGTCATTTACTATTTTACATAGCGTAGTTAGTGTTTTGCTATTTATCGGTGCCTTTTTTATATATTATAGAGTTAAAGTTCTTTCAGAGCAGCCACCTCCGAGTCCCGATCAAGTTAATCGCGATCAGGTGAATGCCGAAGCTGCGGTCGTGGGTGTTGGTTATGATTAATGAGAGTCCGCGATCCGTTTCGTTCGATGTGATGAAGGTCAGTCAGCCAATTGGCGACTTTTTCATCGGAAAAATGAGCGCGAAAGAGCTGATTGATATTTCTTGGTTCGACGTTCGAAAGAAAATTGGGAATGACGATCTCGACGAATACTTAGGTATTCAGCGAACGGTGAACACCAAGCGCGTGGAAGAAATTGCACGATATGTACGACTTCCGGACGCTACGTTTCCGACGGCAGTAGTGCTTGCTGTAGAAGGAAGAACGGTTGCTCTCGACGAGATTTGCAAGTCGGACTCCCCTGGGTCGTTCTACAAGATGACGTTAACGAACGTTCCAGGAGATCATCTGGATGCGAACACAGTTCTTTTTCGCGGGATTGCCCGAGTTTTGGATGGCCAGCACCGCATTCGGGGGCTTCAGGAGTCCGATATAAACAAAGAGGAATTTGACGTTAACGTTTGTATTTTTGTTGATGCCGACATTGCAGATCAGGCTGGAATATTTGCGACCGTTAATTTGGCTCAGACCAAAGTAAACAAAAGCCTTGTTTACGACCTGCTTTCTTATAGCAAAAGCAGAAGTCCGGAGAAAAGTTGTCATACAGTAACAGTGCTGCTTGATTCTACGGAGAAAAGTCCGTTCTATAAACGTATAAAGAGGCTTGGAGTTGCTACCGATGGGCGTTTTGGTGAAGTTTTAACTCAAGCTACTGTTGTACAAGCTCTCCTTCCCTTATTAACGAAGGATATTATTCGAGATAGGGAAATTGGCAAAACGACGGGACACTGGAGCGCGGCGGGACCATATGACCCTGATTTGTTGATTTTCAGACGGTGGTTTTTTGAAGAAAAGGATGGTTTGATCGCTGATCAGATCATGCATTATTTCGAGGCTGTACGTAGACATTGGCAGCGGCAATGGGATGATCCACAACCGGGAGAAATTCTTGTGCGAAGCAATGGTTTTCGCGCCTTAATGTCTTTGATGAGACCTATGTACAATGCTTTGAAGTCGCATGAAGGCGACTTCGTGAAAATGTCTTCTTTCTATGAAATCATTAAAAACATAGATATTGATGGAGATGCGATAAACTCGCGAAACTACCTCCCCGGGACAGGTGGCGAACGGTCCCTATTTAAAGATTTTTTGCGGGCTTCTGGATTGGCGGATTACGATTAAGCCCTACGCCCCCAGTGCCTTGATCTCGTCCCTTAGCCGTGCCGCTTCCTCGAATTCGAGATTGGCAGCCGCCTCGCGCATGCGTTTTTCAAGGTCGGCGATGGTGGCTTTGAGATTATTGGGTTCAAAGCGGGCCTGATCCTCGGCGGTACCCCGGCGCTCCTGGCCGCGCTGGCGGGCGCGGGCGCCGCGGCCGGCCGCGGTTTTTTCCATCACACCTTCGAGCACATCGGAAATGCCGCGCACGATGGTGGTCGGCGTGATGCCGTGCGCCTCGTTATGGGCGATCTGCTTGGCGCGGCGGCGCGCGGTCTCGTCCATGGCGCGGGCCATCGAGCCGGTAATGCTGTCTGCATAGAGGATGACCTTGGCATCGGCGTTACGCGCCGCGCGGCCAATGGTCTGGACGAGGCTCGTCTCGGAGCGCAAAAAGCCTTCCTTGTCGGCGTCGAGAATGCCCACGAGGCCGCATTCGGGGATATCGAGCCCCTCGCGCAACAGATTGATGCCGACCAGCACGTCATAGACGCCAAGGCGTAAGTCCCGGATCAGCTCGATGCGCTCCACCGTATCGACGTCGGAATGCATGTAGCGCACTTTCAGGCCCTGCTCGTGCATGTATTCGGTGAGGTCTTCGGCCATGCGCTTGGTGAGCGTGGTGATGAGGGTGCGATACCCGGCAGCGGCCGTGGCGCGCGCCTCCTCGATAATGTCATCGACCTGGCTGAAGCCCTCTTTGGCGACCGGGCGCACCTCCACCGGCGGATCGATAAGCCCGGTGGGGCGGATCACCTGCTCGGTGAAGACGCCGCCGGTCCTGTCCAGCTCCCAGCTGCCGGGCGTCGCCGAGACGTGGATGGTCTGCGGGCGCATCGCCTCCCATTCCTCGAATTTGAGGGGGCGGTTATCCATGCAGGAGGGCAGGCGGAAGCCGTGCTCGGCGAGCGTGCGCTTGCGCGAGAAGTCGCCCTTGTACATGGCGCCGAGCTGCGGGATCGTCACATGGCTCTCATCGGTGAAGACGAGGGCGTTTTCGGGAATGTATTCAAAGAGGGTTGGCGGCGGCTCGCCGGGCTTGCGGCCCGTCAGATAACGCGAATAGTTCTCGATGCCGTTGCAGCTGCCGGTGGCTTCGAGCATCTCGATATCGAACTGCACGCGCTGGGCGAGGCGCTGGGCTTCCAAGAGCTTGTTATTGGCCTCCATCCATTCCAGCCGCTCGGCCAGCTCCGCCTTGATATGTTGAATAGCCTGATTGAGCGTCGGGCGCGGGGTGACATAGTGGGAGTTGGCGTAGACGCGCACTGTCTCCAGCGCCGCCACCGCCTTGCCGGTGAGGGTGTCGAACTCGGAAATGCTCTCGATCTCGTCGCCAAAGAAGCTGATCCGCCAGGCGCGCGCGTCATAGTGGGCGGGGAAGATCTCCAGCACATCGCCGCGCACCCGGAAGGTGCCGCGCGTGAAGGCGGCGTCGTTGCGGGTGTATTGCAGGGCGGTCAGCTGGCGCATGATCTCGCGCGGATCGCTCACATCGCCCACTTTGAGGTCGAACACCATGGCGGTGTAGGTCTCCACCGAGCCGATGCCGTAAATGCAGGAGACCGACGCCACGATGATCACGTCATCGCGCTCCAGGATTGCCCGCGTCGCGGCGTGGCGCATCCGGTCGATGGCCTCGTTTATCGAGGATTCCTTCTCGATATAGGTGTCGGTGCGCGGCACATAGGCTTCCGGCTGGTAGTAGTCATAATAGGAGACGAAATACTCCACCGCATTGTGGGGGAAGAAGCTCTTGAACTCCCCGTAAAGCTGCGCGGCGAGCGTCTTGTTCGGCGCCAGGATCAAAGCCGGGCGCTGCGTCGCCTCGATGACCTTGGCCATGGTGAAGGTCTTGCCCGACCCCGTCACGCCCAGCAGCACCTGATCGCGCTCATGCTGGCTCAAGCCCTCCACCAGCTCGGCGATGGCCGCGGGCTGGTCGCCGGAGGGCTCGAAATCGCTGACCATCTGGAAGGTGCGCCCGCCCTCGGACTTGTCGGGCCGGTCCGGGCGGTGCGGCGTCCAGTTGGCAGGCAAAGACAGCGCATCGTGGATGCCGGCGGGGACTACATCGCGCACAAACCCGGCCTGGCCCAAATCGGACACGCCGCCTGGGCTTATGGCCTCTTCGGGCGGGGCATAGGCGGTATCGTCGCGGGTCAGCTTGGCCATGAGAACATATATGCAACACGGCCGCCCTGAAAGCGAGAGCGCCGCTGCACCGGGCCCGCAAGTTTTGGTTAACGCGGGCCATGCACAATGATGGCATTAGTCGCGAATCCATCGGGCGAGGCATGTCAGGCAGCTTTGAACGCGTGCGGGTCCTTATCGTTGAGGACAACGCGCATATGTCCACCATATTGCGCAAGGTGCTGCAGGGTTTTGGCGTGCGCACCGTGGTGGAGGTGCGTGACGCGGCCGATGCGTTTGAATCCATGCGCACGTCCAACCCCGATGTGGCGCTGGTCGATTATGCGCTGGGCGATGTGGACGGGCTGGAGTTCACCCGGCTGGTGCGCACCGCCTCTGACAGCCCCAACAAATACCTGCCCATCATCATGGTCACCGGCCATACCGACCGCACCCGCATCATGGAAGCCATCAATGCGGGCGTGAACGAGTATCTGGCCAAGCCCGTGCGCCCGGTCGATCTGTATAACCGCATGGTGGCGCTGATCGAGCGGCCGCGCCGCTTCATCAAGTCGGGCAACTATTTCGGCCCGGACCGCCGCCGCCGCACTGATCCGCGCTATCCCGGGCCGTTCCGCCGCGCGACGGACAAGGAAAACATGAGCCCCGAAGACGAGGTCGATTTCGGGTAGGGGGTGTTATTCCCTTTAAATCCCGGCCAAGCGAAGCGCAGAGCCGGGACCTCCCTCAGAACCGGCCCGAGGCCCCGGATAGCCCTCCGGGCTTCCGGGGTTTAAATGATCCTTCCTGATTGCCCCTCCCGCCCCAACACGGCTAGCGTGTGGCAACAGGGGAGACGCGCGCGGGCCATGAGTGTGATTGCCGGATATTTCGAGAAGATCGCCGCCACCTTCAAAGGCGGGCAGGCGACCGAGCACAGCTATCGCCCGGCGCTTTATGAGCTGTTCAGCGCGCTGGATGAGCGGATCAGCGTCACCAATGAGCCAAAGCGCGTCGCCATCGGCGCGCCGGACTTCATCTTCATGCGCGGCGATGTGCCGGTGGGCCATTGCGAGGCGAAGGATGTCGGCGTCGAGCTAAAGGCCCTCAAGGGTTACAGCGTCGAGCAGAAGCAGCGCTATCTGAAGGGCTTCCCCAACCTTCTCTACACGAACGGGCTCGATTTCGAGTTCTACCGCGAGGCTGAGCTGATCCGCTCCATCTCCATTGGCGATGTGCTGATGGGATTGCAGCCAAAGCCGGAAGCCTTCGCGGAGCTGGAAGCCCAGCTGAAGGATTTCGTGGCGCAGACGCCGCGCACCATCACCTCCTCAAAACGCCTTGCCGAGCTGATGGCGGCGAAAGCCGTACTGATCAAGGATGTGATGGGCCGGGCGCTGGTCGCCGATCTGGAGCGCAATGGCGATACAGACCTGACGGCGCAATACCGCGCCTTTCAGGAACATCTGATCCACGACATCACGGCGGCTGACTTTGCCGACATCTATGCCGAGACGATTGCCTATGGCCTCTTCGCTGCGCGTCTGCATGACCAGACGCTCGATACGTTCAGCCGTCAGGAAGCGCTGGAGCTCTTACCGAAATCCAATCCCTTCCTGCGCCGCCTGTTCGGCTATATCGCGGGGCCGGATCTCGATGACCGCATGGCGTGGATCATCGATGACCTGACCAAGATTTTCCTCGCCTGCAATCTCAATGAAATCATGGCCGATTTCGGCAGGCTGACCGGCCAGAATGACCCCTTCCTGCATTTCTACGAAACCTTCCTGGCCGCCTATAACCCGGCCAAGAGGAAGGCGCGCGGCGTATGGTACACGCCAGAGCCCGTCGTCAATTTCATCGTGCGTGCGGTCGATGAGGTATTGAAGAGCGAGTTCGGTCTGGCGGACGGCCTTGCCGACACCTCGAAGATCAGGATCGATTTCGATACCGGCCAGACCGACAAGAAGGGCAAGGCGATAACCGAGAAGCGCGATGTACACCGCGTCCAGATTCTCGATCCCGCCACCGGCACCGGCACGTTCCTGGCCGAAGTGATCAAGCAGATCGGCAACCGGGTGAAGGCGTCCGCCCCCGGCCACTGGTCTTCCTATGTGGAAACCGAACTGATCCCGCGCATTCACGGGTTCGAGCTTCTCATGGCCAGCTACGCCATGTGCCACATGAAGCTGGACATGATCCTGACCGAGATGGGTTACACGCCCTCCGGCGAGCCGCCGCGCCTCTCTGTCTATCTCACCAACTCGCTGGAAGAGGGTGAGCGGGTGGAGCAGGTCTTGTTCGCCCGCTGGCTGGCCGAAGAGGCGCGCGAGGCCAGCAAGATCAAGCGCGACATGCCCATCATGTGCGTGATCGGCAACCCGCCCTATTCGGGCGAAAGCGCCAATAAAGGCGATTGGATCATGGGCCTGATGGAGGCTTACAAGAAAGAGCCGGGCGGCAAGGAGAAGCTGAAAGAGCGCAATCCGAAATGGATCAATGATGACTATGTGAAATTCATCCGCTTCGGCGAGCACATGATTGAAAAGAATGGCGAAGGCATTCTCGGCTTCATCACCAATCACGGCTATCTGGATAACCCACCTTCCGGGGTATGCGCTGGCACCTTCTGAACACGTTCGACGCCATCTACGTGCTGGATTTGCACGGCAATGCCAAGAAGAAGGAAGTCTCGCCCGACGGCTCGCCCGACAAGAACGTGTTCGATATCCAGCAGGGCGTGGCGATCATCATTGCGGTGAAGAAAAAGGCCGCAGCGGGCAAGGACAAGCCGCTCGCAAAAGTCCTCCACGGTGATCTGTGGGGCACGCGCAGCGGCAAGTATGACTCGCTGCGCGAGGCGGGGGTGAAGGCGACGCATTTCGAGCCGCTTTCCCTTCAGGCCCCGCAATATGTGATGACGCGGCGCGATTACGCGCTGGAAGAAGCCTATCTGGAAGGCTTTGGCGTGCAGGAATTGATGCCGGTCAATTCGGTGGGCATCGTCACCGCGCGCGATGCGCTGACCATCGATATGGACAAAGGCGAACTCTGGCGGCGGGTGCAGGATTTTGCCGCCCTGCCGGTGGAAGAGGCGCGCACCAAATACCAGCTCGGCAAGGACGTGCAGGACTGGCAGGTCGGCTGGGCGCAGGGCGATGTGAAGCAGAATTTCTCCGAAGATCGCGTCGTGCCGATTGCCTACCGCCCCTTCGATACGCGCTGGACCTATTACACCGGCACATCGCGCGGCTTCATCTGCCGTCCGCGTGATGAGGTGATGCGGCACGCATTTAAGCAAAATCTTGGGCTCAGCTTCACGCGAACCATCGAAGGCGGTCGTGATTTTGCTGACGTGTTGGTGTTCGACCAGCCCATTACGCACCACTCCCTGAGCATCAAGGAAGTGAATGTCTTCAACCCCCTCTATCTCTACCCGGAGGAAGGCTCCCTCGATCAGACGCGCCGGGTGAATTTCGATCCGAAAATCTGGCGCAAGCTGCGCGAACTGGCCAGGGACGACGCGCATGGCGAGCCGGACGAGATCGCCATTTTCGATTACATCTATGGCGTGCTGCACAGCCCGGATTACCGCGAGACTTTTGCCGAGTTCCTGAAGATCGATTTTCCGCGCATCCCGTATCCGGCTTCGCCCGATATCTTCTGGCATGTAAGTGAGAAGGGCGGAGAGCTTCGCCGCCTGCACCTGATGGAGCCTGCCGCCATCGGCGAGACGCCCTATCCCTTCATGGGCGAGGGCGACGGCGTGGTGGACAAGCCCAGCTTCGATGCGGGCTCTGTCTGGATCAACAAGGCCCAGCGCTTTGAGGGCGTGCCGGAGATTGCGTGGAACTTTTATATCGGCGGCTACCAGCCCGCGCAGAAATGGCTGAAAGACCGCAAGGGCCGCGCGCTGTCCTTTGCTGACATCCAGCACTATCAGCGCATCATCAAGGTGCTCTTTGAAACCCACCGGATCATGGGTGAGATCGAATTGCCGATTGAGGGGTGATCCCTCTCTCTCTGGCGTTTTCCCGGCGAACGCCGGGATCCAGTCTCTTTTTCCTGATGCTCAGCCCATCCGGGCTTCGCTCCTCGCATAGGCTCGGGCGCGCGGTCGCGCTTTTCGGCGCCATGCGCCGTTTCTGGGCACCGGCTTGTCCTGGTGAAACGCGAGGGTGGCCGCCCCAGGCCTCACCCGGTCTGCACCATGCCTTCATTGCAGGCGCGCTCGATGGCGAGCGCATCGGTGCGGGAAAGGAGGGCTGGTTTGTGAATGGTAGCGCGCGCCATGTTGGGCGGTTGCAGCGTGCTGGCATGGCAGGTGAGGATCTGTGTCAGCTCGGCGCGCGTGACCTCGTAGATTTCGCCGCGCCGGGTGCGCCCCTGCGCATCGATCGGGCGGATGGTGGCGAACAGCCAGCGCTCGGCCTGGAAGGAAGCGCCCTCCATCAGCTCGGTTTCGGTCTCGACGCGATACAGGCCGGGGTCAAGTGCCCGGCGGCTGGAATCGAGCCGGAAGGCACTGTCGATCAGCAGGTTGTAATGCTGAAAGCGGATGGTCATGGCATGTACTCCCCCGAAGGATCAAAAAGAACAGATGCGGGGTTACCCCCGCATCCGTCTGCCCGGCGCTATTTGCGCTGCGAGTCGGCTTTCGCCGGATTCTGCGCGGGCTTGTTGCCGGGCTGGTTGCCCGGATTCTGCCCGGCGGGCTTGTCTTTGGAATGGTCTTTTTGAGTAGTTTTCTGATTATCAGTCATGATGAAATTCCTTATAGATGAAGCGCAATGGCCATTTGCCATGTATTGCTATTGCTTCATTGAGATAGTAGCATGAATTTAGAGCTTAAAGTGCTTCCTTTGCACTGATCCATGTTAGCGTTTTTGCTTCTGTTTGAAAAACAGGCATGACCCGGCACCTGGGTGGCGCCGTATTTGTGATGTCCTGAGCGGTCTGGTGGAAGGCGTGTGCCTAGTGTGCCTAGCGTGCCTGGCCGGCGTCCGGCGCGGCCCCGGCGCTCTCCCACTGCTCCACCCGGATCAGCCTGGAGGTGTCAAAGCCTTGCGCCTCCAGCCAGTCCAGGCGCCTGGCGAGGGTGTCCTCGTCCATTTGCGGAGTCCGTGAGAGGATCCACAAGTAGCGCCCGCCCGGCTCTGACACGATGGCCCAGCTATAATCCTCGGCCAGATCAATGATCCAGTAATCGCCCCAGAACGGGCCGAAGAAGGAGACTTCCAGCTGCGCGTTCGTTGCCTCGTCGGCGATGCGGGCGCGGCCATTGGCGGTTTCCGCCACGCCGTCCAGCCCGCCCTGGTAGCAGGTATTGGTGACATCGATGAGGCCGTCATCGCGCAGGGCATAGTCGGCCGTCACGCCTGCGCAGCCACGCTCGAAGCGATGGTCATAGCGGGCAATCTCGAACCAGCGGCCGAGATAGCGCTCGATCTCCACATTCTCCACCGTCTGCAAGGGCGGGGCATCGCTCTCGCGCCCCGATGGCGGCTGGCAGGCGGCGAGTGCAAGGGCGGCAAAAGCGAGCAAGGCTGGACGGATCATGGGGCAAACTCCGGTGTCATTCCGACAGAACATAGTGCGCCAGTAACGCGCGGACAGGCGGTCAGGCTCCACCATCCGGGTGCGAAAGATCGCGTTAACCTGATTTAAACACCCGCCAGAGAATATAAGTTCACTAAACGCATTCAGTTACTCAAGTAAGTGAATAGCTAGTGCGTGAGTTGAGTCCACTTCCGGGCGGGGGTTTTCAAAATGCTGTCATCGTCACGCGCCGAATTTGCGCTTCGTGATCCGTCGGCTCTGTCGGCGCTGCTTTCCTATGACTGGCGTGCGCGCCAGATACTCACCGATGCCGAGCTGCTCGGTGAGGGGCGGTATGAACCGGCGGTGGAAGGCGATGCGGACAGTCTCCTGCGTCCGCTGCAGAGGCTGGGCTTTGTAAAGCCGCTGCACGGCGTGCGCCCGCATGGCGGGCGGATGCGGCTGTGGAGCCTTGGCGATGTGCTGAAAATCCAGATCGCCGCCGATCTGCGCCAGGTCAGCGATATGAGCGTGAATGCGTGCGTGCGCCATCTGCGTGCGGATGAGGGCGCGGCGGTCGCGGCGGCGCTGTCGCAATGGCAAAGTCATGCCGGCGCGCCGGGTGATCACTGCGCGGCCCTGCGCCTGCGGTTTGAAGGGCTGCCCACCTTACCCGAAGGCGAGACGCTGGCGGAGTTCGCGCACTGCTCGGTCGCGCGCTTTGTCCATCGCAACCGGTTTGACACCGTGGAGCGCCCGGCCTTCCTGGCCTGAGAGATCGCCTGAAATCCCGGCCTGCGCAGCAGAGCCGGGACCTGGCAGGATGAAGCGGAGAGAGGCCCCGGGCCTCGCTTCACTCGCCCGGGGTTTCATCACGGGTAGTTGAGAGACTAGGGCGTCAGTCCGCACCCTTCAGGCTGACCACAAACACCGTCCCCTCCGGCCCGGTCGATTGCAGGGTGATGGCGCCGGCCATAAGTCCTGCAAGCTCGCGCGCGATGGAGAGGCCGAGCCCCGTGCTGCCCTCGCCGCCGCCGGACGAGAAGGGCTCGAACAGGCGAGCCTGCACGCGGCCAGGAATGCCCGGCCCGGTATCGGCGAGCGTGATGTGGACCTCATCGCCGCTGGCATGGGCGCTGGCCGTCAGACGGGCGCCGTCCTGATCCTTCATCGCGGTGGCCGCATTGCGGATGAGATTGCCGAACAGGCGGTGCAGCATGTCGCGGTCAGCCATCACGGTAATGTCCGGCGCAATGGCATTCTCCCAGATCACGCCATCACTGCGGGCGAGCAGCTCACCGGCGATCTCCTCGACAAGGGGGGCAAGGATGACGGGTTGCAGTTCGGGGTGCGCCTCGCCGCTGCGTCCATATTCCAGAACATCGGAGCACAGGCGGATGCCGCGCCCGATGGCCCGCACCAGGCGCTGGCCCATGGCGGCGGTGCGCGCATCCTCGCTCATGGCCAGCCGGTCAGAAACCAGCTGGGCGGAGGCAAACACGTTCCGCAGATCGTGATTGATGCGCGCGACGGCGAGGCCGAGGCTTGCCAGCCGCTCACGCTGGCGGATGGCGGCCAGAATATCGGCCTGCATGGCGGCCAGCGCGCGTTCCGCCTCGCCTATCTCGTCATGGCGCTTGCCGGGCGAGAGCACGCGGCGCGCATCGGACGGGTTTTCCTGAAACCGCGTCATGGATAGGGATAGCCGCCGCATCGGCCCGACAAACAGGACCAGCAGCGCCAGATATATCAGTGCGCCGGTGGCCAGCGAAGCAAACAGCGCAAACCAGAACAGGCGCGCGGAAAACCCGATCAATGCCTCGCGCAAGGGCGCTTCGGGCAGGATGACCAGAATGCGCTCATCGGGCCGGGTCTGGGGAATGGCGGTCAGCACGATCAGCCGGTCAGCCGGGCCGGTGAAAGTGGTGATGACGGCAGCCATCTCGCGCAAGGGCCGCCGCCGGGTCTGGTCCTCGTCCAGCAGGGGCGCATTGCCCGTATCTGCTCCCAGCACCAGCTCGGTCGCGCCGCCTGCTATGCGCGCCACCGCGATGGCGTCGGCCCCGTCCAGCAGTTCGCGCACGGCCTCTTCGGAGAGATTGTCTTCGGCCAACTCGGCGGCAATGGCGGCCAGATGGGCGGCATTGGCCCGCTCGCCCAGCCAGCTATTGCGGAAATTGGCCGCCGACGGGAAGAAGATCAGCACCGAAGCGGTCAGCACAAAGGCGATGGTCAGCGCCAGCAGGCGTCCGCCCAGCGAGCCGGTGCCGGAGCGCAGGATCCGCCCGGTGCGCGCCAGTCCTTCCCTGATTGCCCCTCTGGCCAAGCTGCCCCCATGATTGCGAACGCAAATCAGTGCAGCGCGGACAATAACCCGGCCCACGCTTTCGCGAAGGGTCCAAATACCACAGGCTCGAAATGTTTGCCCGCTGCCCGTTTTATAGCCTCGCCGCGCGTCGGATAGGCAAGGACGGGGCCGGTGAGGTCGCGTACCGTACCGCCCTTGGCCATGGTGATGGCGGCCAGCGCGGCGATGTCATCGCTGCGTGCGCCTGCCACATGCACGCCCAGCAGCTTGCCGCCCTTGCCAAGCACCAGCTTCACCCCGCCTGCGGTATCGCCCTCGGCAATCGCGCGGTCATTATCGTGGAACGGCCAGGAGGTGACGGATACCTTGCCGCCGTATTGTTCGCGTGCTTTCGCTTCAGTCAGGCCGATCTGGGCAAGGCCCGGGCTGGTATAGACGCAGGCCGGTATCGGGTTGGAGGATTGTCTGGTTGGCACGCCGAAATAGAGGTTTCTCAGGATGACCGACCCATGCCAGCCAGCCAGATGGGTCAGCGCCCCCTTGCCCGCGATGTCGCCTGCCGCATAAACGCGCCTGTTGGCGGTACGAAGGCGGTCATCGCAGACAATCCCGCGCGCATCGGCCTCAATGCCCGCCGCCTCCAGCCCCAGAGTATCGGTGACGGGTTCGCGCCCTGCGGCCACCAGCACATGGCTGGCATTAATGGTCTCGCCGCCTGCCAGATGCGCGGTGATGGCGCCCGCCTCGCCGGAAAAGCGTTCAACGCCGGTGCCTTCGATCAGGCGCACACCATCGGCGGCCAGCGCCTCACGCAAGACCGCCACATGGTCCGGCTCGAACGCGCCAAGGGCGGTGCCGGCCTCCACGAGGGTCACGTCTGAGCCAAGACGGGCAAAGGCCTGTCCCAGCTCGCAGCCAATCGGTCCCGCGCCCAGAATGAACAGATGGCGGGGCAGGGCATCGAGCTGCCAGATCGTCTCATTGGTGAGGTAGGGCAGGGTATCGAGACCCGGTATCGAGGGGATGCGCGCGCGGGTGCCCGACGCGATGACGAAGCGTTTCGCCTTTACGGTGACACTGTCGCTTTCCACCGTGTCAGGAGCGGTAAAGTGCGCCCATTCGCGGATCACGCGCACACCCAGCCCCTCAAAACGGTCCTGGCTGTCATTGGGCTCGATATCGGCGATGGCCTTGCGGACATGGTCCATCACGGCGGCAAAGTCGATTTTTGGCTCGCCCGCGTTGACGCCCAGCTTCGCCGCCGCGCGCACGGTGTGGGCCGCGTGGGCGGCGGAGAGGATCGCTTTGGACGGCACGCAGCCGAAATTGAGGCAATCGCCGCCCATCTCGCGCGCTTCAAACAGCACCACCTTGCGGTTCAACATGGCGGCGCCCGCAGATGTGACAAGGCCTGCTGCGCCCGCGCCGATAATGCATAGATCGGCCCTGATGGTGTCCCGGCTCATGCCTCGCCCCCATTGGAAGCTGGCGGCTTCTTGCCGGTCAGGCGCTTGTAGATGAAGGGCAGGAAGCCAACGAGCGCGAATACACAGATGGCCGCGATGAGTTCGGGGGTCAGAAGATCGAGAAGGCTCGGCACGCCGCCTGCGGCCCGGCCAATGGTGGAGCCGACCGTGGCATAGACATAGGCCAGCGGCATGACGCCGATAAACGTGCCGAGCACATAGGCGCGAAGCGGCACGTTCAGCAATGCGGTCGCGATATTGATGCCGAAAAAGGGCAGGACCGGAATCAGGCGCAATATCAGCACATAGCTGAAGGCATCGGAGGAAAACCCGTCCTGCAGGCGTTTCACCCAGTTGCCGAACTTCGCCCGCGCCCAGTCGGCAAAGGCATAGCGCACGGCGATGAAGATGATCGTTGCCCCGATGGTGGAGCCGGTAACGGCAACGCCGGTGCCGACAATCGGCCCGAACACAAAGCCCGCCCCGATGGTGAACCAGATCGCGCCCGGCACCGAGATCGAGACCGCCAGCGCATAAATCAGTGTGTAGATCAGCACCGCCAGGATCAGGTTCGCCGCGACATAAGCCTCCAGCGCGGCCTGGTTTGCCTGCAATGTCTCAAGATTGAGATCCCGCCACACCCCGCTTGCCAGCACCGCGATCAACGCCGCCGCCAGAATGAGCACCGGCAATAGCCGCAGCCAGAGCGGTTTCGCCTTTGCAGGCGCATCAGGGGGCGTGGGAGCGGTCATGGGATGTCCTTGGGCGGGTGGGGGGTGCTATCAGCTTGCCAATATAGGCTTGCGCAGCTGAAAGTCGCCTTGCGAATTGAGCTGCCCGAATTACCCGCCCCCGCTTGACACCTGCCCCCCGCGCCGGTAGTTACCGCGGCTCGATTTTCGCCGGGCTTTGCCCCGTCCCTCGCGCGTAGAGCGCGGACGTGATGAGACCGGCGCGTTTGCCTTTTCAGGAGCCAGTGCCGTGAAACGTACCTTCCAGCCGTCCAAAATCGTCCGCGCCCGGCGTCACGGTTTCCGCGCCCGTATGGCCACCAAGGCTGGCCGTCAGATTGTCGCCCGCCGCCGTGCGCGTGGCCGCAAGCGCCTGTCGGCCTAATCGCCACACTTTGAAAGCGCTGCAATATCCAAATCGCGCCGCGCGCATCCGCGTACGGCGCGATTTTTTGCGTGCGCGTGATGGCCGCTCTGCCGCCCGTCCCGGCCTTGTCGTGCAGATGGTGGCGCGTGATCCGGCAGAGGGCCCCGCCAGGGCTGGCTTTACCGCCTCGAAGAAGGTGGGCAATGCCGTCCAGCGCAACCGGGCGCGGCGCCGCCTGAAAGAGGCCGCGCGCCAAATTCTCCCCCTCCATGGCCTCTCCGGCACCGACTATGTGTTCATCGCGCGTGCCGGAACGGCTGCGCGTGAATGGGAGGCTTTGCTTGACGATATGAAAAGCGCATTGCTAAGCCTCGCCGCGCCGTCCCGGCACCGACAAAGCGTGAAGGACAAACCCGGTCATGGGTGACACCCGCAATATTCTCCTCGTGGTGGCGATCGTTCTGGCGATCTTCATTCCCTACCAGCTCTTCATCGTCGAACCGATGATGGCCGAGCAGCGTGCCGCGCAGGAAGCGGCGGTGGAAGCTGAAGAAGGCGAGGCGGCCACCGACACGCCCAGCGCGTTTGGCGGCGAAGAGGCGCCTGCGGCGCTTGGCGGGTTCACCAGCCGGGAGGATGCGCTTGGCCGCTCCGAGCGCATTACGATCCGCACGCCCGCGCTGGAAGGTTCCATCGCGCTGACCGGCGCGCGCTTCGATGATCTGCGCCTTTTGCGCTATGATGTGGCTGTCGGGTCGGATGAGCCGGTGACGCTGCTCTCTCCGCAAGGCACGCGCGGCGGGCATTATGCGGTCGATGGCTGGACGGGCGCTGCCGGTGCGCCGCCGGGCCTGCCCGGTCCCTCGACGCCCTGGCAGGCTGTAGGCAATACCACGCTGACGCCAGCCAGCCCGGTCACGCTGGAGCATGTGGCGGGCGATCTTACCTTCCGCCGGGTGATCACGGTGGATGAGGACTATCTGTTCACCGTCACCGATACGGTGACCAATAATGGCGCAGACGCAGTATCGCTGTCGCGCTTTGGTGTGGTGCGCCAGGAAGGCATCCCCGAGGACATCACCAATTTCTTCATCCTGCACGAAGGCCCGATCGGCGTTGCCGGCGGGTCGCTCATGGACCGCAAATATAACCGGATCGAGCGCGACGGCTCCATGGAGCGCACCGGCGCGGGCGGCTGGATGGGGATTACCTCCAAATACTGGCTGACGGCAGTGGCGCCCAGCGATGATGGCG
This sequence comes from Glycocaulis alkaliphilus, assembly GCF_004000605.1. Classification (NCBI taxonomy): domain Bacteria; kingdom Pseudomonadati; phylum Pseudomonadota; class Alphaproteobacteria; order Maricaulales; family Maricaulaceae; genus Glycocaulis; species Glycocaulis alkaliphilus. Next base: position 2,560,980 of record NZ_CP018911.1, on the reverse strand, counting down.
AGATCCGCGCGCGCTTCGAGGCGCGCCAGTCGGGTGGCCGCACCATCTTTGAATCGAGCTATGTGCGCACCGCCGACACGATCGCGCCGGGCAGCTCGGTCACCAGCGTGTCGCATGTCTATGCGGGGTCCAAATCGGTGCCGATCCTGCAGCGCTATCAGGACGAGCAGGGCATTCCGCGCCTCGACATGGCGGTGGACTGGGGCAATTTCTGGTTCTTCACCCGGCCCTTCTTCTGGCTCCTGAACACGTTCTACCAGTGGACGGGCAATTTCGGCGTGGCGATCCTGCTACTGACCGTGCTCATCAAGATCCCGCTCTTCCCGCTCAATAACCGCGCCTTTGCCTCCATGGCCAAGATGCGCGCGGTCGGTCCGAAAATGACCGAGATCCGCGAGCGCTTTGCCGCTGACAAGCAGCGCCAGAGCCAGGAGATGATGGAGCTCTACAAGCGCGAGAAGATCAATCCGCTCGCCGGGTGTCTGCCCATCCTGCCGCAAATCCCCATCTTCTTTGCGCTCTACAAGACGGTGTTCATCTCGCTGGAGGCGCGTCATGCGCCCTTCTTCGGCTGGATCCAGGACCTGTCGGCGCCCGATCCCACCTCCTTGTGGAATCTGTTCGGCCTTCTGCCCTATTCGGTCGATGGCTGGTGGCTGCTGGGCGATTACCAGCTGGGCGTCTGGCCAATCCTGATGGGCCTGACCATGTGGGCGCAGCAATCGCTCAACCCCCCGCCGCCCGATCCCATGCAGCGGCGCATCTTCGCCTTCCTGCCGATCGTGTTCACCTTCATCCTGTCGCCGTTCGCGGCTGCGCTGGTGATCTACTGGACGTGGAACAACTTCCTGACGATCCTGCAGCAATACGTCATCATGCGCCGCCACGGCACCTATACCGAGGTGGACAAGATCGCGGCGCGGCTGCATTCGCGCGTCACAGGAAAGCCGGTGCCGGAATTTGCCCTGCCGGGCGCCGCGCCGGGCCTGACGCCAGCGGCGGCCAAGCCTGCCAATGACGTCAAACCGGCCAAGGGCACGGCGAAGGACGCAAAAGCGTCACCGCCCCCCGTCGATGTGACCGAGCAGGTGGAGAGCAGCGTTCCCGAGGCCGATGCGCCCGCGCCGAAACCCGCCACGCCGGGGCGGCGTACTGCGTCCAACCCGGCAGCGAAAAAGCCCAAGGGCGCGCGTAAAGCCCCGGCGAAGAAGCCGGCGGCCAAACGCCCTGGTACCCGGCGCACCCCGCCGGCCAAGCCGGAGGGAGAGGACTGAGCGCGCCCGACGAGCTTAGCGAGGAAGAGGCGGCCCGGCTGGCCGCAGGCAAGCGCCTGTTCGCCCAGAATGTGACCTTCATCAAGGGCGCGGTCGGCATGGACGGGCTGCCGCCTGCCGACATGCCGGAGATTGCCTTTGCCGGCCGGTCGAATGTGGGCAAGTCCTCGCTCATCAATGCGCTGACCAATCGCAAGGATCTGGCACGCGCCTCTGGCGAGCCGGGGCGCACGCGCGAGCTCAATTTCTTTGATCTGGCCGGGCGCATCCGCATTGTCGATTTGCCGGGCTATGGCTTTGCCAAGGCGCCGAAAGATGTCGCCGCACGCTGGATGGCGCTGACGCGCGACTATTTGCGCGGCCGGGTCAATCTGAAACGCGTCATCCTGCTCATCGATGGCCGTCACGGCATCAAGCCGGCGGACGAGGCGATCATGAAAGTGCTGACCGAGGCGGCGGTCGGCTATCAGGTGACTTTGACCAAGCTCGACAAGCTGAAACCGGCCGAGCGCGAGGCGATGATCGCCACCACGCAGGCCGCCGTGGCCAAGAAGGTCGCGGCCTATCCGGTCATTGCTGCAACATCCTCCTCCAAGCGCCTTGGCCTTGACGCATTGCGCGCCGATATTGCGGATCTCGCAATACCGGAGCAGGAGAAATGATGCGGGCTGTGATGGTGCTGGCGGTGCTGGTCCTGGCGGGGATTTTCGCTCCGCAGGCGCGCGCTGGCGAGGTGTGCAACGAGACCAGCTATTATGTGGATGCGGCCAAGGCCTGGGGCGGGGAGAACGGTATCTCCGCGCAAGGCTGGCAGCGCATTGCGCCGGGTTCCTGCGTGCGCTTTTCAGGCATACCCTCCGGCGCGCCGCAATTTCTCTATGCGCGCACCAGCGAGGCCTATCTCGGCGGGGCGCGTGAATGGCTGGGCCGCACGCCGGTCTGCGTGGACCGCGCCAACTTCCAGATCGAGGGCGCGCAAGACTGCGAGGCGATGGGGCTGGAGCAGCGTGACTTCCGCCAGCTCGCCCCGTCCGAACGTGCGCGCGCCGTACTGGTCGAGCCCGATGATTTTGGCAGCCGGGCGCTGGAAGCAGGCGTGCAGCGCCTGTTGCAGACGCTGGGCTATGAGGTGCGGGTGGTGGACGGGTTTGCGGGCCGCCGCTCGCGCAACCAGATCGCCGCCTTCGAGCGCGATGCTGGCGCATCGTTTGGCAGCAATTACGAGCGGCTGATTGAGCGGCTGCACGCGGTCGCGCTGGAGCGCAACCGGGAAGTGGGCCTGAATGTCTGCAATCAGGCATCGGTCCCGGTCGGCATCGCGATTGCCCGTCAACGCAATGAACGCTGGCAGAGCCGGGGCTGGTGGCGCATCGAGTCCGGGTCTTGCATGCGCGTTATTGACGAGCGGCTGCAGCCCGGAGAGGTGTTTGTGTTCGCGCAGACCATTAATGGCGGCAATTCCGAGCCCTTGCGGCGCGGCGTAGAGGCGTTTTGTGTTGCGCCGGGACGGTTCACCTCCGAAGGCCGCGCCAACTGCGCAGAGCGCGGCTACACCCAGGTCCTGTTCCGCCCCAGCCCGGTGCCTGTGGAGGGTATCGCGCGCGTGACGCTGGAAGAGGCTGACTTTGAGGATCTCGTCCAGTGAAACGCCTTCTCCAGCGCGATGTATGGGTCTTTGATCTCGACAACACGCTTTACCCGGCACACACGGCGGTGATGAGCCAGGTCGAGGCGCGCATGACGGAGTTCGTCATGCAGCTGATGGAGTTGGAGCGCGAGGAGGCGTTCAAGATCCAGCACGGCCTCTGGCACGATTACGGGACGACGCTGAACGGGCTGATGGTCAATCACAAGATCAAGGCGGAAGACTTTCTCGAATTCGTCCACGACATCGACCATTCGGTGCTGGAACCCAACCCGGTGCTGGCGGACCATATCGCGGCGCTGGACGGCGCGCGCATCATCTATACAAACGGGTCGGTGCGCCATGCAGAGAACGTGCTCGCGCGCCTTGGGCTGGACCATCTGTTCGAGGGCATATTCGATATTGCCGCCGCAGATTTCACGCCCAAGCCCCAGCGCGAGAGCTTTGACCGCTTCATCAAGCGTCATGCGGTCAATCCGGCGCGCGCGGTGATGTTTGAAGACAGTGCGCGCAACCTCGAAACCGCTGCAGGGATCGGCTTTGCGACCGTGCTGGTGCGCGCCCGTGAGAATATCGGCAATGGCCACACGGCCGGGCCGGGCGAGCACCCCGAATTTGTAGACTATGCCGTAGACTGCCTCGACACCTTCCTTGGCGAAGTTGTCGAGGGCTTCAAGGAGACACCCGCATGAGCGACACCGCTGCCCTGAAATCTGTCATTGAATCGGGCTGGGAGGCACGCGATGGCGTTTCCACCGCGACTCAAGGCGAACTGCGCGATGCGGTGAACACCGCGCTCAGCGAACTGGATGCGGGCCGTCTGCGCGTGGCTTCCAAAGACGGTAATGGTGACTGGCAGGTCCATGAATGGCTGAAGAAAGCCGTGCTGCTCTCCTTCCGCCTTGAACCCAATCGCCGCCTGGGCCTGCCCGGCGCGCCGGTGCCGGGGCCGTGGTGGGACAAGGTCGCGGTCAAATGGGAGGGCTGGTCAGCCAGCCAGTTCGAGGCTGCGGGTTTCCGCGCCGTGCCGGGCAGTGTCGTGCGCCGGGGCAGCTTTGTCGCCAAAGGCGCGGTGCTGATGCCGTCCTTTGTCAATATCGGCGCTTATGTGGGTGAAGGCACGATGGTCGATACATGGGCCACAATCGGCTCCTGTGCGCAGATCGGGGCGAATGTACACATCTCCGGCGGGGTGGGCATTGGCGGCGTTCTGGAGCCGCTGCAGGCTGCGCCCGTCATCATCGAGGACAATGTGTTCATCGGCGCGCGCTCTGAAGTCGCTGAAGGCGTGATCGTGCGCGAGGGCGCGGTCATCTCCATGGGCGTGTTCCTTGGCGCCTCCACCAAGATCGTCGACCGGGCGACCGGCGAGATCACGCGCGGGGAAATCCCGTCCTATGCCGTGGTGGTGCCGGGCACGCTGCCGGACCCGAAGGGCGGGCCCTCGCTCGCCTGCGCGGTGATCGTCAAGCGCGTGGACGCGCAGACCCGCTCCAAGACCGGCATCAACGCGCTATTGCGGGACTAGCGCGTAAAAGAGGAAAGCCCAATGACGGTTTCCAACGAAGACGAGCTGGACGGGCTAAAGGAGATCGGCCGTATCGTCGCCAACACCATGCACGCCATGGCAAGGGCTATGGAGCCGGGCATGACCACGCGCGAGCTGGACGCGATAGGCGCTGCGCTGCTCGAGCGCGACGGCGCGGTGTCTGCGCCGCAATCCACCTATGGCTTTCCCGGCGCAACCTGCATCAGCGTCAACGAGGAGATCGCTCACGGCATTCCCGGCGACCGGGTGATCGCACTCGGCGACATGGTGAATATCGACGTGTCGGCCTCCAAGAACGGCTTCTTCGCCGATACCGGCGCGACGTTTACGGTTGGTCCGTTGCCTGCCTCACTCGAAACCCTGCGCCGTGACGGCAAGCGCGCCATGAATATCGGCATCGCACAGGTGGGCACAGGCAAGCCGCTGGCCGGGATCGGCAATGCCATCGGCCAGTTTGCAGACAAGCGCGGCTATACGCTGATCCGCAATCTCGCCAGCCATGGCACGGGCCGGGCCTTGCATGAATATCCCGAAGAGATCGCCACCTGGCCCACACGCAGCGACCGGCGCCGGATCGAGAGGGGCATGGTGATGACGGTCGAGCCATTCCTCTCCAGAGGCGGAATTTGGGCCGCTGACGGCGATGATGGCTGGACGCTCTATAGCGAACCCCACGCACCGACCGTGCAGTTTGAGCATACGGTCGTGGCGACGGACCGCGGCGCGATTATCGTGACGCGGCCTGATCTGGCCTCCTGAACTTCCGGAGGCCCTTGAGGGCCATCCGGGACCTTATGCAGGATAATCCTGAGAGAGGCCCCGGATACCGCTTTGCGGTTCCGGGGGTTCACTGTGTGGGGGTCAGCGCGCCAGAATGGCCTGTATCTCCGCCACCGAGCTGGAGACCAGGTTTTCACCAAAGCTTTCGGACGCGCGTTCAATGTCGCCGATGAAGCGCGGCTGGGCGGTGAGCCAGTTGCGTGCCGCCTGGCTACTGCCGAAACGCGCTACCTCGGCCTGCGCTTCGGGCGGGAGCGCCAAGATCAGCGCGGCCATGTCCGCGTCGGTCATTTCGCTGCCGCGGGCAATGGCGCGGGCCTGAACCTGTCCGGCCTCAGAGCGGTAATAGGCGGCCAGCTCGCGCAGGTCGGCGGTGGAAAGGTGGTTGGCAAGCACGCCTGACACCGTATCAAGAAAGGCCGGTTGCTCTGTCTCATAGCGGGCATTGAGCAGCGAGGCGATATCGCGGGCCTGATCGTCGCGAAGTTCTGGCCGCATCTCGCGTATGCTCTCCACCACAGCCGCGCCAACATCTGGCATATTGTAGAGGATCGACTGCCACATGCCGCTGGCATGGATGAAGTCGCGCGCCGCATCAATCCGTTCGGAGCGGTCGTCGGCGAGGCCTGCAAACGGCAGGGCGATAACGATGATAAGCGAGGTAAGCAGCGCGCGCATGGGCAGGGCCTTTCCGGCAATCATTGAACCGGACATAGCCTAGTAGAGCGTTCGCGCGGGCGATAGACCCGCGAGGCTTACAATCGGTGTCAGCAGGTGGGCCCTAAAGCTCCATCACCTTCACATCGTCATCCTCGCCGACGATCACGACGCGGGCCTGATCGATGAAGAGGCCGTGATCGACCACGCCGGGAATGGCGAGCAATTCGGCGTCCACGCTGTAAGCGTCTTCGATCGCTCCGCAGGCGCAATCGAGAATGTAATGGCCGCCATCGGTGATGAAGGGTTCGCTGCGGTCGCCCTGGCGGCGGATATCGACCAGAGGCCGCTCCACGCCGGCGCGGCGCAGCGCGTCGAAGACTTTCTTGGCCGTGATGGTCCAGCCGAACGGATCGACCTCGACTGGCAGCGGGAAGGCGCCGAGCGTCTCGACGAGCTTGGTCTCGTCCACCAGCACCACCATCAGATCGGCGGCATCGGCGATGATCTTCTCGCGCAGGAGGCATCCGCCCCCGCCCTTGATGAGGCGGAAGCCGCCATCAACCTCGTCAGCTCCGTCCACCGCCACATCAATGCGGTCGGCCTGCTCGATGGGGATGAGGGGCACACCCGCCTCAAGCGCGATCTGTTCGGTCTCGCGCGAGGTGGGAATGCCCTTGATGGAGAGATCACCCGCCGCGCAGCGCCGCCCCAGCGCCTTGACGAAAAGGGCGGCTGTGGAGCCCGAACCGAGCCCCACAATCATGCCGTCCTCAATATACTCCAGCGCCGCTTCAGCGGCTCTGGCCTTCTGGCTCTGCGCGCTCACTGATCGACCCCGCCAAGGAGGACGAATTTCAGCTCGGTGAACTCTTCGGCCGCCCATTTGCCGCCCTCGCGGCCAATGCCGGACTGCTTCATGCCGCCAAAGGGTGTGGCGGGCGAGCCGACCATCGGCGCGTTGACGCCGACCATGCCAAAATCAATGCCTTCGGAGATGCGGTGAATGCGTCCGGCATCGCGCGTGTAGAGATAGGCGGCAAGCCCGTAGGGCGTGTCATTGGCGAGCCTGATGACCTCGTCCTCGTCCTTGAACGGGTAGAGCGCGGCGACGGGGCCGAAAATCTCGTTGCAGGCAAGGCTCATCGAGTGGTCCGCGCCGGTGATGAGGGTCGGCTCGAAATACGCGCCGCCCATCTCGTCCACGCGTGATTTGCCGCCCGCGAGCACTTTGGCGCCCTCGGAAACGGCGTTCTCCACCAGCTCGGCCACGCGGCTGACGGCTTCTTCGTGGATCAGCGGGCCGACATCGGTGCCGTCAGCGAAGGGATCGCCGAGCTTCAGCTTCGCCACGCGCGTTTTGAGGAGTTCAGTGAGCTTGTCGATCACGCCTTCCTGTACGAAGACGCGGTTGGGCGACACACAGGTCTGGCCGGCCGCACGGAACTTGCCCTGAACCAGCCCGTCAGCGGCTTTTTCAAGATCGGCATCATCCATGATGATGAAGGGCGCATTGCCACCCAGCTCCAGCGCGACACGCTTGATGGTTTTCGCCGCCTGCTCCATCAGCAGCGCGCCCACCGGCGTGGAGCCGGTAAAGGCGATCATCGCCACCTCGTCAGATCCGGTGAGGACCGGGCCGATCTCGCCCGCTTCGCCGGTGACGACGTTAAACACGCCCTTGGGGAAGCCGGCACGGTCTGCCAGCTCGGCCAGCGCCAGCGCGGAGAGCGGCGTTTCCGCCGCCGGCTTGATGACGATGGGACAGCCCACCGCCAGCGCGGGGCCGCACTTGCGGGTAATCATGGCGGAGGGGAAGTTCCACGGCGTGATGCACGAGACAACGCCCACGGGCTGGCGGATCGTCCAGCCGCGCGCGCCCGGCGTCGGCACGGGCAGGGTCTCGCCATGCACGCGCCGGGCTTCCTCTGCGGCCCACTGGACGAAGCCAGCGCCATAGGCGACCTCGCCCTTGGCTTCTTTGAGTGGCTTGCCCATCTCGGCAGCCAGAATGATCCCCAGATCATCCTGATGCTCCATGATGAGCTCATACCAGCGATTGACGATGCGCGAGCGCTCGAACGCCGAGGTGCGCCGCCAGGCAAGGTTCGCCGCCGCAGCGGCCTTCACCGCGCGCTTGGCGCCCTCCGCCCCGACATCCGCGACATCAGCGACCTTTTCCCGGTTGGCCGGATTGTTGACGTCAAACCGGCTATCGCCCTTCACCCATTCGCCATTGATGAAGGAATCAGTGCGCCACAGGCCGGAATTTTTCAGGCGGGACTTGTAATCACTCATGGGGAGGTCCTTTCGCGTGTGGGGCCGGTTTCCCGGTCTATTATGCTTTCGTCTTGTCCTTGCGCGCCTGCATCATCTGGCGGAAGCGTGCCGCCCAGCCGGGCTTGTTCTCCTGCTTGGCGCGCGACAGAGCCAGCGTGTCATCCGGCACGTCTGATGTGATGACGCTGCCCGAGCCTGTAAAGGCCCCGCGTCCAATGTTCACAGGCGCGACCAGGCTGGTATTGGACCCGATAAACGCGCCATCGCCGACAATCGTTCGATGTTTGAAGAAGCCATCATAATTGCAGGTGATGGTGCCAGCGCCGATATTGGCCTTCGCGCCAATGTCGGCATCGCCGATATAGGACAAATGATTGGCCTTCGCGCCGGCGTGCAGGACCGCGTTTTTCACCTCGACGAAATTGCCGATTTTCGCTCCCGTCTCCAGCACCGCGCCGGGGCGCAGGCGGGCATAGGGGCCAACGGACGCGTTCTCGCCAACGCTTGTCCCCTCCAGATGGCTGAAGGCATGGATCAATGCGCCGGTCTCGATGCGCACGCCGGGGCCAAAGACCACGTTCGGCTCCACGATCACGTCATTCGCAATTTGCGTGTCATGGCTGAAGAACACGGTTTCCGGCGCAATCAGCGTTACGCCCGCCTCCATGGCGGCGGTGCGGGCGCGCGCCTGAAAGGCGGCTTCGGCTTCGGCCAGATTGGCGCGGGAGTTGACGCCCAGCACCTCATCTGCGTCCGCGCGCACCGCGCGGGCGGTGTGTCCGGCAGCAACACCAAGCGCCACGATGTCGGTCAGATAATACTCACCCTTCGCGTTGTCGTTCGTGACCTTCGAGAGCAGGTCAAACAGCACGCGCGCTGGCGCTGCCATTACGCCGGAATTGCACAGGCGCACGGCTTTTTGCTCGGCGCTGGCTTCCTTTTCCTCGACAATGGCGGTGAGCGCGCCGGACGCGTTTTCGATCAGGCGGCCATAGCCGGTGGGATTTTCCGGCTCGAAGCCCAGAACGGCGATGTCCGCGCCCGAATCGAGCGCCGCAAAGACGGCCTGCAGCGTTTCGGTGCGGATGAGGGGCGTGTCAGCAAAGAGCACGGCCACATCGCCGTCAAAACCGGTCAGCGAGTCCTTGCCGCACAGCACGGCGTGGCCGGTGCCCATGGGCGGATCCTGCAGGGCGGTTGCCGCGCCAGCGGCCTCTGCGCGGGTCTTCACCTCCGGCCCGTGCGCACCCCAGATCACCACCTGGCGGTCCGCGCCGCATTGACCGGCCAGCGCGAGGCTCCAGTCCAGCATGGGGCGTCCGCCGACAGCATGCAGCGGCTTGGGCAGGTCCGATTTCATGCGCGTGCCATGGCCAGCTGCCAGAATGATGACTGCGCGCGCCTTTGCCATGGGATGCCCTTTATCCTGCCTGCCGCCGGGCGCTGTTATCACAGGCCCGCCCGCGCTATAGCCCATCGGGCGCATACTTGCGAAGGGGAAGACTGGCCATGACGCATTTTGAGGCCCTGCGGGGGGCGTCCATCGCGTTTGACCTAGATGGAACGCTGGTGGACACGGCCCCTGATCTGGTGCGGGCGCTCAATGAATCGATTGCCCGCTTCGGCCTTGATCCGGTGCCGGTCGATGATGTTCGCGCCATGGTCGGACGTGGCGCGCGGGCGCTGATCGTGCGGGCTTTCGACCGGGCCGGGGCCGTTCTGGAGCCGGACATGGCCGAATCGGCGCTGTCGCATTTCCTGATGACTTACGGAGCCGATATTGCCGCGCACAGCCGCCCGTTTGCCGGGGTGGAGGCCGCGCTGGATGTCCTGGCGGCATCGGGCGCACGGCTTAGCGTCTGTACCAACAAGCCGTCCGCGCTGGCGCGCCAGCTGATGGAGGCGCTGGACCTGACAGGCCGGTTCGAGCGGATCACCGGGCCGGAGGACGCGCCGGCCAAGAAGCCGGACCCGTCCCATCTCCTCACCGCCGCCGGCGAGGGCGATGCCGGGCGCTTCATCGCTCTGGTGGGCGATTCCGAGCCTGACGCGCTGGCCGCACAGGGTGCAGGCGCCGCCAGTGTGCTGTTTTCGGGAGGTTACAGCGAAAAGCCGGTCAGCACGCTGGGCGCTGACCGGCTTTTCGATCATTTCGACGATCTGCCTGCCATGCTCGCCGAACTGGCAGCGGGCAGGCGACCGGCCTGAAATTACGCGCTGCGGCGATTCTCGCCACGGTCATTGGCCGGGCGCGGCATGCCGTTGACGAGGTTGGAGCGCACATCGGTGCGGGCAGACCGCATGGCGGGCATGAAGCCAGCGTCCACGAGATCGACGGTCACGTCGTAACCGCGCTCTTTCCAGTAGGCTTCGATACGTTCTTTCAGGCGGCGCGCGCCTTCAGGCGTGCAGAGGTCATTACTGGCCATGTCTCTATTCTCCTTCGACGCGCTTAGGGCCTTGAAGCGCACCGGCTTTGGTGACTGTCGGGTGTCATGCCGGGGCCGCTTCTTGCGCCCGGCTGTATGAGGCATATAGATGCTTTGTCTTCTTGACGGAAGTGTGACGAAAGCCCTCCTCGCGAATATGTTATCAAGCCAGTGAATGCATGCAGCGAATTCGGGCCCGCTTAGCGATCCAGTGCTTGACCGCGTGCGTGTTTTACCTCTATACGCCGCTCCCTCCGGGCGATTAGCTCAGCGGTAGAGCACTTCGTTCACACCGAAGGGGTCACTAGTTCGATCCTAGTATCGCCCACCAGATTTCCTCATTAAATCTGTGTAATGCCGGATTTTCGACTGCCCGCAGGCCCAGGCCTGCAAGGGCAGTCGAAGCCGGCTATTGCACATGGCATGGCCAGCATCGCCTTACCGGATGCGGATCACTTTAAAGTGACCATTGGCGAAGTGGCCGCTTGTCGCGCCACTTTGGAAATGTTGTCTTTCCTTTTGGGAAACGCCGGGCGGGGCCCCGTGGCTGCATGGACGTTCAATTAATTCGCTATTGCTCTTGCGAAGCGTTCGCAGAGCTGGCATGACAGCCCGGTAACGGCGCCGGACCCTTTTGACGGAGGTTCTTTGTGCTGCTGCAAACCGTAAGAGGAACGCCATGTCTGACCGTCTCCGCCTTTCCATAATCGGCGCTCTGTGTGCCTCGCTGGGTCTGGCCGCCTGTGGCCAGCCCGAGCAGGACAGCGTCGTCAACGTGTTCTCGGCGCGCCATTACGCGTCCGATCAGGAAGTGTTCCGGGCCTTCACCGAAGAGACCGGCATCGCGATCAATCTGGTCGAGGCCGACGGCGATCTGCTGATCGAGCGGGTTCGCGCCGATGGCGAGCGGTCGCAGGCTGATGTCATCATCACTGTCGATGCAGGCCGTCTGCACCGTGCCGAGCAGGCGGGCCTGTTCCAGCCAGCAGGCGATCTGGGCGGCATGCTGGACCGGGTGCCCGACACCCTGGTGCATCCCGATAATCTCTGGTTCGGCTTCGCGACCCGCGCCCGCGTCATCGTTTATGCGCAGGGCCGTGTGGACCCGTCGGAGGTGCAAACCTATGCCGACCTTGCCCGTCCGGAGTTTGAAGGCCGGGTGTGCGCGCGCTCTTCTTCCAATGTCTATAACCAGTCGCTGGTAGCCGGCATGATCGCCGAAGATGGCGCTGAGGCGGCAGAAAGCTTTGCGCGCGGCATCGCGCAGAATCTGGCCCGCACCCCGCAGGGCGGCGATACCGACCAGATCCGCGCCGTGGCCGCTGGTGAATGCGATGTCGCCATGGTCAATCACTACTATCTTGGCCGTTTGCTGAACGCCTCTGACAGCGCGGACCGCGCGGTGGGCGAGGCTGTCGGCGTCGTCTTCCCCGATCAGGGCCGGGGCGGCACGTATGTGAACATCTCCGGCGCGGGCCTTGCAGCCAATGCGCCCAACCCTGAAGCCGCGCGGGCGCTTCTGGCCTTCCTTCTGTCGGAGCGGGCCCAGCGCGCCTTTGCCGAACTTACCAATGAGTTTCCCGCCGACCCGTCTGTCAGCTATGACAACACCGTTCTTGATGGGTTTGCCGGTTTCGAGGCGCGTGATCTGAACGTCAACGCGCTGGGCGAAAACGGCGCTGAAGCCCAGCGCATTTTTGACCGGGTGGGATGGCCATAACCGATACTGCCACACTGCGCCGCAGAATGACGGGCCGGACAGGATTACATCCTGTCTGGCTCGCTGCTTTTGCAGGCCTTTTGTGCGCCGCGCCTTTGCTGGCCGTGGTGTGGCTCGGCGTGTCCGGCCCGTGGAGCGATTATCTGATCCACATTGCCAATACGCGCCTGGCCGAATTCCTCATCAATACCGCGATTGTGGGCCTGACGGCGGCGCTTCTGGCGGGCGTTATAGGCACAGGCACGGCCTGGCTGGTCACGCGCCACGTGTTTCCGGGCCGCAATGTGTTTCAGTGGATGCTGGCCCTGCCGCTGGCCATGCCCGCCTATGCGGCGGCCTATGGCTGGTATGACCTGACGCAAGGCGCGGGCCCGCTGGGCGGGCTGGTGCCCGCCGTGCATGGACCTCTTGGCGCAGGCGCGATCTTTGGCCTCGTCTTCTATCCTTATGTCTATCTGCTGGCGCGTGAGAGCTTCTCGGCCCAATCCGCCGACGCCTATGATGCGGCGCGTACGCTGGGGTGTTCGCCCTTCCAGGCTTTTGCCCGCACCGCCCTGCCCATGGTGCGCCCGGCCATCGCGGCGGGCCTTGCGCTGGTGGTGATGGAGGCGCTGGCAGACTATGGCACGGTCAGTCATCTGGGCGCGCCGACCCTGACCGTGGCGCTGATGCGCGCCTGGGCGGGCGAGGGGTCGATCCCTGATGCGGCGCGCCTTGCCATGCTGCTGGTCTCGATCACCTTCCTGATTTTCATGGCCGAGCGGGCCTTGCGCCGCCGCGCGCGTCAGACAGCGGCGTCTGGCCATGTGCGTGCCTTCCGCCGTCAGAGTCTCTCCCCGCTTGCCGGAATGCTGGCGGCCTTTGCGTGCCTCATGCCCGTGCTGATGGGTCTCGTCATCCCGGCGGCAAGGCTGGGCTGGCGGGCGGCCTATACGCCGGCTGCAACCGGGCTGATGGATGCGGCGGTAAACTCGCTGATGCTGGCGGGCGTATCCGGCCTGCTGGCAGCGGTTATCGGGCTGGGACTTGCCTATGCCATCCGCACCCGAAAGCTTGCCGGAAGAGCCTCTGCCCGTATTGCCTCGATGGGCTATGGCGTACCGGGCGCGGTGGCGGCGCTGGGCGTGCTGATCATCTTCGGCACATTGCAGGGCTGGCTGGATACGGGTTGGCGTTCCCTCACAGGTTCGCCCTTCCCGCTGGTTCTGACAGGCAGCGCGCTGGCGCTGATCTTTGCCTATCAGGCGCGTTTCATCGCCGCCGCCATCGGCCCCAGCGAAAGCGCGCTGTCGCGCGTCACGCCCTCCCTTGATGCAGCCGGGCGCACTCTGGGGGCAAGACCGCTGGAACTCGCCCGGCGCGTCCATTGGCCGCTGGTCTCGTCGGGTGTCGCGCTGGCAGGCCTGCTTGTATTTGTGGAGGTTCTCAAAGAGCTTCCCGCGACGATGATCCTAAGGCCCTTCAACATGAACACGCTGGCCGTGACCGCGCACAATTATGCCGCCGATGAAAGGCTGGGCGAAGCGGCCCTGCCCGCGGTGCTGCTGGTTGTGGCGGCATTGCCGGCGATGATCTGGATTGCCCGGCGCATTACCGCCACAGAGCGTGCGCGCGCCAGTGTGCCTCCCTCCGAAGCGATACCGGGGCTGGCCGAATGAACATGATGGCAAACGATACGCCGCGCGTGGTGATTACCGGCGCCGAGGTGCGCCTTGGCGGCGCGGACGGTGTCGCCGTGCGCGGGGCTGATCTGTCTCTACGTGCCGGTCAGGTAACGGCGCTGCTAGGGCCGTCCGGGGCAGGCAAGTCGACGCTGCTGCGCGCGATTGCCGGTCTGGAACGCCTGCATGCGGGCGAGATCGTGTCAGACGGGAATGTGTGGAGCGGGCCGGGCATGCATCTGGCGCCGGAGCGCCGCCGCTGCGGGGTGGTGTTTCAGGATTACGCCCTGTTTCCGCACCTGACCGCGATCCAGAATGTGGCTTTTGGCCTGCGTCATTTGAGCGGCGGTGAACGCCGCCAGCGCGTGATGGAAAGCCTTGAGGCGGTGGAGCTGACCCACCGGGCGCGCGCCTATCCGCACGAGCTTTCAGGCGGTGAGCAGCAACGCGTCGCGCTGGCCCGCGCGCTGGCGCCCGAACCTGCCGTCATGCTGCTGGACGAACCGTTTAGCGGGCTCGACCGGCGGCTGCGCGCCGACCTTTCCGCGATGACGCTGGACGTGCTGCGCCGCTCCGGCACGGCCTCGCTCATCATCACGCACGACGCCGAAGATGCGCTGGCCAGCGCCGACGAAATCGCGCTGATGGAGCGTGGCAGCATCATCCAGTCGGGCACGCCTGACGCGCTCTATCTCGCGCCTGCCAGTGAAAGTGCGGCGCGCATGCTGGGCGATGTCGAGGCCTTTGCCAGCAGGGTGGACGGCGGCAAGGCATCAACGCCTCTGGGTGTGGCCGCCGCCCCTCAACCCGATGGCAGCGCCGTCACCGTGCTGGTGCGCCCTGAGGGCATTCTCGTTGGCGCGGGGGGCGAAGCCGGGGCGTCTGCCCGTATCGTCTCACGGCGCCCTGCTGGCCCCGTGGTCGTGCTCCTGATCGCGCTGGCGTCGGGTGAACGGGTGACGGCCCGCGCGCCGGTCAGCCATCCGGCACAGGCCGGTGACGCGGTGTCTCTCGTCCTGGACCCGGCTTTTGTGAGTGTGGTGGCGAGGTAGGGTTTTCACGCTCTGGACGTGAAACCCCGGAAGCCCGAAGGGCTGTCCGGGGCCTTGTCCCGCTTCTCCTGCACGAGGTCCCGGCTCTGCGCTACGCTTGGCCGGGAGTTCAAGATGGGTGGAGATTGATCAGTCCCCCTAGGGCCGTCCGGCCACGCCGTCCCGGCGGGGGTCCGCCCCGCCTTCCAGCATGCCGTCCGCATTCAGGCGGATGATGTGGATGCCGGAATTTTCGCCCTGCTCGCCGCGTATCTGGTGGCCGAGCGCGCGCAAACTCTCCAGCAGCTCTGCATCAAAGCCGCTCTCAATGCTGACCACATCGCCGCGCGCGACGATATTGGGAAGGGCGGCTGCCTCCTGCGGCGTCATCCCCCAGTCCAGCATCGCAACCAGCGTCTTGGCCGTGTAGGCGATGATGGAATTGCCGCCCGGAGAGCCGGTGGCGATCAGGAAATCGCCTTCGGCATCCAGCACGATTGTCGGCGACATGGACGAGCGCGGACGCTTTCCGCTTGCCGGCGCATTGGGATGGGTGCGCCCGTCTGCATCCCTTGGCACGAAGGCAAAATCGGTGAGCTGGTTGTTGAGCAGGAAGCCGCCTTGCGTCATCCGGTTATTGCCGAAAATGGACTCCACCGTGGTGGTCATCGAGACGACATTGCCGAACGTGTCGCGGATGGAATAGTGCGTGGTGCCGGGAGCGTCCGGCGTCGTATCGGCGATCACTTCCGGCGCGCCGGGCGGGGTACCGTGACGGATCGCCGGGATCGCTGCATCGATGGAGATCAGGCGGCGGCGCTCGGTCAGGTAGGCATGGTCCAGCAGACCCTCAACCGGCACATCGGCAAAGGCCGGATCGCCGACATACTGATCCCGGTCGGCATAGGCCAGGCGGCTGGCCTCGATGAAGAGATGCCAGCCCTCGACCGTGTCCGGGCCGAACGCGCTCATCTCGAACCCTTCCAGCAAGGTCAGGATGGCCCCGACCGCGACCGCGCCCGATGAGGGCGGCGGGGCCGAGCAGACCTGATAGACGCGGTAGGGCACACAGATGGCCTCGCGCCGGACCGGCTCATACGCTTCCAGGTCTTCCAGCGTCAGGAGACCGCCCCGCGGATCGCGCGATGCGGTGGCAATGATGTCTTGCGCGATCTCGCCGGTGTAGAAATTGTGCCAGTCAGCCGCGACGGCCCGCAGCGTGTCGGCATAGCCCGGATTGGTACGGATAAAGCCCTCAGGGTGGGCATTGCCCTCTTCATCGTAGAAATAGGAGCGGGCAGGCTCCTGACGCGATAGCTGGGAAATCTGTGCCACGCGGGTGGCCATGGCAGAGGTGCGCCCCGATAGCGGGAAACCCTCTTCGGCCAGTTCAATTCCCGCCTCGAAACTTGCGGACCAGTCCAGCCGGCCATGTTCCTCATGGGCCATGGCCAGCATGGCCACCGCCCCGGGCGCGCCGGTGGACTGGCCGCTCTGCCAGGCATCGAGATAGGCCAGAGGCTCGCCGTTTTCGTCCAGCCAGTAGTCTTCTGTTACCGCCGCCGGGGCTGTCTCGCGCCCGTCATAGACCGTGACGGCGCCCGTCTGCGCGTCATAGCGCACCATGAAGGCCCCGCCCGCAATGCCGGAGCTCTGCGGCTCGACCAGACCCAGCACCATCTGCACGGCAATGGCGGCGTCCACCGCATCGCCGCCCCGGCGCAAGACATCCAGACCGGCCTCCACGGCCAGCGGATGAGCGGCGGACACCATAGCTTCCTCGCTGCCTGTAACCGGACCCGAAGTGCTCTGCTGCGCGCTGTCATCGCCGCTGCAGGCAATCAGGGCAAAGGGCAGGGCGGCGGTGAGGAGGAAGCGGTTCAGATACATGGACGGTCTCTCTCTCTTTTCCAGTCAGTCCGGTGGAAGGTGTGGCGTGGCAGCGGGTTTGGCTAGACCCCCGCTGTTTCAAAGGGCCTTGCCTCTTCGGTCAGGAAGCTCGCCAGCGAGCGCGCGGCACGGCTCAACGGGCGTCCTTCGGGTGACAATAGATGATAGCGCCAGGACAGCGGTGTCACCCCGTCGGCGATGAGGGTGACGAGGCGTCCTTCCGCGACGGCGTTTTCGGCCAGCGAGGCGCGTACCAGCGCCACGCCGCGCCCTGATACGGCGGCGCGCACGGCGTGATCAGGCGCGCTGACATGATCGCCTTGAGCGAGATCGGGCCGGTTCAGCCCGCGGCGCGCCAGCCAGACCTGCCAGTCGGGTTGGGACGGATCGCGTGCCGGGGTCGTGTCATGAATGAGCGGCAGGGCGAGCACGGCCTTGCGCCAGTCGCCATCGCACTGCTCGAGCAGGTCAGGTGCGACGGCGGGCATCAGGCTGTCCGACAATAACGGGCGCACCGCATAGCCAGGCCATTGCCCGTCGCCGAAGCGTATCTCTATATCCAGCCGGAAGCGGTCCAGATCGTCCGTGCCGGGATCGCTGATCAGGTTGACATCACTGCGTCCCGCCCGGGCAAGGCGCGGGGCGAGCCAGGCGGCGGCAAAGGCACCGGGAACCCCCAGACGCACCCGCGCAGGTGCGGCGCCTGCAAAACGCAACCGCGCGCTGGCTTCGGCGAGGCTGGCAAACGCCTCGTGCAGATAGGGCGCCGCATCGGCGGCCTCCACGGTGAGCAATACGCCCTGCCCGGTGCGCTCCAGCAGGCGGGTCTTGAGCACATCCTCCAGAAGCCGGATCTGTTGGGATACGGCGCCCGGTGTGACGCCCAACTCTCTCGCAGCTGCAGCAAGGCTGCCGCGCCGGGCGGCTGCCTCGAAGGCGCGCAGGGCATTAAGCGGCAGGAGCGGTTGTGGCGCAGACGAGGCCAGCTCTCCATCGTTCAGATTTTCTAATGCCATCCCTAGGTCCGCTCGATTGCGCTCGCGCTGTGTAACGGGCCTTTTGTCTACAATGTCTCGTTCAGCCTGTCGATTGTGCAGTGTGGGGGCGGGAGTTTTTCGAGGGGGCGCCAGCATGCAATTAGATATTCTTCGCTCAACGCGCTCCCTTTCCGTCCATGACGGCATGTGTCGCAAAATTGTCACATCGACGGGGGCTTGGTGCCAGATTGGCTCCAACTGACTGGAAACCGTTCAAACCCAACTTAATGTTCGGACATTCTGGACGGTATAACCACCGGTTTGCTGCGCTGCAGCGTTAGCCGGGGCGCTCTTCACCGACTGATCAAAAAAGGGGATTGGACCCATGAAAACACTATTCACCAGCACCGCGATTGCCCTGGTTGCAGCCAGCGCAGGCCTCGCACAGCAGCCTGCCAGCACACCTGAAGATGTTATCGTCGTCACCGGCACGCGCTCCGAAGGGCGCACCGCCCTGCAGACCCTTGCGCCCGTCGACGTCATTTCCAACGCACAGCTGGAAGCCAATGGCTCGACCGAGCTCAATGTGGCGTTGAACTATGCCGTGCCGTCTTTCTCCTTCCCCCAGCCCTCGCTGACTGACGGCACCGACAGCGTCCGTCCGGCGACCCTGCGCGGGCTTGGTCCGGACCAGACGCTGACCCTCGTCAACGGCAAGCGCCGCCATGTCAGCGCGCTGGTCAATCTGAACGGGTCGGTGGGCCGGGGTTCGGCTGCGGTTGACCTCAACACCATCCCGACCAGCGCTATTGGCGCGGTGGAAGTGCTGCGCGACGGCGCAGCGGCACAATACGGCTCGGACGCCATTGCCGGCGTCATCAATGTGCGCCTGCGCGAAGCGCGCGAAGGCGGAGGCGCCACCTTCACCTATGGCCAGAACGTGACGACCGTGCCCCTGCTCAGCGGTGACCGTGACGAGCGTGACGGCGAAACCTTCACCGCCGCCGCCTGGGCGGGCCTGCCGCTTGGCGCCGACGGCTTCCTGACGATTTCGGGTGAGTTCCGTGACCGCAGCTCCACCAATCGCTCCGGCCCGGATCCGCGTCAGCAATACGAGCCGGCGGGTGACCCGCGCGAGGAAAGCTTTGACCGCCTCAATCACCGCTTTGGCAACCCGAATGCACGTGACATCACCCTTCTGGCCAATGCCGGTATTCCCTTTGCCAATGGCAACGAGCTTTACGGCTTTGCCAGCTACCAGAACCGCGAGGCGGACTCGGCCGGTTTCTACCGGCGTGCGCTGGATGCCCGCAACGTACTGGCCATCTATCCGGACGGCTTCCTGCCGCTGATCGCGTCGGAAGTGGAGGACTATTCGGTTGGCGGGGGGCTGCGCGCGCAGCTGGGCGAATGGTCGGCTGATGCCAGCCTGGTCTATGGCCGTAACCAGATCGACTACACGATCAGGAACACGCTGAACACGACGCTGGGCGCTGCCAGCCCGACCGAATTCTATGCCGGTCAGCTGGCCTACAGCCAGGCCGTGGCCAATTTCGACCTTGTGCGCCAGTACGCGGTGGATGCCTTCTCAGGTCCGCTCAATGTCGGTCTCGGCCTCGAAGCACGCTTTGAAAACTTCGAGATTGGTGCAGGCGAGCCGGGCTCCTACATCCAGGGCGCTTTCCCGGGCGCTCCGGGCAGCCAGGTCTTCCCCGGCTTCCAGCCCAGCAACGAGGTGGATGCCAGCCGCCAGTCCTTCAGTGCCTATATCGATCTGGAGGCTGATCTCACCGACCGCCTGACCGTCTCGGTCGCGGGCCGCTACGAGAACTATTCCGATTTCGGTGACACGCTGAATGGCCGTCTCGCCGCCCGTTTCGAACTCACCGATGCGCTGGCACTTCGCGGTTCGGTCAGCACCGGCTTCCGCGCACCGTCCCTGCACCAGTCCTTCTTCACCTCGACCGCGACGGTGTTCACCGGCGGCGTGCCGTTCGAAACCGGCACCTTCCCGGTCTCCAGCCCCGTTGCCATTGCGCTGGGCGCGACGCCGCTGGAGGCGGAGACCAGCGTGAACTACTCGCTGGGCGCTGTGTTCGCCACCGGCGGGTTTGCGCTCACCATCGATGCCTACCGCATCGAGATTGATGACCGCATCCTGCTTTCGGAAAATCTGAACTCGCCGGAGGTGCAGGCCATTCTGCCGGCCGGCGTCACCTCGGCCCGCTTCTTCCTGAACGCGGCGGACAGCACGACTGAAGGTGTGGACATCGTAGCCAGCTATGGCTGGTCGGTCGATAATATCGGCGAGTTCAACGCGACGTTCGGCTATAACTACAACACGGTCGAGTTGAGCAATATCCAGTCTACCGGCGTCCTGTCCTCGCTGACCCCGCCGCCGACAATCTTCGGGCGCCAGTCCACCTTGCGTCTGGAAGAGGGCACGCCGCGCGACAAGTTCATCCTCGGCCTCGACTGGTCGCGTGACCGGCTTGGCGGGTTTGTCCGCGCCACGCGCTTTGGTGAAACGCTTTCGCCCGGCACGGCGGCTGCCAGCGATGTGAAACTGTCCGAACAGTGGGTCATCGACCTTGAAGGCAATATCGACATCACCAGCCGCGTAAACTTCGCTCTGGGTGCCAATAACGTCTTCGATACCTACCCGGACAATGTCCCTGCCGGTCTGGACTTCAATGGCATCCTGCCCTTCTCCAGCTTCTCGCCGGCCGGCTTTAACGGCCGCTATGTCTATGGCCGCGTCCGCGTGAACTGGTAAGCTCTCCTCCCGTCACTGGACGGTTTTGCCCCCGCAAGGTCCGCCTTGCGGGGGTTTTCTTTTGTCTGCTTTAGAGATGCGGCTAGGCTGACGCCGCCGAGCAGGAGCGCGAGT
This sequence comes from Glycocaulis alkaliphilus, assembly GCF_004000605.1. Taxonomy (NCBI): domain Bacteria; kingdom Pseudomonadati; phylum Pseudomonadota; class Alphaproteobacteria; order Maricaulales; family Maricaulaceae; genus Glycocaulis; species Glycocaulis alkaliphilus. Next base: position 2,540,197 of record NZ_CP018911.1, on the reverse strand, counting down.
AATGCACAACGACCTCACCGATATAGCCGGGCTCAGCGTCGGACAGGCCGAGGATGAGGCCGTCCGCACCGGCGTCACGCTGGTGCTGTTCGACGAACCCGCGATTGCCGCCATCGATGTGCGCGGCGGCGGCCCCGGCACACGCGAAAGCGATGTGCTGCGCCCCGGTGGGCTGGTGGAAGGCGTGGACGCCATCGTGCTGTCGGGCGGCTCTGTCTACGGGCTGGGCGCAGCCGATGCGGTATGCGCCGCGCTTGGAGCTGAGGGCCGTGGCTATGCACTGATGCCCCAGCCGGGCGTGCCGGCCTCTCCCATCGTACCGGCGGCGATCCTCTATGATCTGGCCAATGGCGGAGACAAGGGCTGGGGCGAGGAACCGCCCTATGCGCGGCTGGGCCGCGCCGCGCTTGACGATGCCCGCCGCCGCGCGCCCGTGCGCCTTGGCCGCGCCGGGGCCGGGTTTGGCGCAAGGGCTGGGGCCTTGCCCGGCGGAACCGGCTCTGCCAGCGTGAAATCGCGCGAGGGCTACACGGTCAGCGCGCTTGTGTGCGTGAACAGTTTCGGTTCGGTGACAGTGCCCGGTACGCAGCAGTACTGGGCCGCGCCGTTTGAGCGGGAGAGCGAGTTTGGCGGGCTGGGCTGCGCGCCTGCTTCGCTGGACGATCTGGAAGACTGGGGCGAGGCGAAGTTCAATCCCGGCCTGCGCGCCAACACCACGCTTGCCATCATTGCCACGGATGCGGCGCTGACACCTGATCAGGCGCGGCGGGTCGCCATCATGGCGCAGGATGGCATGGCGCGCGCGATCCGTCCGGTGCATACGCCCTTTGATGGCGATGTGGTGTTCGTGGCGTCGACCGGGCGGGCTGGCCTGCCGGATCCTGCGCCCTTGTCCCTTGCCCGGCTTGGCAATCTGGCAGCTGACTGTCTGGCGCGGGCCATTGCGCGCGGCGTCCACCATGCCCGGATGACAAAACTGTAAGGCCGGTGAATGCTGTTTACCGCAAATGGGCTGCAACCAAATGCGGCAGGCGTGCGTTTATTCCCGGCGTTGCGGACGGTGATTTCGGGGCGATACACCCTGTTATTGCTTGACGGGAAGCCAATAAGCTGTTGGCTTTCCTTCGCGGTTATTCCGCGGGGCTGCAAAAAACCGGGGCACGAATAGCGCCGCCGGCCTCCCTGATGGACAGGTCACTGATGGAGAAGTTGACGATGAAAAAGTTTGTTCTGGCTGCATTCGCTGCAAGTGCGATTCTGGCCGCCTGTGAGCAGCAGGGTCCGGCAGAAGAAGCGGGCGAAGCAATCGATGAGGCGCTGGGCACTGAAGAGCAAAGCCCGGTAGAAGAAGCGTGGGATGACACCACCGACGCTGCTGGCGATGCCTGGGATGCGACGACCGATCAGACCGAAGAATGGGCTGAAGACGCCGAAGAGGCTTGGGAAGAAGCCACCGAGGAAAGCCCGGAGGACGGCGCGCCTGAATAAGGCGGCCTCACCGGCATTCGAGAGTAACAATGGCCCCGGACCCTATATCGGTCCGGGGTTTTTGTTTGCGTGATTATTTCCCGTTCTCATCGCGGCAAGGTCTTGTTAACCTCGCCGGCACGGCCGAGGGGGCAGGAGATGGGCGCACGCGCCTTTTTCACGACGTTAGCGCTATGCGCACTGGTGTTGGCCGTCGCAGGTCCCGCGCATGCGCGCCAGGCGTGGAGCGACAGCCACATCGCCGATCTGGCCGATGCGTTGAGCGAGGCGTGGACGCACGGGCTGACATCTGGCCATTACCCTGCACCCGAAGCGGTGCTCGCCTTGAGCGCGGGGCCGGAACGCGATGCACTGGCCCGCGAGGGCTTCATGGCGCTCGCGCGCGACCTTGCGATTGGCCGGATCGATCCGCGACAGCTGGAACCGGACTGGACCGCGCCGCAGCGCAGGCTCGACCTCGACATGGCGATGGCGACAGCCCTTCGTGAGAATGCCGTGTTTGCCACGCTGGAGGGGTTCAGCCCCTCCCACCCTGACTATATGGCCTTGCGCCGCGAGCTGATCCGCCGTCATGCGCTGCTGCGTGCCCATTCACCCATAGCAGGCGGGCCGAGGCTGGGGCTTGGTGATAGTGGCGCGCGGGTGGATGCGTTGCGTGCGCGCCTGCATCAGGAAGGCTTGCTGGCGCGACTCGCGCCACCGGACACGCCGTTTGATGACATGCTGCGAACGGCGCTGATCCGCTTTCAGGCGCGGCACAATCTGGCGACGGACGGGGTCGTGGGGCCGGGTACCTTGCGGGAGCTGAATACGCCGCCGCGTCACCGGCTCGATCAGGTGCGCGCCAATCTGGAGCGCTGGCGCTGGGTGCCGCGTGATCTGGGCGAGCGCCATATCCGGGTAAACCTCGCCGACTACCGGCTGGAAGCGTGGTCAGGCGGGCAGGTGGAGCGGGTACACCGCTCCATGATCGGGCGGGGCTATAACCGCACGCCGATCTTCTCCGAGGACATGACCTTTATCGAGATCAATCCGGTCTGGTACACGCCCACCAGCCTGGGCGCGCCCTGGCTCAGGCGGTTCCAGACCAATCCGGGCTATGCGCTGGCGTCGGGCTACCGGCTGGTGGACCAGTCTACCGGCAGGGTCGTCAACCCGTCGCAGGCGGACTGGGCCAATGGCCGTTACCGCGTCATCCAGGTGCCGGGACGCGGCAATTCTATGGGGGAGGTGAAATTCATGTTCCCCAACATCCACAATATCTACATTCACGACACGCCCCATCGTGCCCTGTTTGACAATGTGCAGCGCAATGAATCCTCCGGCTGTGTACGCGTCGACGAGCCGCGCGAGCTCGCCTGGTGGGTGCTGCAGGGCGAGACGGGCTGGACGCGCGAGGCGATGGAGGAGGCCTTTGACAATGGCCGAACGCGCCGCGTCTGGCTGCGCAATCACATCCCTGTCCACATCCTCTATTTTACCGCCGTGTCGGACCGTTTCGGCCATGTCCGCTTCATCCACGACATCTATAGCCGCGACGCGGCTCTCATCGCGGCGCTGGACGCCGATGCGCGCGGGGAGAGTGCGGTGGAGGACCATGCCGAAGTCCTCACGGCCGCCGTGCAGGGCAGCCCGTGAGCGGTTCAGCCAGATACTGAACTCCCGGCCAAGCGAAGCGCGAGCCGGGGCCTCTTGCAGAACTGGCCCGAGGCCCCGGATAGCCCTGCGGGCTTCCGGGGGTTCAAACGCCAGGCGCGTGAAGGCTCAAACATTCCTCCCGCTCACACACCCGTTTGCGCAACGCAGCAATGAGCGCTAAACGCGTGAGCTTTCCAACGCCCAAGGGAGGCGCGTGAAACGATGCGGCATTTCCTGTCTACCGCTGACTGGTCGAGACAAGAACTTCAGAGCCTGATCGACCGTGCGCGCCGATACCGCGAAAGCCCGCAAGGCGATGCGCTCAAAGGCAAGTCCATCGCGCTCGTCTTCTTCAACCCGTCCCTGCGCACGCGCACCTCGTTTGACCTTGGCGCTCACCAGCTGGGCGGCCATGCCATCGTGCTCGATGCACGCGGCGGTACCTGGCCGGTCGAGTTCGAGGACGGGGCCATCATGGATGGCACGGCCGAAGAGCACGTGAAGGAGGCCGCACGCGTGCTGTCTTCTTACGTCGATCTCATCGCGATCCGCTGCTTCCCCAAGTTCGAGAACTGGACGGCCGAGCGCGAGGATCCGCTGATCATGGCGTATGCGAAATACGCCACGGTTCCTGTCATCAACATGGAAACAATCGTCCATCCCTGTCAGGAGCTGGCCCATATGATGGCCCTGCAGGACGCTATCGGCGATGTGCGCGGCAAGGAGTTTCTTCTCACCTGGGTACCGCATCCCAAGCCGCTCAACACCGCTGTGGCCAATTCCGCGCTGCTGATTGCGTCGAAGTTTGGCATGAATGTGCGCCTTCTGATCCCGGACGAGGTCTATCGCCTCGATCAGCGCTACATGGACGCGGCCGAGAAATTCTGCGGTGATGCCGGCAGCTCGCTTACCGTCACCACCGATGTGAAGGCGGCCTATAGCGGCGCGCACGCCGTGTATGCCAAGAGCTGGGGCGCGCTGCCCTTTTTCGGCCAGTGGGACGGTGAAGCGCCCCACCGCGCCAAGGGCGCAGGCTTCATGATTGACGATGCCAAGATGGCGATGACGGACAATGCGGTCGTCAGCCACTGCCTGCCCATGCGCCGTAATGTGAAGATTGCAGACTCGGTCGTGGATTCGCCCGCCTTTATCGGTATGGCGGAAGCGGAAAACCGTCTGCACGTGCAAAAGGCGATCATGGAAGCCCTCGTAAAAGGAGGGGCGGCGTGATCGATCAGGCAGCCGGTAATTCGGCAAATGAACGCGGCGGGGCCGCTGTTCCCGTACGCTCGGCCATCGTCCAGCTTCTCTCCCAGATGCGCGACGGCAAGGAGATACGCGAGTATCTGACCCGTTTCTCGCGCCTCGATCAGGAGCGTTTCGCTGTCATCAAGGTCGGCGGCGCGGTGATGGAAGAGGAGATGGAGGCGCTGTCAGCCTCGCTCGCCTTCCTGCAGACGGTGGGGCTGGCTCCCATCGTGGTGCATGGCGGCGGTCCGCAGCTCGACAAGGCGCTGGCCGAGGCGGGCATCGAGACCGTGCGCAAGCAGGGCCTGCGCGTGACCCCGCCCGAAGCGATCCCCGTGATCCGCGATACGCTGACGCGCGTGAATCTCGATCTGGTGCAGGCGATCCGCGATTGCGGCGGGCGCGCGGCGGCCATCCCCTCAGGCGTGTTTGAAGCCGAGCTGATGGATGAGGCGGAGCTTGGGCGCGTCGGCGATCCCAAGGCTGTGCGCCTTGATCTGGTTGCAGCGGCGGCGCGCGCCGGGCAGGCGCCGATCCTGGCCTGTCTTGGCGATACGGCAGACGGGCGCATGGTCAATATCAATGCCGATGCCGCCGTGCGCGCGCTCGTACACGCGCTGCAGCCCTACAAGATCGTCTTCCTGACGGGCACGGGCGCGCTTCTGGATGAAGCCGGAAAAGCCATCTCGGCCATCAACCTCGCCACCGATTTTGACGAGCTGATGGGCGCGGACTGGGTGTCGGGCGGGATGCGTCTGAAAATGGAAGAGATCAAGCGTCTGCTTGATGATCTGCCACTGTCCAGCTCGGTCTCGATCACCAGTCCGGGGGAACTCGCCAAGGAGCTGTTCACCCATGCCGGATCCGGCACACTGGTGCGCAAGGGCGAGCGCATGCTGGAGATCATGACCAAGGCCGATCTCGACCCGGCGCGTGCGGCCCCGCTGATCGAACAGGCCTTCGGGCGCAAGCTGGTGGAGGGGTATTTCGAAGCGCTGGACTTTGACCGCGCATTCGTGACCGAGAGCTACCGCGCGGCGGCCATCACCTCGCGGCTCGATGATATCATCTATCTCGACAAGTTTGCTGTGCTCGACGATGCGCGCGGCGAGGGGCTGGGCGGGGCTGTCTGGCGCAAGCTGATCGCCTATGCGCCGCGCCTTTACTGGCGCTCGCGCACCGATAATCCCGTCAATGAGTTCTACTTCGCTACCTGCCATGGCGCGGTGAAGACTGGCCACTGGACGGTGTTCTGGCGCGGAGAGGATAATCTGTCGCGCATTCCGGCGATGGTGGAGCGTATCGCGGCCCTGCCGCCGACGCTGAGGAGCTAGAGCCATGCTGACCGTCGGTCTTGTGGGTGCGCGCGGACATACCGGCAAGGAGCTCATCGCCATCCTGTCGCGCCGCAGCGATATGGAGCTGGTCTTTGCCTCCTCGCGGGCGATGGCGGGTGAGCCGGTATCCAATCTCGCGCCTGAAGCCCGCGATGGGCTGACCTTCGAGGCCATGGGGCCGCAAGACGTCGCGGCGCGCGGTGCGGACGCGGTGATACTGGCGCTGCCCAATGGCGAAGCCGCGCCCTATGTGGCGGCGATTGAAGCCGCAGCGCCGGGCACGATCCTGGTCGATCTGTCGGCCGATTACCGCTTTGACGGCAGCTGGGCTTATGGCCTGCCGGAGCTTTACGGCCGGGAGCGCCTGAAAGGCGCGGCGCGCATCTCCAATCCGGGCTGCTATGCCACGGCGGGACAGCTCTGCGTGCATCCGGTGCGTGATCTCTTGAGCGGTCCGGCGCATCTGTTTGGCGTGTCGGGCTATTCCGGCGCAGGCACCACGCCCAGCCGCAAGAACGATCTCGAGGCGCTGCGCGACAATCTCATGCCCTACAGCCTCACCGGCCACATGCATGAGCGCGAGATGAGCCGTCATCTTGCCCATGAAGTGCGCTTCTCACCCCATGTCGCTGCCTTCTTTCGGGGCATCACCCTGACCGCGCAGCTGAACTTTGCCGCGCCGGTGACGCTGGAAGCGCTGAAAAGCCGCTATGCAGAAGCCTATGGCGGCGAAAAGCTGATCCGCCTCTCTGACACCATCCCCGAAATCCGTGACGGGCAGGATATTCCGGGCGCAGTGATCGGCGGCTGGTCTGTGGGCGAGGGCGGACGCAATGCGACACTGGTCTGCGCACTCGACAATCTCCTGAAAGGCGCCGCCGTTCAGGCCGTGCAGAACCTTGCGCTGGCGGCGGGGCTGGAGGAGCTGGGCGGTATCAGCTGATCCCGCCTTGCGTGTCACAATTTCGCGTGCGGGGCTTTCCCTGACGGCAGTCTGCGTCATTTACTCACTGTCAGCTGACCGGAAGGATACCGCCATGCGCCTCCTCGCCCTTATTGCCGCAGCCTTCCTGATGGCCTGCTCGGACAGCTCTGCCGGGACAGCGCAAGAGGCTGGCGAACCCGCCGCCCTGCCGGACGGGCAGGCCCGCGCAATTCTTGCCTCGGGCTGCTTCTGGTGTACCGAGGCCGACTTTGAGCGGCTCGACGGCGTGATCGACGTGGTCTCCGGTTTTACCGGCGGGCATGTGGAGAATCCCGAGTACCGTCAGGTGGTCAATGGCAATACCGGCCATGTCGAGGCGGTCGAGATCATCTATGACCCGCAGATCGTCAGCTATGAGGCGCTGCTTCATCACTACTGGCGCAATGTCGATCCGTTCGACGGGGGCGGGCAGTTCTGCGACCGGGGGGCGGCCTATGCGCCTGCCATTTTCACGCTCGATGAGGCGCAGCGCGCCGCTGCCGAGGCCAGCGCCGCCGAAGTCGAGGCCCGCTTCGGCCAGCCGCTGGCGGTGCGTATCCGCGAGGCTGAAATCTTCTGGCCAGCGGAGGACTATCACCAGAACTATGCGGCGAATAATCCGATCCGCTATCAGCGCTACCGCTTTGGCTGCCGGCGCGATCAGCGCCTGCGCGAAATCTGGGGCAATGAGGCGGGCGGTTACTGAAGGGCCGTGTCGCGCGCCTGACGTGACAGGCGGACCGCATCCTCGAACTGGTCGGTCCTGACAACGGGCCGGTAGCCTTCTGCGATGAAGAGCTGGTAGTGGCGCTCGCGCCCGCCGCCCAGATCAATGCGGATATCGCCGGCGCGCTCCAGGCTTGCAAAGTCGAACGCCATGACCGGCACTTCCATGGGCCGCTCCGATGCGATCAGGACCGGGCCGTCATAGCCTGCAGGCAGGGCCCAGCCCTGTTCGGCGTGATTGGTGATGCCGGCATAGCGCATCCACATGAAAAATTCTGCATTGATGGCTCCGCCATAGCGTTGCATCTGGTGGAAATCATTGCGGTTATCGAAAACGAGCGTCTCGACGCCCGTGCGCTCCACAATCTCTGCCAGGGCGGTTGCGGTTTCCGGCCAGCCGCGCACGCGCTTGAACGCGTTGGCAAGGCCCACCTGCTCGGTCAGGGCCGGACTCATGGCGAGCGTGGCGAAGCTCACGCCGACAAGTGTGTGCAGCGCAACCGAGCCGATCAGTACCCAGCGCCGCCAGCGCGGACCCTGCAGCAATACGGCCACGACGATGATGGTGGCGGCGGCATAGGCGCTGGCCGCCCAGTTGGCGTGGGCGCGGCTCAAGAAGGCCTGCCCCGTCACGACCAGAATGGCGGGCACGCAGAAACAGGCCAGTATGATCAGGCGCGGGTCGGCGCTGCCCTTGCGCCACTGGCGCACCAGCACAATGAATGCTGCCACCAGCGCGACGAAGAAGGCGGGGCCAAACACGCCCATCTGGTCAATCAGGAAGGTGATGGCCTCGCCGGGATTGAACATATCCCCGCGCCAGTTGGCATTGGCCGCCGTGTGGGAGACGGTCGCAAAGTCGTTGCGCCAGTTCCAGATGAGGTTTGGTGCCATGATGAGCAGGGCCAGTGCGCCCGCCACCAGCAGGCGCGGCCGGACAAGCGCGCGGCGCGAGACCGGGTCGAGAATAGCCGCCAGCGCCAGCCCGGCCGCGAAATAGCCCATGGCGTATTTTGCCAGCATGCCAAAACCGAACCCGGCGCCCAGCAGGACAATAGCGCTCCACCCCGCCCCTTCGCGCAGGCGGACAAATCCGTAAAGCGCCAGCGCCCAGCAGGTCAGCAATACCGCATCGGTGGAAATGACCGCCGCCGACAGCCAGACCGAGGGCAGGGTGATCCAGGCAATGAAGGTCCATGCGGCTACGGCCCGGCCAAACAGCCGGTCAGCGCTGAGCGCCAGCAGCAGCGCGGTTGCGGTATGCAGCAGCGGTGCGGCGAGCCGGATCGCCCAGTCCGAATCACCGAACACAGCGGTGGTGGCAGCGATGATCCAGGCGATCAGCGGCGGTTTGGAGAAATAGCCCCAGTCCAGATCGCGCGACCACACCCAGTATTGCGTCTCGTCGGCATAGAGGCTGGAGGGATTGACGATCAGCCCGGTTATGCGCGCGGCCAGAAGCAGCAAGCCGAACAGGCCCGCCGCCAGGACCAGCCTTCGCGTTGTCAGATCGGTGAGGGAGGCTTGCAGCAGGGTCATTATTGTGTCGGGCCGGGCAGACAGTGACGTCGGGGTCATTCCTACATAAAGCCTAACCGCCACCAGCGCACCTGGCTTGCGGTTATTGCTGCAGGTGGCGATCAGGAGAGGCGTTGCGCAGAAGTCACGGTGCCTGAGATGTCGCTGCAGGAGCGGTGCAGTCCGGCATCGATCAGCGGATGTCTCAAACGCATAACCGGCGGCTCGAAATTCCCGCACAGGCTTGAATTTCCATGGCTGTCGGCCCGTTACAGCATCCGTATGCATCCTAACGGGCTGTTAATAAATCGGTAGCGTTGAAATAAAACCTTCACACTTGTGTCACCGAACCGACTCCCAGCGCTCGTAAGCGGTCCCCCGAACGCCCGTATTCCGGCGGGCTTCGCTTCATTTTGGTCGATCCAGGGGGACCTATCCCATGAAACTCTTCAAGAAGCTCGCTTATGGCGCTTCTGTGGCCGCGCTCGCCGCGATGGCCCCGGTAGCCGCCGTGCATGCCCAGCAGACCGCCTCGCAGGTGCGCGGCACTGTTGTGGATCAAACTGGCGCGCCGGTTGGCAATGCGTCGGTGACGATCATCCACATTCCGACTTCCACCGTGTCGGTTGCCTCCACCAGCGCCAACGGCAACTTTGCCGCGTCCGGCCTGCGCGTGGGTGGCCCCTACCGCATCACGGTCGACGCGCCCGGTTATGAAGGCGATCTGGTCGACAATCTGAGCCTCGCGCCGGGCGCCAACCCGCCGATCCGCGCCTCGCTGCGCCTGATTGAGAACGTCGAGACCATCGTTGTCTCCGGTACGGCCGGCCAGTCGATCAGCCTCAATAACGGTGCCGGCTCGTCCTTCAACGCCCAGGACATCCTCAACCAGCCGTCCTTCAACCGTGACCTGATCAGCACGCTGGTGCGCGATCCGCTTGCCAACTCCACCGGCGCGATCGGTAACCTGTCTGTTGCCGGTACCAACCCGCGCTTCAACGCGTTCGTGATCGACGGCATCAGCCAGTCCGACGATTTTGGTCTTAGCACGTCTACCTACGCGACCAACCGCTCGCCGCTCTCGCTCGACACGGTCGAGGCGGTCTCCGTTGTGGCAACCGATTATTCGGTGTTCACGAGCGGCTTCACCGGCGGTCTGGTGAACGTCGTTACCCGCGGCGGTACCAACGAATTCTCCGGTACGCTGTCCTACTACCGGTCAGGCGATGACTATCAGTCGAACACCGCGTTCGGCCGCTACATCCCGTCCGACGCGTTCACCGAGGAAGAATACGGCTTCACGCTGGGTGGCCCGATCATCCGTGACCGCCTGTTCTTCTTTGTGGGCTACGAAAACTTCGAAACGGCCCGTCCTGTTGCCCCGAGCAATGTTGACGCCGGTCAGGGCTACCAGCCCGGCTTCCACGAAGCGCTTCGCGGCCTGATCCAGAGCGGCCTTGGCGTTGATGTTGGCCCGCGTCCCGACGTGGCGACCATCCCGGTAACGGCTGAGCGCTACTTCGCGCGCATCGACTGGAACATCACGGACGACCACCGCCTGACCCTGTCCTACCAGGACGTTCAGGAAACGGACACCAACACCAGCAACGGCAACAATTTCAGCTCGGTCTGGTATGACACGCCGCGTCAGGTGACGGCCTACAACGCTCACCTGTATTCCAACTGGACCAGCAATTTCTCCACGACCCTGCGCATTGGCTACAAGGAAGCCAATCCCGGCCAGAACTGCCGGGGTGGTGAAGTTGGTGAGATCCGCGTCGTGCTTACGCCGGAGAACGTCGCCGGCACGCCGCTGGAAGGCCTTGTGAACATCCCCGCCGGCGGCTCGCGCACCATTCTGGGTGGCTGTGACCGTTCACGCGCCTACAACGAGTTCAGCGATGAACGCCTCGTTGTTTATGGCCAGGGTGACTATATCTGGGGCGATCACGTCATCAGCTTCGGCGGCGAGTACAACAACTACGCCTTCTACAACCTCTTCCTGCAGGACGGCCGTGGTCAGTTCAACTTCCAGGGTGCCAACGCGGTCAACGACATTGCGACGGGTACTGCCAACGTCGTGTTCCGTAGCGCTCCGTCCGGGAATGCGGTCGATGCGGCCACGTTCGTTGACTACACCACCTGGTCAGCCTTTGTTCAGGACCAGTGGCAGATGACGCCGGACCTGGAGCTGACTTTCGGTCTGCGTTATCAGCGCTTTGAAGACAATCTCGGCCTGCCGGACCGTCCTGATTTCGATCTGGCCTATGGCGCTGCCAACCGCCGCAGCCTTGACGGTCTCGACATTCTGATGCCGCGCTTCGGCTTCCGCTGGGATGCGCTGAGCCGCACCACCGTGTCAGGTGGCTTCGGTCTCTTCGCCGGTGGTGACCCCAATGTGTGGTTCGGCAATAACTACCTGCCGCAGAACTTCTCGGTGTCCGGCCTGTTCACGGGTGTTGACCCGCGCAACGTGCCGCAACCCCTTCTCGACCAGGTGGCTGCTTCTGACCTGACCACGCCGGCTCCGGTTGATGTCATCAGCCCGAGCTTCGATGTCCCGTCGACCTGGCGTGGCAACGTGACCGTTCAGCACGAGTTTGACCTTGATTTCGGTGGCTTCAATCTTGGCCGCGACTATCTGATCGAGGTTCAGGCGCTTTATGGCAGCATCCACCGTGGCTATTCTTGGCGGAATCTGGCCCAGACCGAGCGTGGACTGCCCGTAGGCGTCGCGCCTGACGGCCGTCCGGTCTACACCAATATTCTTGCCTATAACCAGCAGGCTGGCGAGAATATCCAGAACGCCATCGAGCTTTACAACGTCAATGACGGCGACAGCTGGGTCTACTCGGTTTCGCTGGCGAACGAGTTCGACAACGGCCTGGGCTTCTATGTGTCCTATGCCTACCAGGATGTGGACATGATTGCGTCCGGCGCGTCGTCTGTGTCGGTGTCGAACTTCCACAACCAGCTGTCGGTTGACCGTAACAACCAGACTGCAGGCCGTTCGGTCTTTGAAACCCGTCACTCGTTCGGCATCAACCTGTCGTATGAGGCTGAGCTCTTCGGTGATCTGCGCTCACGTTTTGACGTGTTCGGCAATATCCGCTCGGGCCAGCCGGTCAGCTACACCTTCTCGGTGAACCAGCTGAACCCGCTCTTCGGTCTGGACTCGGTCCAGTCGCCTTCAAGCACCGATCTGCTCTACATCCCGCTGGAAAGCGACCCGAACGTGGTCTACGCCCCCGGCTTCGACCAGGCGGTGTTCAACCAGTTCGTGGCGGATGCCGGTCTGACCCGTGGCCAGATCGTTGACCGTAACTCGGCCAACGCACCCTGGCAGCAGCTGTGGAACCTGCGCTTCCAGCAGGATCTGCCGTTTGCTTCCTTCGGCGTTGAGCGTTTCCGGAATAATCGTGCGACCTTCGTGATCGATATCGAGAACTTCCCGAACCTGCTCAACAATGAATGGGGCCGCAGCTACAACTCCCGCGGCGGCAATTTCGGCAACCTGCCGGTTGTGACGGCTGACCTGGTTCGTACCGGTGATCCGACCTTCCGCCGCCTGAACTCGCGTGCGTCGGCTACGCCTAGCAACGCCAATCCGGCATCGCTCGTTTACGATGCGAACTTTGATCCGGCGATCGTCTGCGCTACGGCCGGAGCTTGCCAATACCGTTACAACAGCTTCAACCCGAACCAGACGACCGGTGTTGAGAGTGTTGGTAACTCTCTCTACAAAATCCGTCTGGGCCTGCGCTACGAGTTCTAGTAGCCACGCCTCTACGGGCTTTGAGACTGGGAAGGGCGGCTCTTTTGAGCCGCCCTTTTCTTTTGAAACATCGTTGAAATCCCGGAGGCCCGCAGGGCCATCCGGGACCTGTGGCAGGATGAAGCGGAGAGAGGCCCCGGATAGCGCTTTGCGCTTCCGGGGTTTCAGTAAGAGGTCCCCCGCTTAACCCCATCGCTACGCCTGTGCAGGCATGGTATGGCAAAGCCTTTCACCGCCAGCTGTCCGGGCCACTCATGACCGCCAATCTTCACATCCCCCACGAGACCGTGCCGCAGAGCGTGATCCACACCTGCTGGCCCGCGGACGGCGATCTGTGGGAGGAAAACCTCGCCCCCGCCCGCGCCGAATTTGCCAGCTTTGTCAGCCATCTGGTGCGCGGCGGCCAGGCCGTCGCCGTGCATGCGGCCAATGAGGAAACGGCCCGCGATGTCCGCGCCCGTCTGGGGCAGACCGTCGAGGTGGTGCGCAATCCTTACGGCGATGTCTGGGTGCGTGATACCGGGCCAGTGTTCGCGGTGTCGAACGGCCAGCTGAAGGCAGTGCGTTTCCGCTTCAATGGCTGGGGCGGCAAGTATGAGCTCGATGGCGACCAGCAGATCGGTCTTGCCGTCGCCGCGCTGGCGGGAGCCACGCTGAAAGAGATCGATCTGGTGTGCGAGGGCGGCGCGCTGGAGTTTGATGGCGAGGGCACGCTTCTCACCACGCGCCAGTGCCTGCTGAACGCTAACCGCAATCCGGGTCTTGGCGAAGCGCAGGTGGAGGACCGCCTCAAAGAGGCGCTGGGGATCAGCACCGTCATCTGGCTCGATGAAGGCCTCATTGGCGATCATACAGACGGTCATGTCGACAATATCGCCCGCTTCATCGCGCCCGGCATCGTCGCCTGCCAGAGCGCCAGCGGCAGCGATGACCCCAATGCAAAAATCTTTGATGCCATCGCCCGGCAGCTGGAAAGCGCAGCCGATGCGAAGGGGCGCAAGCTGAAAGTGGTGCGCATTCCCTCGCCGGGGCGGGTTGTGGACGAGGAGGGCGAGCCAAAGGCCGCCTCTCACATGAACTGGGTGATTTCGCCGAAAACCGTTGTAGTTCCATCGTTTAACACGCACGCCGATGCGGCGTTAGAGGTTTTGAAACCTTACTTTGCGTTGCACACTCTTGCGGCCAGCCCGTCTTCGCATATCCTGTCTGGCGGCGGGTCCTTTCATTGTGTGACGTGCAACCAGCCGCGGGTCTGATCCCATGCGCTATACGGCCTATGCTTTTGCCGCGCTTGCCATGGCGGCCGCATCCAGTGCGGCGCCGCCTGTGCCGTACTTGCGTGCGCTGACGGCCAGCGCACTCGCATCTGCCGATGATGCACCGTCCTCTGAAGCCAGCCTGACCATGGAGCAGGCCGACGCGCTGATCGCCGCTGCCGAGGCGCGGCGCGAGGCTGCAGGCGTGTCTGAAATGCGCGATGGCGGCGAGGCAGTCTATGTCCTGGCCGATGCCGGCGCAGCGGCAGGCATGGGGCTGGACGCCGCGCCTGTGCTGCCGGAACGTCACCTGCCAGAACGCCGCCCCGGCGCGGACGAGGCCGGGGCTGCACAGACCGAGGGCGAAACCATCTACCGTATCGCGCCGGTGTCGGGCGTGGAGGCAGAGGCCCCATTCATCGCCAGCGCGCCGGAGCTGGACGCGGAAGCGGCGCTGGCCGAAGCTGCGGCCATCGCGGAATCGCTCGACATGGCCTATGTCAACGACGGCTACACGGTGCCGGTGGCGGTGCCCGCCGATGGCGGCCAGTTCGTCTGGGAGATCACGCCTGAGCGTCTCTTGCCGACCCTGGTGGATGAGGCCGAGACGCTGGCCCAGATCAGCAATCCGCGCGAACCGCGCGTCTCGCTCTATTCCAACCTTGCCTATCTGGACGATGTGATCGTGCGGCTCAATCAGGCGGCCAGTTCACGGCGCGTGGTCGGTCTGGCTGTCGCCATTATCGAGCAGGGCCGCCCGGCGCTTATCTATACCTCTGGCGAGACAGCGGCCGGGTCGGGTGAGCCCATCACGCCGCGCACCGTGTTCCGTGCCGCCTCGCTGACCAAGACGATGACCGGCGTATTGCTGGCCCATCTTGAGCATGAGGGCCGCATCCGGCTGGATGATCCGGCACCGGAGACGATCCGCGTCAACAATTCCCGCCAGCCGACCGTGCTGGATCTGGTGTCGCACCGCACCGGCCTGCCACGCAACGCCTATGACAACCGGCTGGAGGAGGGGCGCACCATCGACTCCATCCTCACCGACACGGCCCTGCTGGATCCGGTCTGCGCTGTTGGCGAGTGCTACACCTATCAGAACATTGTGTTTTCAGGCGCCGCCGAAGTGGTGCGCTCGGCGACGGGCTCCAGCTATGAGCGCAATGTGCGCCGCCGGCTGTTTGACCGCTACGGCATGACGACGGCCGGTTTTACCGAACGCGACCTGACGCGCTCTGCCAGCTGGGCCCGGCCCCATCGTGGCTGGGCACGCCGTACGGACACGGCCGGCAGCCCGGCCAGCAATTATGATGCGGTGGCGCCGGCTGCGGCGGCTGTCGTATCGCTGGAAGACCTGATGGCCTGGGCACAGGCGCATATCTCGGAGACGGGCGGTATACCGGCCGAAATCCGCGAGCGCATTTTCACGCCTTACGTGGCCACCCCGCGGGAAACCCAAGGCCTGAACCGGCGCTTCCCGGGGCGGGTGCAGGAGACCCATTACGGGCTGGGCTGGCGCATTTACCGCTGGGGGGACCGCACCCTCATCGCCCATTCGGGCTATTTGTCGGGCTATGGCGCGCAGATAGTCATGGAACCGGCGACCGGATTTGCCTACATAGCGCTGTGGAATGCCGATGCCAGCGCCCCGTGGCGGCTCTGGCCGACGGTGATGGATCTGCGCACGGGCGACGGGCCGGGCGACTGGCTCGACCAGCTTAACGAGGACTGATCTTGACCAACGAGACGATTACGCTGGGCGTGCTGCAAGGCGCGTTCGGTGAAGACATGCATGCCAACATCGAAACGGTGAAGGGCCTCGTGCGCGAGGCGGCGGGCAAGGGCGCGCAAGTGATCCTGCCGCCCGAACTCTTTCAGGGGCCGTATTTCTGCACCAGCCAGGAAGAGCGCTGGTTTGGCACCGCCTTTCCCGCGCTGGAGCATCCGTGCGTGACCGCGCTGCAGCCGCTGGCTGCCGAGCTGGGGGTAGTGATCCCGGTGTCCATCTTCGAGCGCGACGGTCCGCGCTACTATAACTCCATGGTCATGCTGGATGCGGACGGCAAGGCGCTCGGCACCTACCGCAAGAGCCATATCCCCGACGGTCCCGGCTATCAGGAGAAGTATTATTTCCGTCCCGGCGATACCGGCTTCAAGGTGTGGAATACCCGCCATGGCCGCGTCGGCGTTGGCATTTGCTGGGACCAGTGGTTCCCCGAAACCGCGCGTGCCATGGCGCTTCTGGGCGCCGAAGTCTTGCTCTACCCCACCGCCATCGGGTCTGAGCCCCATGATGACAGCCTGGACACGGCGGCGCGCTGGCGCCGGGCCATGCAGGGCCATGCCGTCTCCAACGTGATGCCCATCGCCGCAGCGAACCGGGTGGGCGACGAGAACGGCCAGGTCTTCTACGGGACCAGCTTTATCTGCGATCATACCGGCGAGGTGGTGTCCGAGCTGGACCGGACGGAACAAGGTGTAGCGGTTGCGCGTTTCGACCGTGCCTTCCTTGACCGTCACCGCGCCGCCTGGGGCTTTTTCCGGGATCGGCGCACCGATCTATACGGACCCCATTTTTCATGACCGATACCCGCCGCAGCGCGAAACTGACCGTACGTAATGCCACGCTGGCCGATGTGCCGGAGATTCTGGCGCTTCAGGACCGGGCCTATCCCAACCTGCCGCCAGACCTGCCCGGCATGATACGCGGCCAGATACAGGCCTTTCCCGAAGGCCAGTTTCTCGTGGAATATGAAGGCGATGTGGTCGGCTGGTGTGCGACCTTCATCATCAGCGAAGAGCTGGCGATGAGCCCGCATACATGGGCGGAGATCACCGGCAATGGCTATGCGGCGCGCCATGACGAGGATGGAGAATGGCTCTACGGCATGGAGGTGGCGGTTGATCCGACACGCCGCCGTCTGCGCATTGGCCAGCGCCTCTACAATGCCAGAAAACAGCTCTGCCAGGCCTGGGGGCTGAAGGGCGTTGTCTTTGGCGGGCGGCTGCCCGGCTATAAGCGCCGCCGCAAGGCCTACCCCACGCCGGAAGAGTATCTGGCCGCCATCGAGGCTCGCGAGGTGAAGGATTCGGTCTCCAACTTCCAGATGCGCATGGGCTTTGAGCCGGTGGGCGTTCTGAAGAACTACTACCCCGAAGATACTGATTCTCTTGGCCATGCCTCGCTGATGGTGTGGCGTAATCCCAAATTCGTTGAAGCGCCGTCCGGCGGCAAACGCCCAGACCCGCAGACCGTGCGCGTGGCGGCTGTCCAGTTCATGGCCCGCGCGGTTGAAAGCACGCGCGAGTTCGAGCGCAATGTGGAATATTTCGTCGATGTCTGTTCGGATTACCGGGCCGATTTCTGCGTCTTCCCGGAAATGTTCACCGTGGCGCTGCTATCGCTCGAAAAACGGCGCCTCTCGCCGCAGGAATCCATCGCCGCCCTGTCGCGCCATACGCCGCGCTTCCTGGAGTTCATGAGCCAGCTGGCTGTGCGCTACAACATTAATATCGTTGGCGGTTCTCACCCGACAGAGACCGATGATGGCGAGATCCAGAACGTCGCTTACGTCTTCCTGCGCGATGGCTCGGTGCACGCGCAGGAGAAGATCCACCCGACGCCGAACGAGCGCTTCTGGTGGAATATCAAGGGCGGCGATTTCGTCCACGCCATCCCGACAGACTGCGGGCCGATTGGCGTACTCATCTGTTATGACAGCGAATTTCCAGAGCTGGCCCGCCGCCTGGCCGATGAGGGCGCGCGCATATTGTTCGTGCCTTACGCCACCGATGACCGTACCGGCCATTTGCGGGTGCGCTATTGCTCGCAGGCGCGCGCCATCGAGAACCAGTTTTACGTAGTCACAGCAGGCAATGTCGGCAATCTGCCGGACGTTGAAAACATGGATGTCAACTACGCCCAGAGCGCCATTCTGACGCCGTGCGACTTTCCGTTTGCGCGCGATGGCATCGCGGCGGAAACTTCTGAAAATGTTGAGACAATCGCGGTGGCCGATCTGCGCCTCGATGATCTGGCCGAGAGCCGGCGCTCCGGCACGGTGCGCAATCTGCGCGACCGGCGCTTTGATCTATACCGCATTGTGTGGAATGACGGGCCCGGTTCAGGGCGCAGCTAACACGCTGTTATCAAAAACCTATTCGCGCCGCGCGGCCGGGATCAGAAGGGCGATGGCCAGTGCCGCGCCCGCGCTCGGCCAGGTAAAGGCAATGGCCTGATCCACCATGCCGCTGGCAAGGCTCATCCCTCCGGCCCCGAGGCCGAGAGCCAGCACGCCTGCAAAGGCGATCCAGAGCATGATGCGAAACCGTGTCATGGCGCTTTTTCTCCTGCACCCTGAAGGCAGGATAATGGCAGAAACTGGCTAAATTTCAGTGAGCGCAGCGTTTACGCTGCATTGACCATAAACGTCAGCCCAGCAAGGCGCCTGCGATCCCGTCAAAGATGAACTGGGCGGCCAGAGCGGCCAGGATCACCCCGAGGATACGCGTGATCATCGCCGCGACTGTATCCCCCATCACGCGCATGAGCGGACCGGCGGCCAGAAACAGCACCAGACACACGATGAGATTGGCCGCCATCGCCGCCAGAACGACGCCTTGCGTTGCCCAGTCCCCGCCAGAGCCGGACATGTAGAGCATGATGGAGGCAATCGCGCCGGGGCCCGCCAGCATGGGGATAGCCATGGGGAAAACGGAGATATCCTCCGGCGCGTGCTCGCCCTCGCCGTGCAGTTTTCCGGCCCGGTCCTCGCGCCGCTCGGTGCGCTTTTCAAAGATCATGTCGAGCGCCAGCAGGAAGAGCAGCACGCCGCCCGCCGCGCGGAACGCATCAAGGCTCACCCCCAGCGCGGAGAGCAGCCATTCCCCGCCATAGGCAAAGCCCAGCAGGATGATGGTGGCGATCAGAACCGATTTGATGGCCATCTTGCGCCGGTGCGCCGCGCTGGTGCCTTGGGTCAGCCCTGCAAAGATCGGCATCACGCCGATCGGATCGATCACCACGAAAAACGTGACGAAGGCGGCAGAGAGAAGGGCAAGATCGATAGCGGGCATGACACACCTGTCCATGGGGGATAGGGGGGCGGATAACACCCCTTTTTGCGTCTGGCGAGAGGGGGCAGGCCCTCTATCCCCGTTTTAAGGGGTTTTCAGGCCCGAAATGAGGGGTGCGCACACCCCGATTCCACGGTTCCAGGGCCCCGATTCCACCGTGTTGCACCAAAGCCACAAGGAGGATAGATGCCCGCCGGCGGGACTTATCCCCCTATTCGTGCGAAAAGGGGGGATAGGGGTGGAAAAATCTGGGTCCCCCGTCGAGGCGGGGGACTCCGGTGGAGAGGTCAACGCTCTCACTGGCAGGCAATCTTGGATCAGAGAAGCTAACATCTCCGGGGTCTCCCGCCCCGACGGGAGACCCAGAAAAAGGTTGAACGGCGCGCGAAGGCCAATCAGCATTGGCGCATGTCGGCCTACATCTACATCCTCGCCTCAAAGCGCAACGGCACGCTTTACGTTGGCTCCTGTGCCAATCCGGCAGAGCGCATCGCCCAGCACCGCATGGGCAAGGGGTCGGAGTTTGTCTGGAAGTACAAGGTGTTCGACCTTGTCTATCTGGAGCATTGCGGCACCACGCATGATGCCATTGCCCGCGAGCGGCAGGTCAAGCACTGGAACCGGGCGTGGAAGATTGCGCTGATCGAGCAGCACAATCCCGAATGGCGCGACCTCTACCCGGAGCTCAATAATCTGATGGTGTTCTGAAATCTGGGTCCCCCGTTCCCCGTTTTCACGGGGACAGGCGGGGCGGGGGACCCCGGCGGAGAGGTCAACGCTTTCACCGGCAGGCAATCTAGAAGCAATGAAGCCAATATCTCCGGGGTCTCCCGCACCGACGGGAGACCCAGAAAGCCGCTATCAACAACTCAGATCAGGTGATTGCCCGCATGCCCCAGAACCACAGCGGAATCGCGAGGGCCAGAGCGAAGCTGTCAGCCCAGATGAAGCTGTACGGCATTCCCGCAAGCATCGCCCAGACGAAGGCTATCGCGTTGAATGACAATAAGGCGATGGGTACGCTGAAAACCGCTACCAGAAAAAGCCCTGTCGTCGGATGCCTGATCAGAGGCAGCTGGACAAACAGCGTTATGAGTATGGTCAGAAATATCGCTGCGATGGTGAGCACGCCGCGATACCCGAACGCCAGAACTACGATCAGGGTGAAGGGGATCGTGTGAAATGCTGCGGTGGCGACATTTGACAAGATGCTGACAGGCATACTCATTTTTTGATGCGGCCCTCCGGTTCAGCGACAACGGAACAGATCTCTGGGTCTCCCGTCGGGGCGGGAGACCCCGGTTTTCCAATGTTCGCCGGTATCTCTGTCTCTGCAAGCGATGTGAAAACCTTCCCACCGGGGTCTCCCGCTCTGACGGGAGACCCAGAAAAAAGGTTGCCATCTACGCGCCTTTTTCCGGCGTTCGGCTGACCCGTTTCGGAGAAACAAAAAAATGGATCCCCCGTCGGGGCGGGGGACCCCGGTTTTCCAATACTCGCCGGTATTTCTGTGGCTGCAAGTGAGGCGGAAACCTTCCCACCGGGGTCTCCCGCTCCGACGGGAGACCTAAATGAATACGTACTGGCTTGAAAAGATGGATCCCGGATCAAGTCCGGGGCCTAAGGTGGAGAGGTCCAAGGAAAAACCCCTACCCCTCCTGCTCCGCTATCCAGGCTTCCATTTTGCTTTCCAGATAGGAGAGGGGCAGCGGGCCTTCTTCCAGGATCGTGTCGTGGAAATCGGCGAGGTCAAAATCCTCGCCCAGCCTCGCCTCGCCCTGGCTGCGCAGGCGGCGGATGAGGATCTCGCCGGTCTTGTAGGCCAGCGCCTGACCCGGCCATGAGATATAGCGCGACACCTCATTGGTGACGTTCAGGGGCGCGAGGGCGGAATTATCGAGGAAGCAGGCCTCGGCCTCTTCGCGCGTCCAGCCGAAATAATGCATGCCGGTATCGACCACCAGGCGGCAGGCGCGCCACATCTCGTAGGAGAGGCGGCCAAAATCCTCATACGCGTCTTCGTAAAAGCCCATATCGAGGCCGAGGAATTCCGAATAAAGCCCCCAGCCTTCGGTGAAGGCGGTGATGGAGGCGCGGCGGCGGAAGGCGGGCATGTCCTCGATCTCCTGGGCGAGCGCGATCTGGTGGTGATGGCCCGGCACCGCCTCGTGCAGGGTGAGGGCGGGCAGCTCATAGAGCGGGCGCTGGTCGAGCGCATAGGTGTTGACCATATAGCCGCCAGCCCGGCCCGTTTCGGCGTCGCCCGGCCAGTAGCGGCCCGTGGTGTAGTTCGGCGCAATGGCAGGCGGCACGGGGCGCACGCCATAGGGCAGGCGCGGCAGGCGGTTGAACACGGCCGGCATCGCATCATCGGCCAGCTTGGAGAGATAGGAGGCGCGCATCATCAGCTCCATCTCGCTCTGGGCGTAGAAGCGCGGATCGGTGCGCAGATAGTGGGTAAATTCGTCAAAACTGCCCTCAAACCCGGTGCGGGCGATGACATCGTCCATCTCGGCGCGGATGCGGGCCACCTCGGCAAGACCGGTCTGGTGAACCTCCTCCGGGGTGAGATCCAGCGAGGTGTGATAGCGCACCAGCGCGCGGTAATACTCGCGCCCGCCAGGCACTTCGGAGACGCCAATGCTCTCGCGCGCGGCCGGCATGTAGGTGTTTTCAAAATAGTCTCTCAGGCCTGCAATGGCAGGCATGACCGTATCAGCGATCACGGCCGCGCCGCGTGCCTGCAGCGCCTCGCGCGCCTCAGCCGGAATGCTGGCGGGCAGGTTGGCCAGCGGCATGAAGAGCGCGCTGTCGCGCGGATCATCGACGATCTGGGCGGCGATCTGGTCGATCACGCCGGGGATGATTTCGCGCGGCTGGGTCCAGCCCGCCTGAATCGCCTCGTCCAGCCAGCCCATCCACGCGTCCAGATGTGCCGGATAGGCCGCCAGCCGGTCGATCCAGGCCTCAGCCTCATCCGCATTGCGCAGACGCGCGCTCATTGCGGCGAAATCGGCCGAGGTGTGAAAGCCGGAATCATTGGTGAAGGGGAAGTACATGCCTTGCGCCTGCGGCAGGGCGACGGCGTGGCGCAGCATGTGCTCCAGCACGGCGTAGGAAGCGGTGTCGCTGCCCTCCAGCGCGGCGGGGTCAATGGCGCGCATCCGGTCATAAAAGCCTGCCATCTGCGTATCGCGGGCCTCGATGGTCTCACGCGAAATGTCGCGCCATTCACGCATTGCATCGAGATCACCGGCGCGGATGCGCGCCTGCACGTTCTGCTCCTCGGTCCAGGCCTCGTAATCGGCGACCAGGCTGGCGAAATCCTCTGCCGGATCGGCATGGGCGGCGCTGGCGATCAGCACGCTGGCGGCGATGCCGCAGATCAGATGGCGCATGGTGTTCTCCCCGTTCGTGTATGGTCCAAGGGCTTTACTGCCCGCGTGTGTTGAGCGCTTGCGGCGTCAGACCGAGGCGCCTGGTGATGATCCTGTCTGCCATCCGGCGCGGCATGATGCCCAGTAACCACTGCGTGAACGGTTCGGGCGTGACGATGGTGTTGAGCTTCGGCTTGGGCGATGTCACCGCCGCCCAGACCGCATCGGCCACCGCAGAGGGCGGCAGGCCTTTGCGGCCGCGCTCCAGCATGTAATTGACCAGCCGGCGTATGGGCTTGATGTAATCGGTTTGGGCGTATTGCTCCGGGTCGACGCTTTCGGCCTTGTCCCAGATCGGGGTGGCGATGGGCCCCGGATTGATGGCGACGACATCAATGCCATAAGGGGTCAGCTCGCGGCGCAGCCCTTGGGTAAACGCTTCAAGCGCGAATTTCGAGCACGCATAAGGCACGACGAAGGGCGCGGCGCTGAAACCGGCAACCGAGGAGATATTCACGATCCGCCCCGGCGCGCCGGAGAGCGAACGGTCCGTGCCCAGAAGCGGCCCAAAGGCCTGCACCACGCGCAGCTGGCCGGTCACGTTCACATCCATCTGCTTTTCCATCTCCTCGATGGGCAGATGAAGAAGCGGCCCGGCCACGGCGATACCGGCATTGTTCACGAGCGCGCCTAGCGTCGCGCCCATCAGCGCCTCGCGCATTTCGTCCGCAGCGCGGGCAATCGCCGGGCCGTCTGTGACATCAAAGAGGAGGGGGATGACCGCCTCGCCGATCTCGCTTTTAAGGCGTTCGCCGTCTTCGGCCTTGCGCACGCTGGCAAAGACCTGCCAGCCCTCGGCCACGAATTTCTCCACGCAGGCCCGGCCAATGCCGGTCGATGCGCCCGTTACCAGCGCGCTGCGCACCAGATCATTCATCCGCCACCCCTGTTTTTGAATTCAGCCAGGATGAAGGGTGGCAAGCGGGGCGGGCGCGGTCAATTACCCATCCCCTTAGCACCCGCCGCATTGACCTTGCGCCTTGCCGGATTATTGTCTCGCTCAAACAGGCAAGGGGCGGCCTGAACTGGCAGGACTGATACCGGGATCACCCGGTTAAGGCGCTGTCAAGGAAAGCACCGTCCTTTCCCGTTTACGGATTTTTTCGAAACGGTATTCGAAGGCGGAAAGCAACGCCCATGGCGACCAGACCTGACCAGCCCCTCTCCCCTCACGTCCAGATATGGCGCTGGCACGCCACCATGGCCTCCTCCATCCTGCACCGCGCGACCGGCGTCGCGAACTATATCGGCGCGGTGCTGGTATCGCTCTGGCTGGTGCTTCTGGCCGCCGGGCCGGACGCCTACGCGATCTGGGAAGATCTGAATGCCGGACCCTTTGGCATTCTCATCACGCTCGCCTTTATCGGCTTCACCTTCTCGGTGGTCTTCCACCTGCTCAATGGCTTGCGCCACCTCGCCTGGGATGCGGGGCTGGGCTTTGACGCCAAGGGCTCGAACCTGCGCTCCATCCTCATCATTGCCGGCGCGGTGATCATCACTGCTGCCATCTGGATTGTGGGAGGGCTGGTGTAATGGGTGATTTTCGTACCCCTCTGGCGCGTGTGCGCGGCCTCGGTTCGGCCAAGTCCGGCACCGGCCATTTCATCGCCCAGCGTGTCAGCGCCATCGCGCTTGTCGTGCTGATGCCGCTCTTTCTGGTGAAGCTCGCCAAGAATGCGGGCGCGGGCTATGTGGAGGCTGCCGCCTGGGTCGGCTCGCCGCTTGGCGCGATCCTTACCCTGCTGGCGATGACTGCGGCGCTCTACCACATGCGCCTGGGTCTTCAGGTCGTCATCGAGGACTATATCTACCGTCCGGCGACCAAGGCGATCCTGCTGATCCTCAACACCTTCGTGGCGGCGGGCCTGTGGATCGCAGTTCTCTATTCCGTACTCGCGCTGGCGCGCTAGGAGCAGGTTTCGATGTCTGAATACAAATGGATCGACCACTCGTTTGACGTTGTCGTGGTGGGCGCGGGCGGTTCGGGCCTGCGCGCAGCGCTGGGCGCCGCGCAAGCCGGTCTGAAGACGGCCTGCATCACCAAGGTCTTCCCCACGCGCTCCCACACGGTTGCGGCGCAGGGCGGCATCTCGGCGAGCCTTGGCAATATGGGCGAGGATGACTGGCGCTGGCATATGTATGACACCGTCAAGGGGTCGGACTGGCTGGGCGATCAGGACGCGATTGAATATCTCTGCCGCGAGGCCCCGGCCGCCGTGTATGAGCTCGAACACTGGGGCGTGCCCTTCTCGCGCACCGAAGAAGGCAAGATCTACCAGCGCGCCTTTGGCGGCATGACCCGCAATTACGGCGAAGGCCCGGTGCAGCGCACCTGCGCGGCCGCTGACCGTACCGGCCACGCCATATTGCACACGCTCTATGGCCAGTCGCTGCGCCACTCGACCGAGTTCTTCATCGAGTATTTCGCGCTCGACCTCATCATGGACGAGGAGGGCGCCTGCCGGGGCGTCACCGCCTGGAAGCTCGATGACGGCACG
Source organism: Glycocaulis alkaliphilus (assembly GCF_004000605.1). Lineage (NCBI taxonomy): Bacteria > Pseudomonadati > Pseudomonadota > Alphaproteobacteria > Maricaulales > Maricaulaceae > Glycocaulis > Glycocaulis alkaliphilus. The sequence goes on along the minus strand of NZ_CP018911.1, from coordinate 2,515,233 downwards.
CTGCACCGCTTCCGCGCGCAGAAAGTCATTCTGGCGACCGGCGGCTATGGCCGCGCTTATTTCTCCGCCACCAGCGCCCATACCTGCACCGGCGATGGCAATGCCATGGTGCTGCGTGCGGGCCTGCCGCTGCAGGATATGGAGTTTGTCCAGTTCCACCCGACCGGGATTTATGGCGCGGGCTGCCTCATCACCGAGGGCGCGCGCGGCGAGGGCGGGTATCTGACGAACTCTGAAGGCGAACGCTTCATGGAGCGCTATGCGCCCTCGGCCAAAGACCTTGCCAGCCGCGATGTCGTCTCACGCTCGATGACGATCGAGATCCGTGAAGGGCGCGGGGTCGGTCCCAACAAGGACCATATCTTCCTGCACCTCGATCACCTTGATCCCAAAGTGCTGCACGAGCGCCTGCCGGGCATTTCCGAAAGCGCGAAAATCTTCGCCGGTGTGGACGTGACGCGCGAGCCGATCCCGGTCCTGCCGACCGTCCACTATAATATGGGCGGCATCCCGACTAATTATCATGGCGAAGTGCTGACCAAGGTGGGCGGCGATCCGGACCATGTCGTGCCCGGCCTGATGGCCGTCGGCGAAGCGGCGTGCGTCAGTGTCCACGGCGCGAACCGGCTTGGCTCCAACTCGCTGATTGACCTTGTGGTGTTTGGCCGCGCGGCGGGCCTGCGCTGCGCGGAGACGACGCAGAGCGGTGCAACCCAAGCCGAACTGCCCAAGGACGCAGGCGATGCGACGCTCGCCCGTCTCGACCGCTTCCGCAATGCCAATGGCGGCACGCCGACGGCCAAGCTGCGCCTCGACATGCAGCGGGCCATGCAGGAAAACTGCGCCGTCTTCCGTACCCAGGACGTGCTGGACGAGGGCGTGGAGCGCATCGCCAAGGTTGTCTCCGGCGCGGGCGACATCGCGATCAAGGACCGCTCCATGGTCTGGAATACCGATCTCGTTGAAGCGCTGGAGTTTGACAATCTCATCGCCCAGGCCGCCGTCACCGTGAACTCGGCAGCGGCGCGCACCGAGAGCCGGGGCGCGCATGCGCGCGAGGACTTCCCCGAGCGCGATGACAAGCAATGGATGAAGCACACGCTTGCCTGGTATGAGGAAAAGACCGGCAAGGTCACGCTGGGCGACCGTCCGGTGCATGAATACACGCTCTCCAACGACATCGCCTATATCGAGCCCAAGGCCCGGGTCTACTAGACACAGGACACGACTGACATGGTCCAGCTGACGCTGCCGAAAAACTCGCAAGTCAAAAAAGGCAAGGCCTGGCCGAAGCCGGAGGGCGCGACCAATACCCGCGCCTTCAAGGTCTACCGCTATGACCCCGATACGGGCGAGAACCCGCGCTGGGACACCTATCAGGTGGACATGGACAAGTGTGGCCCGATGGTGCTGGACGCGCTGTTCTTCATCAAGAACGAGATCGATTCCACGCTCGCCTTCCGCCGCTCCTGCCGCGAGGGGATTTGCGGATCGTGCTCGATGAATATTGGCGGGCGTAACACCATCGCCTGCACCGCCGCCATCGATGACTATAAGGGCAGCGTCACCATTTCGCCCTTGCCGCACCAGCCGGTCATCAAGGATCTGGTGCCGGACCTGACCAATTTCTACGCCCAGCTGACCAGCATCAAACCCTATCTGCAGACCGTGACGCCGACCCCGCAGGGCGAATGGCGCCAGTCGATTGAAGACCGGGAAAAGCTGGACGGGCTTTACGAGTGCATCCTTTGCGCCTCGTGCTCGACGGCCTGCCCGTCCTACTGGTGGAATTCCGACAAGTATCTGGGGCCCGCCGCGCTCCTGCAGGCCTATCGCTGGATCGCCGACAGCCGCGATGAAGCGACGGGTGAACGGCTCGATGATCTTGAAGACCCGTTCAAGCTCTATCGCTGCCACACCATCATGAACTGCACCAATGTGTGCCCGAAGGGCCTGAACCCCGCCAAAGCCATCGGCCATATCAAGGAATTGCTGGTCGAACGGCAGGGCTAGTATTTTGTCCCTCGATCCTTCGAGACGCTCGCTTCGCTCGCCCTCAGGATGAGGGACAAAACCACCTTCAGCCCCTCATCCTTTCGGAACGCTGTGGCGCTCGAAGCACGAGGGAAAAGCAAACTCTCAGGCATGGGTGGCCCGGATAAACCGGGCCATGACAGGCTCAGGCCAATCCCCCTTGGCCGAATCTGGCCAGGGGGCTACACACCCTCCATGAAATCGATCTGTGTATATTGCGGGGCGAGCCCCGGCGGTGATCCGGCCTATGCCGCGATGGCAAGGGCTGTGGGTTTTCATCTGGCAAGTGAAGGCTACCGGCTCGTCTATGGCGGCGGGCAGGTGGGCCTGATGGGTGTGCTGGCCGATGCAGCCGTGGATGCGGGCGGGGCTGTCACCGGCGTGATCCCGGACTTTCTCCATCACCGCGAGATCGCCCATCCGCGCGTCTCTGATATGCGCGTTGTCACCTCCATGCATGAGCGCAAGCACGTGATGGCAGAGGAATCCGATGCCTTCATCGCGCTGCCCGGCGGCATTGGCACGATGGAAGAGTTGTTCGAGATCTGGACCTGGAGCGCGCTCGGCCGTCACACAAAGCCGGTCGGGCTCATCAATGTGAACGGCTATTATGACGGTCTGCTGGCTTTTCTCGACCGGATGCAGGGTGACGGCTTTGTACAAGCGCGCCATCGCGACATGCTGTTTTCAGGCGGTGATATTGCCGATCTGCTCGCCCGCATGGGCGATTATGACCATCCCGGCATGATACCGTCGCTTGAACGCGCGCGCATGTAGGGTGTATCGCCAGTCCCATGCGTTTGCCCGACCAGAAACTTGAACAGATTCTCGACCGCTTCGACCAGATCGAGGCGCGCCTCGGCGCGGCCGCCGATGGCGAGGAAATCGTCAAGCTGTCGCGCGAGCACTCCGAGCTTAAGGAAGTCACCGAAAAGGCGCGCGAGCTGAAAGCCGCGCGCGCCGGGCTTGCCGAGGCCGAGGCCATCATCGCCGAGGGCGGCGACAAGGACATGGCCGAGCTTGCCCAGGAAGAGCGCGCGGAGCTGAAAGAGCGCATCCCGGCCATTGAGCGCGAGCTGCAGCTTCTTCTCCTGCCGAAAGACAAGGATGACGAGGCTAATGTGATCCTCGAAATCCGCGCCGGCACGGGCGGGGACGAGGCGGCGCTGTTTGCCGGTGATCTCTTCTCCATGTACCAGCGCCATGCCTCCAAGCAGGGCTGGAAGGTGGAAGTGCTGTCGGCCAGCGATAGCGAGGTTGGCGGCTACAAGGAAGTCATCGCCTCGCTGAACGGCAAGGGCGTGTTCGGCAAGCTGAAGTTTGAATCCGGCGTGCACCGCGTGCAGCGCGTACCGGCGACTGAAGCTGGCGGGCGCATCCACACATCAGCCGCCACGGTGGCCGTGCTGCCCGAACCGGAAGATGTCGATATCGTCATCCGCGACGAGGATCTGCGCATCGACACGATGCGGGCCTCCGGCGCGGGCGGCCAGCACGTCAACAAGACGGACTCGGCCGTGCGCATGACGCACCTGCCCACCGGCATCGTCGTCATCAGCCAGGAAAAATCCCAGCACCAGAACCGCGCCATCGCCATGCAGGTGATGAAGACGCGGCTCTATGAAAAAGAGCGCGCCGAGAAGGACGCCGCCCGCGCGGCAGAGCGCAAGGGCCAGGTCGGCTCCGGCGACCGCTCAGAACGCATCCGCACCTATAACTATCCGCAAGGGCGCGTCACCGACCACCGCATCAATCTGACGCTCTACAAGCTGCCCGAGATCGTGTCTGGCGAGGCGCTGGGCGAGGTGATCGATGCGCTGCTCGCCGAGGATCAGGCCGCCCGCCTCGCCGCCATGGATGAGGGGTAAAACCTTCGGGTCGTCGTTCCCGCGCAGGCGGGTGTCCGGGCTACCGGTTTTCTCCCCCCGTTTACGGGGGGAGTGGTCCGAAGGACCGAGGGGGGGATTTTGAAAAGAAAAATTTCCCCCCTCCGTCAGCTGCGCTGACACCTCCCCCGTAAACGGGGGAGGAAAACAAGGAGACGCGGCTCGCCCGGGGTTTCACCACTGGAAATGCTCACATGATCCCCACCCTCCTCAAAGCCGCTAGCGCCCGCCTTGCTGCCGCCGGCATCGAGGATGCGCGCGAGGATGCGCGCGCGCTCCTGCGCCATGCGCTGGGGCTGGATGCGGCCGGTATGATCGCGCGGGGCGTAGCGGCGCCTTTAAGCGAGGGGGAAGCCGCCCGCTTCGAGGCGCTGATCGTCCGGCGGGAGGCGCGCGAGCCGCTCTCCCAGATCATCGGCTCGGTGGGGTTCTGGACGCTGGACCTCATCGTTACCCGCGATGTCCTCACCCCGCGCAGCGATACCGAAACGCTGGTGCGCGCCGCGCTGGCACGAATCACGGACCGCAGTGCGCCGCTGAAAATCCTTGATGTCGCCACCGGCACCGGCGCCATTGCGCTGGCGCTTCTGTCTGAACTGCCGAACGCTCACGCCATCGCGACGGATATTTCGCCTGCCGCGCTGGAGATCGCAAAGGCCAATGCCGCACGCAATCAGCTCTCGGGGCGGATCCGCTTTCTTGAGACGGGCTGGGCCGATGGCGTGGAGGGCCGGTTTGATCTTCTGGTCTCCAACCCGCCCTATATTGCGCCGGAGGTGATCGCCACGCTGGAGCCGGAAGTGCGTGATTTTGAACCGCTTCTGGCGCTGGATGGCGGGCAGGGCGGGCTGGCGCCCTATCCGCATCTTCTCCATGAGGCGCGCCGCCTGCTCAATCCTGGTGGCCACGCCTTGTTCGAGATCGGCCATGACCAGGGCGCGCCGGTGCTGGAACTGGCGCGTGCAGCGGGTTTCAGAAGCGCCCGTATACTTGCCGACCTGGCCGGACATGACCGGGTACTGGCTGTGCATAACTGAAAAAGATTTGGAAATGACGTGCAGATGAGTCTAGGTTGGCGTTGATACAGCGATTGTGGCGCGCCGGGACGGGGCTGTTACAACTGAAAAGTGGCATGCGCCTAACGCTGTAATACCGGCTCTCATCTTGCAGAGACATGTGGCACCACCAACAAGGTGCGTCATGACTTGGCGCAACGCGACCCCCGGCACGGGCCCGCAGGATAAAGCCATAACAGACAGGTATTCCGGCAAGATGACGGTCACCAGATGAGGACCCAGCACGACATGAAGCGTCAACGCGGCCGCGGGCGTAAGCCCAATCATAATCAGGGCAATCGCAATTTTGAAAGCAATGGGCCGGACGTGAAAATCCGGGGCAATGCTGCCCATATCTACGAAAAATATCTTCAGCTCGCGCGCGATGCTTCCTCCTCCGGCGACCGGATCATGGCGGAAAACTATTACCAGCACGCCGAGCACTATCTGCGCATTCTGCAGGTCATCCAGCCGCGCCGCGAAGAGCGCGACAATAACAATGATGACAATGATGATGACGGTGATGATGGCGACAGCCGCAACACGCATCAGTCGCGCAGTAATGGCGGCGATAGCGATAATGGCGACCGTCAGGACGGCCAGAACAATCAGCGCCAGCAGGGCAATGGACAAGGCGGCGAACGCCAGCCGCGTGGCCGCCGCCCCAGCCGCCGCAACGAGAATGCCGGTCAGCAGGGCGCCTCTGACGGTGACAGCCGCAAGGGCGCAGACAATGGCGATGGCCAGAGCGATCCGCTGCGCATGGTTGATCCGGGCACGGCCGAGCAGACGCCCGTGACGTCCGGCGGTGACGACCAGCCCGGCGACGAGGCTCCGCGCCCGGCCCGCACACGGCGTCCGCGCCGTTCACGCGCCGATGCCGAAGCCGAAGCGGCGCTGAAATCGGCCTCTGACGGTGATGGCGAGGCGGCTGCCTGATCTGGATGCCCGACGCCTGCTCCGCCTTCACCTCGTCACATCGCTCCTATATGTAGGGGCGAGGCGCGAAGGAGCAGGTTCATGGCGGTCGAGGATCACACCAAGGTCAGGCCCTGGCGGGCGATTGACCGGCGCGTCTCGCGCAAAATCCGTGTCGGGTCTGTCGAGGTGGGCGGGGATGCGCCCATCTCCGTGCAGTCCATGACCAACACGCCCACATCCGACGCGCGCGCGACGATCAACCAGATACGCGGGCTTGAAGAGGCGGGCGCAGACATTGTGCGCGTCTCCTGCCCGGATGAAGACTCAACGGCGGCCTTCCGCACGATTGCGCGCGAGGCAAAAGTGCCGCTCGTCGCCGACATTCATTTCCACTACAAGCGCGGCATCGAGGCGGCAGAGGCCGGCGCGGCGTGCCTGCGCATCAATCCGGGCAATATCGGCTCCATGGCGCGCGTGAAGGAGGTCGTCTCGGCGGCGCGCGACAATGGCTGCTCCATCCGCATCGGGGTCAATGCCGGATCGCTGGAGCGCGAACTGCTTGAAAAATATGGTGAGCCCTGCCCCGACGCGATGGTGGAAAGCGCGCTGGGTCACGCCCGCATTCTCGATGATCTGGGCTTTCACGAATACAAGATTTCGGTGAAGGCGTCTGATCTCTTCCTCACCGTCGCCGCCTATCAGATGCTGGCTGAAGCGACCGATGCGCCGCTGCATCTGGGCGTGACAGAGGCCGGGGGGCTTCGCTCGGGCACGATCAAGTCCGCCATCGGCATGGGCTCGCTACTCTGGGCCGGGATTGGCGACACGATCCGCGTCTCGCTCTCGGCCGAGCCTGTGGAGGAAATCCGCGCAGGCTTTGACATGCTGAAAGCGCTGGGCCTGCGCACGCGCGGGGTGAACATCATCGCCTGCCCGTCCTGCGCGCGTCAGGGCTTTGACGTGATCCGCACCGTCGAAGCGCTGGAAGCGCGGCTGGCGCACATCTCCGAGCCGATCTCGCTCTCCATCATTGGCTGCGTGGTCAACGGCCCCGGCGAGGCAGCCTATACCGATCTGGGGTTCACCGGCGGCGGCAAGGGCGCGGGCATGCTCTATTTTGCCGGTCAGCAGACCGAAAAAGTCTCCAACGAGACGATGATCGAACGCATCGTCGCTGCGGTGGAAGACAAAGCCGCCAAAATGCGCGCGATGCGCGAGAGGCCAGCTGCGGCGGAGTAGGGTTTCTTCCCGGCTGGCCCATCTCACCGGGGTCTCCGGCCCCGCCTGTCCCCGTGAAAACGGGGAACCGGAGAGCCAAGGCACATTCAACGGAAAGTCACATCCCTGTCATGGCCCGGTTTATCCGGGCCACCCATGCCTGAGAGTTGCCAAGCGGCCCAAAAGCGCGAACGCGCGCCCGCGACTGCCTGTGCCCGCGCAGGCGGGTATTCGCGGAACATCGCAACGCGGATGCGTTGCGGAACTAAAGAGGCATGGGTCCCCCGGATCGCTTCGCGACCGGAGGATGACAGGCTGATAGCTTGTGGCGAGTATGGCTCCCCCGCGCATTTCCCCTTCGTCATTCCGGGCGGAGCGAAGCGCAGACCCGGAACCCAGCTTTTCGATAGAAACTCTGGGTTCCAGATAGCGGCTGACGCCGCTTCTGGAATGACGAAAGTGGGACAGCAGGGCAGCTCGGCGGAACCCGGAGATCAGACCCCCAATTCAGCCTGCACAGCCTTCGTCCAGCCGACATGGACCGTGCTTCCCGTAACGATCACAGGGCGCTTTATAAGCGTGCGGTGTTCATCGAGCAGGCCAGCGAGTTTGCCCGCATCGTCAGCCCTTGCCTTGTCTTCGTCAGAAAGCTTGCGCCAGGTCATCGAGGCGCGGTTGACGATTTTTGCTTCACCCACAGCCCTGATCCAGCCGGGGATCAGTCCGGCCACGGAAGGCTCGGCGCGGATGTCAACGAAGGCGGGATTTCTCCCGCCTTCGCTCAATGCGGTCATTGCCTTGCGGCAGGTCTCGCAATTTTTCAGTCCGTATACAGTAAGGCTCATACCGACAAGGCTATCAGATTGCGGATAGCGATGACAAACAGGCAGAGCGTCGCCAGCGTGTAGATGCCAAAGCGTAAGGGAATGAAGTTGATCGTGCTCTGCACCAGCGAGTGGATGATGCGCAGGATCACATAGGTCCAGGCAAAGCCGATATTGATGGCATCACCCACGCCAACGAGATGGCTGTAGGTGACGAGCGCGTAGAAAATCACCGGCTGTTCATGCAGATGGTTATGATTGTCCGCAATCTGACGCACGCCGCGCGGCAGCACGTCCATCTCGGACTTTTCCTTCATGCGTGCCGGGTTGATCTTGGCCTTCTGCATGGCCGGAATGCGCGTGGCATACATCCACACCCACATCACCAGCGTCCAGCATACCAGCACCAGCAGCGGCACCATCATGGATTGATACATGGTCGTCTCCTCCCGTCCGGGGCGTCTGGCGCCCTCTGGTCAGGAGAGATAAGCGCGACTCTGCCCGGACGGGAAGGGGCGTCTTTTTAGTGGTGCTCCGCGCATCCGCGCGTCGCGCCTCGCACGAGCTCGGGCGCGCGTTCGCGCTTGCGGCGCTGCGCGCCGGGGTGCCAGCCCGGCCCCGTCAGGGGCCGCAAGGCCGACCGGCCGCCCGCGACTTTTCGCGGAACACCGCAGCCCGGATGGGCTGCGGCGCTAAAAGACCTCTCTACTGGATGACGGCCTCTGCCGGTGGCAGGGCTGAGCGGCTAACCGCGCGGCCATTGATGGTCAGTGATCCGGCCTCGGCAGAGACCTTCACCTCGTCGCCATCATTGATCGTGCCTTCCAGGATCAGGCGGGCGAGCGGATCCTGCAGCTCTTTCTGGATCACGCGTTTCAGGGGGCGTGCGCCATAGGCCGGGTCATAGCCCTTCTCGGCCAGCCATTGCTTTGCCTGCTCATCCAGAGAGATCGTCATGCGGCGGTCTTTCAGGAGCGCTTCAAGGCGTTTGAGCTGGATTTCCACAATCGCGCCCATGTGCTGGGGTTCGAGGCGCTGGAAGAGGATCGTCTCGTCGATCCGGTTGATGAATTCAGGCCGGAAGCTCGCCCGCACCGCCTCCATCACCATCGGACGGGCTGCCTCCACCGAGCCGGAGAGCAGATGTTCCGAGCCCAGATTGGAGGTCATGATGATGAGCGTGTTGCGGAAATCGACCGTGCGGCCCTGACCATCGGTCAGGCGGCCATCATCGAGCACCTGCAGGAGCACGTTGAACACGTCCGGATGGGCCTTTTCCACCTCGTCAAAGAGGATGACCTGATAAGGGCGCCTTCTGACGGCTTCGGTCAGCGCCCCGCCCTCATCATAGCCGACATAGCCCGGAGGCGCGCCGATCATGCGCGCGACCGAGTGCTTCTCCATGTATTCGCTCATGTCGAGCCGGGTGATCGCCGTCTCGTCATCGAAGAGGAACTCGGCCAAGGCTTTCGTCAGCTCGGTCTTGCCCACCCCGGTGGGGCCGAGGAAGAGGAAGCTGCCAATGGGGCGGCTGGGGTCTTTCAGGCCCGCGCGCGCACGGCGCACGGCGTCGGATACGGCGGCGACCGCCTCGTCCTGACCGACCACGCGGGCATGCAGCCCCTCCTCCATTTTCAGGAGTTTGGCCCGCTCGCCCTCAAGCATCTTGTCGACCGGCACGCCGGTCCAGCGCGAGACGATGCCGGCGATCTGCTCCTCATCGACAACCTCCTGCACCAGAGTGCCCTTGCTATTGGCCTCGCCTGCCTTTTCGGCCTCGCCAAGCTGGCGCTCCAGGTCGGGGATGCGGCCATATTTGATCTCGGAGGCACGCCCCAGATCACCGCGCCGCTCGGCATTGGCAAGCTCTGCGCGAAGCTGGTCGAGCTGTTCTTTCAGATGCGTCGAGGAGGCAAGCTTGTCCTTCTCGGCGCGCCAGGCCGCCGTCATCTCGGCAGAGCGTTGCTCGAGATCGGATAGCTCCTTGGTGAGCGCTTCGAGGCGCGCTTTCGAAGCCGCATCGGACTCCTTTTTCAGCGCCTCGCCTTCGATCTTCAGCTGGATGATGCGCCGGTCGAGCTCGTCGAGTTCTTCGGGCTTGGAATCCACCTGCATGCGCAGGCGCGCAGAGGCCTCGTCCATCAGGTCGATGGCCTTGTCGGGCAGGAAGCGGTCGGTGATGTAGCGGTTGGAGAGGGTGGCCGCTGCCACGATGGCCCCATCGGCGATGCGCACGCCGTGATGGACCTCGTACTTCTCTTTCAGGCCGCGAAGGATGGAGATCGTGTCCTCCACGCTCGGCTCGTCGATGAAGACGGGCTGGAAGCGGCGGGCGAGCGCGGCGTCCTTCTCCACATGCTTGCGGTATTCATCGAGCGTGGTGGCGCCCACGCAATGCAGCTCACCGCGCGCCAGGGCGGGCTTTAAAAGGTTCGACGCATCCATCGCGCCATCGGTTTTCCCGGCGCCGACGAGCGTGTGCATCTCGTCGATGAAGAGGATGATCTTCCCATCGGCTGCGGTCACTTCGGAGAGCACGGCTTTCAGGCGCTCCTCAAACTCGCCGCGATATTTCGCGCCCGCGATCAGCGCGCCCATATCGAGCGCGAGCAGGCGCTTGTCTTTTAAGGATTCCGGAACATCGCCATTGACGATGCGCAGGGCGAGGCCTTCCGCGATAGCGGTCTTGCCGACGCCCGGTTCACCGATCAGGACGGGGTTATTCTTGGTACGCCGGGAGAGGACCTGAATGGTGCGGCGGATTTCCTCATCACGGCCAATCACCGGATCCAGCTTGCCCTTGCGGGCCACCTCGGTGAGGTCGCGCGCGTATTTCTTCAGCGCCTCATAGCTGTCTTCAGAGGAGGCGCTGTCGGCGGTGCGGCCCTGACGCAGCGCATTGATCGCGGTGTTCAGCGTCTGCGGGGTAACGCCCGCCTGCTTCAAGATGTCAAACGGCGCGGTGCCGGGCGTGATCGCAAAAGCCAGCAGCAGGCGCTCGGCCGTCACATACTGGTCACCAGCCTTCTTCGCGGCCTCTTCGGCGGCGGAGAGGATTTCGGCCGTTTTCGGCGCGAGATAGAGCTGGCCAGACCCGCCTTCAACCTTGGGCAGGGCATCCACCGCGCGCTTGGCCAGATCAGCGGCGAGGTCCGCGCGCCCGCCAGCGGCGTTGATAAGGTTGGGGGCGAGGCCCTCTTCCTCCTCCATCAGCGCGCGAAACACGTGCTCGGGGGAGAATTGCTGGTTCTTCGCCTTCATGGCGAGGCCCTGTGCGGTCTGGATCACAGTGCGCGCACGGTCGGTATAGGTATCGAAATTCATGCCTTCAGGTCTCCTGAAAAAGGGCAGCGAGACAAGGGGTTAGGTAAGAGCCGCCCTCTTTGAGGCACAGCCCGCCATCCCTGGTGACATGCATGTAGGTGTGGCCACGAGACCACACAAGGAATGGGGGGATAAATTTGGTGGGGCGCCCTCCCTTCGTCATTCCGGAAAGCGCGACAGCGCTTGTCCGGAACCCAGTCGTTCTTGAAAAAAGCTGGGTTCCGGGTGTCGCTTCGCTCCCCCGGAATGACGAAGTGGAGGGGTTGCGCGGGGCGTTGCCATGCCCCCCCCGCCCCGACGGGGGACCCATGGACAGGCCCGGTGGCCGGAAAATGGACCCCGGCTCGGAGGCCGGGGACCCGGTGAGTTGAACTCACGAGGCTAAAAGGTGCGCGGCAGGGATGTGTGAGCATTAAACCTGGGTTCCCGCCTGCGCGGGAACGACGAGGTGGAGGGGCCGCGAAAAGACTCCCCCGCTTCCTCCCGGCACCAATCCTGCTAGAGAAGGGCCATGACACGGCTGGTCCTGAAATTTGGCGGCACCTCGATGGGCAGTCCCGAACGGATTGCCCATTCGGCCTCTATCGTCGCGGCAGAGGCGGCCAGGGGCCATCAGCTCGCCGTGGTGGTCTCGGCCATGTCCGGGGAGACTGACCGCTATCTGGGCCATGCCAGCGCGCTCGGTGGGGGCTTGGGCGAGATCGAGACCGACACGGTGCTGGCCGCCGGTGAACAGGCAGCCGCTGCCCTGATGGCGCTGGCGCTGAAACAGCTGGGCCTGAAGGCGCGCTCAATCCTCGCCTGGCAATTACCGATAGAGGTGGACGGCGTGCCGGGTTCGGCGCGCATTACCGGCATTGATGGCGAGGTGCTGGAGAGCCTGCTCGGCGACGGGGTTATCCCGGTGGTGGCGGGCTATCAGGGCGTGGATGCGCAGGGGCGCCTCGTCACGCTGGGCCGGGGCGGTACGGATCTGTCTGCCGCGGCGATTGCGGCGGCCATAGGCGCCGAGTGCGACATCTACACCGATGTCGATGGTGTGTTCACCACCGATCCGCGCATCGAACCCAAAGCCACGCGCCTGGCGCGCATCTCCCATGACGAGATGCTGGAGCTGGCGGCGATGGGCGCGAAGGTTCTGCAGACCCGCTCTGTCGAATACGCCAAGGCCAAGGGCGTGGCGATGCGGGTGAAATCCAGCTTTGCCGCGCCGGGGGCGAGCATCGGTACGCAGGTGTTGAGCGAGAGCGCGCTGGCCGAACGCCGCGTCGTGTCCGGCATTGCCTATGCCCGCGCGCAGGCGCGCATCGCCGTGCCGGGCATTGAAGACAGCGCCAGCGGGCCGGGCGGCGTGTTTGCCGCGCTCGCCGGGGCGGGCGTGCATGTCGACATGATCGTGCAGGGCCGGGCGCGTTCGGGCGGGTCCAATCTGGAATTTTCGGTGGAGGGGCGTGATCTGCGCGCCGCCCTGCAGGCGCTGGCCGGGCATGAGGGACTGGCTTCAGAGGTGGGCCTTGCCAAGGTGTCGGTGGTCGGTACGGGCCTTCGCGGACGGGCGGACGTGGCGCGCACGCTCTATGGTGTGCTGGAGCGCGAGGCGATTGAGGTACGCATGCTGGCAACCTCCGAGATCAAGATTTCAGCACTCGTGAACGAAGATGCGCTGGAACGGGCGGTCCGCGCCCTTCATGCAGCCTACAGGCTGGACGAGGCTTGACGTCAGGGGCGAAAGGGGCCACTGCCCCGCGCAATACCTGACATTGCCCGCCCGCAGCCACGGGACCACTAGAACCATGACGCTGGAAAAGCCCATGCTGGACAGGACGGGCCTGCGCGGACCGCGCCGGCTCCTGCAGCGCATCCGCGATCTGATGGCGCAGCAGGATCAGGCGCAGGCGCGCCTTGACCGGCTGACGCGCATCATCGCCGAGGAAACCGGCTCTGATGTGTGCTCGATCTATCTGGTCCTGCCCAGCGGCGCGCTGGAATTGTCGGCGACGCACGGCCTGAAGGCAGAAGCAGTTCACTCACTGCGCCTGGCGCGTGATGAGGGCCTGGTGGGTCTTGTCGCCCAGAGGGCGCGGCCCCTGTCGGTGGAAGACGCCCCGTCCCATCCGCGCTTTGCCTACAAGCCGGAAACCGGCGAAGAACCGTTCAAGAGCTTTGTCGGTGTGCCGGTCTTGCGCGGCGGCCGTCTGGTCGGGGTGCTCACCGCCCAGTCCATGTCGGCGCGGCCCAGCACCGAAGAGGAAATCGAGACGCTGCAGACGGTCGCTATGCTGCTGGCCGAGATCGTGGCGTCGGGCGAGCTTGTTCGCGCCGAAGCCTTCTCCGATCTTGAACTGCGCGCATCGGGGCCGGAGCGCTATGCCGGTGTCGCCCTGGCGCCGGGCATCACCATGGGCGTGGCCGTGGTCCACGAGCCGCACGTCAATTCCGCGCGCATGATCGCAGAGGACGCGGAGGCCGAAGAGGCGCGTCTGGATTCGGCGATTGCCGATCTGCGGCGCGGGCTCGATGAATTGCTGGAATCGGGGCGTGCGCCCATCGGCACGCCCTCGCGCGATGTGCTCGATGCCTACCGCATGTTCGCCCATGACCGGGGCTGGACCGGCCAGCTGCGCGAGGCGGTGCGCTCGGGCCTGACCGCAGAGGCCGCGGTCGAGCGGGTGCGCAATGAACACCGCGCCCGGCTGATGAAGGCGCGCGAAGCCCATTTCCGCGAGCGCCTGCATGATCTGGAAGACCTTGCCAACCGGCTGCTGCGCCATCTGGCGGGGCCGGACGCGGTGCGGGCGCTGGCCGATCTGCCGCCCAATGCCATCGTGGTTGCCCGCTCCATAGGCCCGGCCGAGCTGATGGAGCTGGACCGCTCGCGCCTGGCGGGGCTGGCCACGGAAGAAGGCTCTGCCACCAGCCATGCGGCCATTGTCGCCAAGGCGCTGGGCATACCCATGGTGGGGCAGGTGGAAGGCGCGCTGGACCGGGTGGAAGACGGCGACACGCTGATCATTGATGGCGAGTTCGGTATCCTGCATGTGCGTCCCGGCGACGAGGTTCTGACCGCCTATGCCGAGCGCATGGAGGGCCTCTCCCGGGCGAACCAGGCCTACGCCGCACGCCGCGACGAGCCGGCCGTGACCGCCACTGGCGTGGCGATGGAATTGTCGATGAATGCCGGTCTGCTGATCGAGATGCCGCGTCTGGCAGAAACGGGCGCGGCGGGCGTCGGCCTGTTCCGCACCGAATTCCAGTTCATGATCTCCCATACCCTGCCGCGCGTCTCCGCCCAGATCGAGATGTACAGGGCGGTCCTGAAAGCGGCGGGCGGCAGGCCGGTCGTGTTCCGCACGCTTGATCTTGGCGGCGACAAGGTGACGCGCTTCATCCCGGAGCTGCGCGAGCCCAATCCGGCGCTGGGATGGCGGGCGCTGCGCATGGGTCTCGACCGGCCTGCGCTCACCCGATACCAGCTGCGCGCCCTTGTCAGGGCCAGCGCAGGGCAGGGGCTGAAAGTCCTCTTTCCCATGGTGGCCGATATTGGCGAGCTGTCGCGCGCGCGCGATCTTCTCTACACCGAGCTGGAGCTGGCCCGGCGCCATGGCCACGGCGTGCCGGAGCGCGTCGAAACAGGGCTGATGATCGAGACGCCGGCGGTAGCGTTTGCCCCGGAGCCCTATCTGGCCTTGTGCGACTTTGCCGCCGTGGGCGCGAATGACCTGATGCAGTATTTCTTCGCGGCTGACCGGCAAAACCCGCAAGTGGCCCAGCGCTATGATGTGCTGAACCCGGCGCCGCTCGCCCTGCTTCAATCGGTGCGCGAGGCGTGTGATGCGGCCGGCAAGCCGGTTTCTGTATGCGGCGAAATGGCCGGAAAGCCGCTGGAGGCCTGTGTTCTGGCCGGTCTTGGTTACCGGCGATTATCCATGTCGGCGGCCAGTATCGGCCCGGTAAAGGCGGCCCTGGCGGAGTGCGATGCGGGCCGTCTTGGCACCTGGCTTGCAAGCGAAATGGGCGCAACGCGTCCCGGCACGGATAAATCCTTGAGAGAAAAGCTGATCGCCGCTGCGCAAGAAGCCGGAATTTCTTCACGACTTGTTGATAACCGTGCTGCATTTTGATTTAATCCACTTGCGTTGCGATCAAAAAGTCACAGGGAAGTGATACGACTCGGCGCTGGTGGTGAGGGGAAGCCGCTTCCACGCGGTTAAAAGTGTGATGCAAAAGCTGGCCGGTCAGGTAGCAGGAAGTCAGTACGTGCCCATGGATGCTGTTTTCGCCAATGCCCCGGTGGCACCTTGTGGCCCCGCGAGCATCGGTGACATCTTGCGTCAGGCGCGGTTGAAACATGGCTGGACGCTGGATTCCGCCGCTGCGCGCACCCGCATCAAGCGCGATTATCTCGAAGCCCTCGAAGCGATGGACCCGCGCGGCCTGCCCTCGCGCGCCTACACGATCGGCTATCTGCGTGCCTATGCCGGCTTCCTTGAGCTGAACGTCACCGAAATGGTGGAGCAGTTCAAGCTGGAGGTGGAGTGCGATACGGGCCGCGCCCAGCCGACCGCTCCGAGGAAAAAACGCGAATTCAAACTGCCCAAGGGCGTTATCGGCGCCGTTATCATTCTGGGCAGCGTGCTGGCCGCGACGAGCTGGTATGGCGTCCACATCACCCGCACCGGCGCGTTTGCCGAAGCGCCTGATGCCGCCACGCTGCTGGCCACGCCGCGCCCCGTGGTGGAATCCAGCCGCGCGCCGGACCCGGCCCAGATATGGGCCGGTCTGCCGACCGCCCATGCGCCCGAAGCGCTGGTCTTTACCGCCATCTCGCCGGTGACGCTGGAAGTGCGTGATGGCTCTGGCCGTGTGCTGTTCGCGCGCGAGATGGAGGCCGGTGCCTCCTGGCGTGCGCCGGACGAGGCCGGGCTGGAAGTCTCTGCCACCGATGCGGGCGCTGTGCGCGTGCGTTCGGGCGCGCAGGACATCGGCGTGCTGGGCAATTCCGGGCAGATACTGGAATCGCTGCCCATGGACAATTTCGTGCGCAACTGGCGGGCAGCGCGTGCCGAAGGCACGCCGGTGAGCGGCGCTGGCGCAGGCGCGGGCCGGTAGGTTTTTCCTGTAATAGCCGGAATAGCGGAACCTGCGGCGGATCCATGCCTGCAGCTATGCTTTTCCCTCGTGCTTCGAGCACTACGTGGCCGAGGGATGAGGGGGAAAGCATAGCCAAAGCCCTCATCCTGAGGGCGAGCGCAGCGAGCGTCTCGAAGGACGAGGGCTCTGCCCCCACCCGCATTTCAGGCGGCGGCATTTTACCTCACTCACAGCCCTTAACGCGCGCGCGTGCCAGCGTATATTGGCGGCGTGATCTTCCCCGTCTCAGGAACCCCTCCCATGGCCCAGTCAAGCTCGCCTGAAACCCTCTCCAGCCCCTCCATCGATCCGGCGGAGGTGGAGAAGTTCTCACGCATGGCTGCCGAGTGGTGGGATCCCAAATCCAAGTTTGCGCCGCTGCACAAATTCAACCCGGCGCGCCTCACCTGGATACGCGAGCGCCTGAGCGCCCATTTCGCCCGTGAGGGCCGCGAGCCGCTGGCGGGTCTTGAGCTGCTTGATATTGGCTGCGGGGGCGGGCTGGTGTCTGAACCGATGGCGCGTCTGGGCGGACGTGTGACGGGGGTGGATGCCGCCGAGCCCAATATCAAGACCGCGCTGGTGCATGCCCGCGAGGCGGGGCTGGAAATCGACTACCGCCACGGCACGGCGGAGCAGTTGCTGGAGGCCGAAGGGCCGGGGCGGTTTGACGTCGTGCTCAATCTTGAAGTGGTCGAGCATGTCGCCGATCCGGCGCAGTTCCTTGCCGATTGCGCGGCGCTGGTAAAGCCCGGCGGGATAATGATTGTCGGCACGATCAACCGCACCAGCCGCGCCTTCGTGACGGCGATTTTCGGCGCGGAATATGTGCTGGGCTGGCTGCCGCGCGGCACGCACCGCTTCGGAAAGCTGGTAAAGCCCGAAGAGGTGGAGGCCGCGCTGAAAACTGCGGGCCTTGCGCCCGAAACGCCCGTGGGCGTCAGCTATAACCCGCTCAAGGACAGCTTCTTCATCAGCACTGATGCTGGCGTGAACTATCTGATGGCGGCCACGAAGTAGGCGCGGGCCGTACCGTTACGGCCGTGCGCTGGCTCCTGAACCGGCGCTGACGCGGCGTTCCTCGCTGCGCTCGGCAACCAGAACGGGCTGGGGCTCTTCCTCACGCGCTGCCGGAGCCTGATCGCGCAGGGCGATGATCCGGTCACGCTCGGCGTTGAAAATGCCCAGCTCACCCGCTTCCAGACGGCGGCCCGTCGGCAGGTCCAGGCTCATCGGGTTGAGCGGGCGGCCATTGAGGTGAACCTCATAGTGCAGGTGCGGACCGGTGGAAGCGCCGGTCGTGCCGACATAGCCGATGGTCTGGCCTTGCGTGACGCGCGTGCCGGCGCGGATGCCGCGGGCAAACCCGTTCAGGTGCGCGTAGGCGGTCTGATAGCCATTGGCGTGGCGGATGCGGATATAGTTGCCGAATGAGCCGAACCAGTCGGCGCGTTCCACCGTGCCACTACCGGCGGCGTAGATCGGCGTGCCGGTCGGGGCGGCGAAGTCTGTGCCGTTATGGGGCCGGTTGGTGCGGCGGATCGGGTGGAAGCGCATGCCGAACTGGCTGGAGATGCGCGCGCCATTGATCGGCATTTTCATCAGCAGGCGCGCCGCGCTCTCACCTTCGCCAGTGTAATAGCCAATATCGCCGTCCGGGGCTTCGTAGCGGAAATACTCCAGCGGACGGCCACGGCCTTCAAACGTCATGTAGAGAATGCGGCCGGTGCGGATCACCTCGCCTGCCCGGTTCGTGTAGCGCTCGAACACGATGTCGAACGTGTCGCCATAGCGGATGGTGCGGAAGTCCACCGCGTGGCCCAGCACCAGCGCCATGTCGGTGACGATGCGGTCGGTCGCGCCGGCATTCAGCGCGGCGGCGTACAGGCTGGAGGAAATCTCGCCGCGTGCGCGCACGATCTCACGCTCGACGGTCATGACGGCTTCGCGGGTGCGGTACTGGCCGTCGGCGGTGCGCGCGACGGTCAGGGTGCGCTCCTGGTCGGGACGGAAGGAAATGCCGGTCAGGGTAAGGCCGCTTTCTTCGTCCGCCGAGACGCGCTGCAAGGGATCGCGCTCGAAGAAGAGGTTGAGCGACTGGCCTGCGCGCAGTGAGCGGGCGGGGTAGATGGGATCCAGCGCAGCAATGGCGCGGGCCGCATCAATGCGGCTGGCGCCGGCCTCGGCCAGCACGCTGGCAAAGGTCTGGCCGGAACGCACCGTTACTTCGGTGGCCATCAGCACGGGGCAGTCAATGCAGTTGGTGAAGGCAGCGTGCTCGGCCATCACCATGTCGTCGAGCGAGGGGGCGGCTTCAGCCGCCTCAGCCATCAGGGCGGCACCTGCCGGATCAAGTCCGCCGGTTTCCGGCGCCGCGGCCGAGGCTGACGTGCCTGCCATGGTCCGGCTGACCAGTATGGCGGCTACAAGCAGCAGCGCCATGGTCAGTGTGGCAAAGAAAACCAGCGCACGAGAGCGGTGGGCGTCAGCGAGGCGGACGTCAAAACCGGACATGCGTATTATTTCCCTCTTCCCGCGCGGTTGGTCATCAGCCGCCAGTCCAGCAAGGCAAGATGCAGGCCAACATCACCCCCCGTGACATGCTGTCATCTTTCCCGGACCGTGCCGGAGCGGCACACACAGTGACAAGGACGAATCGACTTGCCAAGGGGGCATGTGTGCCGCAGGCAAGGTTAATGTCTCCCTTAACCATAATGCATGTTATGCATCCCGGTGCAGCGCACAGGAAGGACATTCATGAAAACCTGGCTTCTGGCGGCCGTTCTGGGCGCGATGCTCATCGGGGCGATTGCGCTGTCGGCGCGGCTATGGACCAGTATGGATAATGCAGTCGGTGCCCATGGCTGGGCCGCGCTCATCATCGGCGCGGTGCTGACCTTCGTGGTCGGGGCAGGGCTGATGGCGCTTGTCTTCTTCTCCTCGCGGCGCGGCTATGATGAGGATGACCGCGAGCCTTAGCCGCTCAGCTGGTGAGTTCGGAAAGGCGTGCCGGATTGTTGGCTAGCAGGCGCAGGGCTGTATCAGCAGGCTTGCTCAGCACGACGTCCCCGGCCTCGTATTTCTGAAAGGCGTTCGGGCCGCCGCCGATTATACGTCCCGCTTCACGCTGGGTCAGGCCCAGCTTCTTGCGGACCTTGCGCACATCATCAGGCATCATCACGCCCGCTTCGCGCGCCTTCATCCGGTTGATGGCACGGTCGGACACCAGCATGTCGCGCGGATCGTGCAGGCCGTTCGCGGCACCGGTATCGTCGGCCGGGTACCAGCCTGGCATCTCGACGGTCTCGGTCTGTGATTTGTATGTCAGTGTGACGGTGCGTGTTCCGCGCGTCAGAACGGCGCCGGTCTCGGGATGAAGCCTGGTTGATGCAGTGCCGCCCATATCAGCGCTCCTTGAACGATGTGCAGGTGAACTCTGTCACCGTGTCCTGCACGAACTTGATGTAGATGTCATAGCCATCCGCGCGTGTGTGGTAGACGTCCATCCAGACCCGGTGATCGTGAAAGGTTGTCACCGACTTGAAGAACTCGTCGCGTGTCAGCGACCGGATCACGCTCACCATATCGGCCCGGGTCATACCCATCATCGCTGCGCCTGCCACCGCCGTGCTAGTGAACGTCATGTGCGTTCCCGCAGCTGAACGAATGGCCTCAAGATCGTAGCTCGGTTTTCTTTTGTCCATAAATTAGCACCATAATGGTGTACTTTCAATCGGCGAGGAGCACAGTCAGAGTTACGGCAGTCGTGCGGGCAGGAAACGCCAGTGCGGAGTGATCGCCTGGAGGGCACACGCGTTAACCCTTTCGCGATCGAGAATCGGATAATGCTTGGCGCCATGAGCACGCAACACACACCCTCCGCCACCGAGCTTGCCGCGCTTTTGTGCGCCCGGCTCTGCCATGATCTTGTCAGCCCGGTATCGGCGCTCGGCGCGGCCCTGTCCGTGCTGGACGATGAAAACGCCGCCGACATGCGCGACGATGCGATCGAGCTGATCCGCACCGGCGCCAATCAGGCCCATGCCAAGCTGGAATATGTGCGCCTGGCCTTCGGGGCAGGGGGCTCACGCCCCGGCAGCATCGATACGGGCGAGCTGAAGCGTCTGGCGGAGGCCATGTTTGCCCCTGCCAAGCCGGAGCTGGTGTGGAAGGTGCAGGCGGCCGGTCTCGACAAGCCGGCGGCGCGTGTGCTGCTGAACCTTATCTGGCTGGCGGTGGACAATGTGCCGCGGGGCGGGACGGTGACGGTGGAGGCAACAGCCAGCGAGGCCGGTGACAGCCGTCTGCGTATCGTTGCTGCCGGACCGCGCGCACGCATTGACCCGGCCTATGTCGAGGCACTGGCCGGCCGGGCGGGCGAGGACGGCTATGATGGCCGCTCCATCCAGCCATACTATGCCGGACTGGTGGCCCGCGAGCATGGCGGCCGCGTCGAGGCGCAGGCAGAAGAAGAGCGCGTTGAATACATCGCCCTTCTCGCTCCGCAGGCGAAGGCCGCCGCGGCCTGACCGTGATTTTTGACAAACGGTCCGTTCGTCAAACGATACGTTAACCCTGGACGTGTGAGTTTCGTACCTGATCACAGTTGCGCGCCGTGCGCGCGAGTCCGCCATGTGGCGGGCAGATAGGGGACGGGTTCACGATGGATGAGCTGATTGGCGAGTTTCTGGCCGAAACGGCAGAGAGCCTTGATACGATAGATGTCGAGCTGGTGAAGTTCGAATCCGATCCGACGGACCGGGCGACGCTCGACAATATTTTCCGCCTTCTGCACACCATCAAGGGCACGTGCGGCTTTCTTGGCCTGTCGCGCCTTGAGGCAGTGGCCCATGCGGGCGAAACCCTGCTGGGCAAGTTCCGCGACGGCACGCTTGTCGCCGATAGCGCCGCAGTGACGCTGGTCCTGCAATCGCTTGACCGCATCAAGCTGGTGCTGGGCGGCCTGGAAGAGACAGGCAGCGAGCCTGAGGGCGATGACAGCGAGCTGATTGCCAAGCTGGAAGCGCTGGCAATGGGCGAGACTGTAGAGGCCGCGCCGGAGCCCGAACCCGAACCTGAGCCTGAACCCGTCATTGAAGTTGTTGCCGAAGGCGGCGAGGCGTTCGACGCCGATCTGGGCCGTCCTCTGCGTCCGGGCGAAGTGTCGCTGGCCGATCTGGAAGCGGCCTTCATGGCGACCGAAGGTCCGGAGCTGGCCGGCGCTGCCGCTGAGGATGAGGCGGAGGCCGAGACCGAGGCCGAGGCTGAGGACGACGATGAAGCGCCTGTGCCGGTAGCCGCCATGGCGGCCGGCAAGCCTGCCGCGCAGACACCCCCGGCCGACACCGATGGCCCAAAGTCTGAAGGCGTGCGGGCCCAGTCCACGATCCGGGTGAATGTGGATGTGCTCGAAACGCTGATGACGACGGTGTCCGAGCTGGTGCTGGCCCGTAACCAGCTGCACCAGATCGTCCGCGAAAACGAAGATTCTGCGCTGAAAGGCCCGCTGCAACGCCTGTCATCCGTGACGGGCGAGCTGCAGGACGGGGTGATGAAGACGCGCATGCAACCTGTTGGCGATGCCTGGCGCAAGCTGCCGCGCATCGTGCGCGATACCCAGCAGGATCTCGGCAAGAAAATCCGCCTCATCATGGAAGGCGAGGAGACCGAGCTTGACCGCCAGGTGCTGGAGCTGATCAAGGATCCGCTCACCCACATGGTGCGCAACTCTGCCGATCACGGCATCGAGATGCCCGATGTGCGCACCGCCAAGGGCAAGCCCGCGCAAGGCACGATCCGCCTGTCTGCCTACCATGAAGGCGGGGCGATCATCATCAAGATCACCGATGATGGCGCCGGTCTCGACCCGGAGAAAATCCGCGCCAAGGCACTCGAAAAGGGCCTCGCCACGGCCGAAGAGCTCAGCTCCATGAGCGAGCCGCAAGTCCAGCGCTTCATCTTCGCGGCCGGTTTCTCGACCGCCGCCAAGGTGACGAACCTGTCCGGCCGCGGCGTCGGCATGGACGTGGTGCGCACCAATATCGAGCAGATTGGCGGCTCCATCGATCTCACCTCCGAGGTCGGCAAGGGCACCAGCTTTGCCATCAAGATTCCGCTGACCCTCGCCATCGTTTCGGCGCTGATCGTGAAAGCGGGCGACGCGCGCTTTGCGCTGCCGCAACTGGCCGTACGCGAGCTGGTGCGGGCGGGTGAAGGCTCTGCCCACTCGATTGAATCGCTTCATGGCGCGCGCATGATACGCCTGCGCAACCGCCTCCTGCCGGTGGTCAGCCTGAATACGGTGCTTGGCCTGCCGGACGCCTCCAGCGATGCCAGCCATGGCTATGTGGTGGTGATCGAGGCGGCGGGGCGCAAGCTCGGCGTGGTCGTCGATGATGTGCTCGATACCGAGGAGATCGTGGTCAAGCCGCTCTCGGCCCAGCTGCGCGGCATCCAGGTCTATTCCGGCGCCACCCTGCTGGGTGATGGCTCGGTGATCATCATCCTTGATCCCAACGGCCTCTCCCAGCAACTGGCGCATGCCACCGAGGAAACGCCGGCCGCTGAAGAGCTGGCGGCGAGCTCTGCCGATCCCTCCCGCCAGCGCCTGCTTCTGGTGCGTGCGGGCGAGGATGATGTGAAAGCCGTCCCCGTCAGCCTCATCACGCGTCTTGAGGAATTTGACGGATCCACGATTGAAGTCGTCGATGCGCGCCATGTCGTGCAGTACCGTGGACGCCTTCTGCCGCTTGCCCATGCTTCGGGCGTGGACGAGTTCCGGCGCGACGGCCGCCAGGCGGTCCTGGTCTTCTCCGAGGAAGGCCGTTCGGCCGGTGTGGCTGTCGATGAGATTCTCGACGTGGTGGAAGAGACGCTCGACCTGCAGATGGGCTCCGAGCGCCCCGGCGTTATCGGCTCGGCCATCATCAAGGGCCGGGCGACCGAAGTGCTCGACATTGCCTGGCACATGGAGCGGGCCTGGTCCGGCTCGCCGCAGCGCCCGGCGCGTTCCGGCCGTCATTCGATCCTGCTGGTCGAGCCCGATGCGTTCGCCCGCCGCATGATGGCACCGCTGCTGGCGGCTGCCGGTTATGATGTGACGGTGGTGGGTGGTCTGCACGAGGCACGCGATGCTGCCCAGATGGGCGCGCAATACGCCGCCCTGGTGGGTGATCCGGCCGCGCTCGACACGCTGGCTGGCGAAGGCCACTGGGCCGATGTGCCGCGCCTTGGCGTCAGTGACCGTGCGCATGGGGGCTATGGCGAAGGCCTGGTGGCCGTCATGCGGCCAGCAGACAGGGGCGGGCTGATTGCCGCCCTCGACCGGGCGGCGCGCTCCGGCGAAACACGCGCGGCTTAGGGGCTAGGAGAAGCGATCATGACACTCGATTATCAGACCAGTCAGGAATATGTGACGGTGCGTATCGCCGGTCAGCTCTGCGGCGCGCCGGTAAAGGAAATCCGCGAGGTCTTTGCCCCGCAGGCGATCACTTCGGTACCGCTGGCCCGGCCGCAGATTGCCGGTCTTCTCAATCTGCGCGGCCGCATCGTGACGGTGATTGACGCGCGTATCCGCCTTGGACTGCCCGCGCGTGAGGCCGATGCGCCTTGCATGTCGCTGGGGCTGGAGCGGGGCGCGGAACTCTTCGGTGTTCTGGTTGACGAGGTCGGCGAGGTGCTGCGTCTCGGACAGGATACGTTCGAGCCGGTGCCAGCGCATCTCGATCCGCGCTGGCGGGCGCTCCTGTCGGGCGTACACCGGCTGGAAACCGAGCTTCTGGCCATTCTGGATGTTGACAGGCTGATCGCCGCCGACGTGGCGATGGCGGCCTGAGGGTTGAAAAGGCAAAATGGGCAATGAAAACCTGTCTGGTAGTTGATGACAGCAGGGTCATCCGCAAGGTGGCCCGCAGGATTGTGGAAGACTTGGGCTTCGCGTGCGAAGAAGCCCCGGACGGGAAAGTGGCGCTCGACCAGTGCCGCAAGTCCATGCCGGACGCGATACTGCTCGACTGGAACATGCCGGTGATGAACGGGCTCGATTTCCTGGTCACGCTGCGCGCCGAGGAGAACGGCAAACGGCCGGTCGTCGTGTTCTGCACGACCGAGAATGATATGTCGCACATCACCCAGGCCCTTCGGGCAGGCGCGGACGAGTACGTGATGAAGCCGTTTGATGGCGACATTATCGGCTCGAAATTCGCCGAAGCCGGGCTGGTGTAAGCCGGTCATAGTGATGAACACAGCCGCTAACCTTCCCCCCGGAGCCAGCCCTGGCGCTCTGCCGCGCGTAATGGTGGTGGACGATTCCGCCGTCGTGCGCGGGCTTGTTGCCCGCTGGGTCGAGGCTGATCCGCGCCTGGCGCTGGCGGCGACCTGTACAGATGGCGAGCAAGGCGTAAAGCGTGCCGGCGAATTGCAGCCCGATCTGGTCGTGCTCGACATCGAGATGCCGCGCATGGACGGGCTGACTGCCCTGCCGCAAATCCTCAAAGCGGCGCCCAAGGCGCGGGTCATCATGGCCTCGACGCTCACCCAGAAGGGTGCGCAAGTGACGCTGCAGGCGCTCTCCCTTGGCGCGGCCGACTTCGCGCCCAAGCCCGATACCAGCCGCATGGGCGGGGCGGAAAGCTATCGCCGTGAACTGCTCGACAAGCTGGCCGCGCTGGCCCCGCGCTATGCGGCGCAGCGTGCCGCGGGCCCGGCTGCCACGGCCGCCGCTGCCAGCGTAAAAATCCCGGCCAGCACGGGTGCGGGGCTGGCATCGGGGCGTGATCTGCCATCGCGCATCGATCTTCTGGCCATCGGTTCGTCCACGGGCGGACCGCAGGCCCTGCGTCAGGTGATACAGAATATCCCCTCATCCATCCGCATGCCGGTGGTGATCGCCCAGCACATGCCCAAGGTTTTCACCGCCATTCTGGCCGAGCACCTCTCCCGCGAGGGATTGCCCGCTCACGAAGCCAGTGACGGGGAAACACTCAAAGCCGGCCATGTCTATGTAGCGCCGGGCGACTACCACCTGACCATTGAAGGCGCGCCGGGCCAGTTCCGGGCGCGGCTCGACCAGAACCCGCCCATCAATTTCTGCCGCCCGTCCGTTGATCCGCTGTTTGAAAGCTGCGCGCGCGTGGCGGGCAAGAACCTGCTGGCGCTTGTCCTGACCGGCATGGGCTCTGACGGGCGCAATGGCTCGCGTCATGTGCGCGGGGCAGGCGGGGGCGTAATTGTGCAGGATCAGGCCTCCAGCGTTGTCTGGGGGATGCCCGGTGCCGTGGCTGAAGCGGGCCTCGCAGACCTTGTGCTGCCACTTAATCAGATCGGACCGGAACTCGCCCGCCGGCTGACAGGAGCGCGTTAATGCTGAGCGAAACCAAATACAAATTCCTCGCTGCCGAGGTGAAGAAGCGCTCCGGCCTCATACTGGGTCCGGAGAAAGGTTATCTGATCGAGAGCCGTCTGGCGCCGCTGGCGCGAGCCGAAGGGCTCGCCGGGCCGGAAGCGGTCGTCGATGCGATGATGCGCGGCGATCAGCGCCTGTGTGCCGCCGCGTCGGAAGCGCTGGCGACGCACGAGACCTTCTTCTTCCGCGACAAGACCCCGTTTGACATGTTCACCGATGTCATGGTGCCTGCCCTGCGCCAGGCCCGTGCCGGCCGGCCTTTCAAGATCTGGTGCGCGGCGGCCTCGACAGGCCAGGAGCCTTATTCGCTGGCCATGCTGATCCGCGAAATGAACGGGATCAGCGCGTCCATTCTCGCCACGGATATGTGCGCGCATGTGATGGAGAAGGCCAAGGCCGGGATTTACAGCCAGTTCGAGGTGCAGCGTGGCCTCGCCATCCAGCGCCTGGTGAAGCATTTCGAGCAGGCCGGCGATAGCTGGCGGGTGAAGCCGGAACTGCGCGAGATGATCCGGTTTGAAACCGGCAATCTGCTGGAAGATTTCTCGCGCTACGGCACGCTCGACATCATCTTCTGCCGCAATGTGCTGATCTATTTCGATGTGGAATCGAAGGCCAAGATACTCAACCGGCTGGCCCAGCAGCTGGCGCCGGATGGCTATTTGGTGCTGGGCGCTGCCGAGACGGTTGTCGGCCTGACAGACAGCTTCAAGCCGGTTCCCGGACACCGTGGCCTGTACATGCGCAACCAGCCTGCTGCGCAGGCCGGTCCGGCGGCTCCACGCGCGGTCGCGTAGCGCCGCTACCCGTTCACCGGCTGGCGCACAACCTGATAGCGTTCCAGCTCGCGCAAGGGCAGATCCCAGCCCGGAGCGAGCTGCAAGGCCTGCTGGAAGTCCGCGTAGGCATCCGTATAGCGTTCGCGCGCGTCCAGGCTGAGCGCCCTGTTGTAATAGGCCTTGTGCGCCTCGCGGACATTGAGCTCCAGTGAGCGCGTGAAGTCGGCCTCGGCCGCCGCATACTGGCGCTGGCCCAGATATGCGATCCCGCGATTGAGCCAGGCTTCAGCCAGCTGTGGCTGTATGCCCAGTGCGCGGTCATAGGCGGCCAGTGCCTCCTCCGTGCGCCCTGCCTGCATCAGCAATATGCCCATATTCACTTCCGTGGCCGCCCGGTCGCGCCGCGACATGGCGCCTTCGGCCAGGGCAGTTTCACACCGGGCCAGGCCATTGGCTGCCCCGCTGGCGCCGCCAAGCGCCGCCTCGTAGCAGCCGCGTGCCTGGCTTGTGCCCAGAATGATGGTCGATTGTGCTGCTGCGCTGGCCGGGGCGATGATGGCGAGTGCGGCAAGGCTGATCAGAAAACGCATGTCTCTACCTCCCGTTACAAGGGGCGAGCGTGTCTTGTCTGTCAGCCGTCCGGGGGCAGGTGAGGGGATGGAAAGCCCCCGTCCGGGGCTGCCCTGTAACAGGGGCGAATATAGCACGCGGACGCAGGCTGGTTAATCGGAATCGGAAGGCTGGCGGGCGGCGGGCCTGGCGCAAAGAAAAACCCCGGCGCGGAGGCCGGGGTTCTTGCATGTTCTGGTGATCGTGCGGCTGTTACGCCGCGCCTTTTTCCTCGACCGGGTCGCGCAGCACGTAGCCGCGGCCCCAGACGGTCTCGATCGGGGCTTTGGAGCCGGTCGCCGCTTCCAGCTTCTTACGAAGCTTGCAGATGAAGACGTCGATGATTTTCAGTTCCGGCTCGTCCATGCCGCCATAAAGGTGGTTGAGGAACATTTCCTTGGTGAGCGTCGTGCCCTTGCGCAGGGAGAGCAGCTCCAGCATCTGGTATTCCTTGCCGGTCAGGTGAACCCGCTGGGAATTCACTTCAACCGTCTTGGCGTCCAGATTCACCGCAATATCGCCGGTGCGGATGATGGACTGGCTGTGGCCTTTCGAGCGGCGCACAATGGCGTGGATGCGCGCAATCAGCTCTTCCTTGTGGAAGGGCTTGGTCATGTAGTCGTCGGCGCCCGAGCCCAGGCCGCGCACCTTGTTATCAATGTCGGCATTGCCCGACAGGATGAGGATGGGCGTATCAACCTTGGCAAGGCGCAATGTCTTGAGAACGTCAAAACCCGGCATGTCCGGCAGGTTCAGGTCCAGAAGGATGATGTCGTAGTCGTAGAGCTTGCCGAGATCGACACCCTCTTCGCCCAGATCGGCTGTGTACATGTTGAAGCCGTCGGACTTCAGCATCAGTTCGATGCCCTGCGCTGTCGCGCGATCATCCTCGATGAGCAGTACCCGCATCGGTCCCTCTCCGCAGCCGCTCGCGCGAATCACCTGACCCTGCGCGTCGTCCCCATGGTTAACGTGGTTCGCACAATGGCGCGACAATTCCTTCGAGAAAGTTAACAGCGATTTGACTCAAAGGGCGGAATCGAGTCCGTCCAGCACTGTTCCTGGTTAACGTATTGATAAAGCACGCTGCGCTGCATGGCCCCGCCGCAGAGTTTTTGCTGCAACACCCTGTGGAGAAAGTATGAGCGAGGCGTTGCGCAGTCGTTTACGCGGTTGAAACCGCACTTGCGTTAAAAGCTTGCAAGACCGGCCGCAGAAGCAGCCGGACCACAGCTAAGCGAGAACCGCCGTGCAAGGCCTGATTGACCGTATCGAGGATATCGAGACGCGCACCTTCAAGGGGCGCGTGAAGGCGATCAACGGCCTGCTTATCGAGGCGGAAGGTCCGCGTGCCGGGCTGACGCTCGGTGCCAGCGCCTATGTCGGGGCAGGTGACAACCCGCAGCGCTGCGAGGTGGTCGGCTTCCGGGGCGATACCGCCCTGATGATGGCCCATGGCGATCTGTCCGGCATTCGCGCCGGTGCGCCCGCCCGGATTGATCCTGACGGCATG
Organism: Glycocaulis alkaliphilus; assembly: GCF_004000605.1. Classification (NCBI taxonomy): domain Bacteria; kingdom Pseudomonadati; phylum Pseudomonadota; class Alphaproteobacteria; order Maricaulales; family Maricaulaceae; genus Glycocaulis; species Glycocaulis alkaliphilus. Next base: position 2,486,537 of record NZ_CP018911.1, on the reverse strand, counting down.
GTGATCCGCCCCCATTCTGCCTGGCTTGGCCGGGTCATCAATGCGTTCGGCGAGCCGCGCGACGGCAAGGGTCCGCTGGCGGAAGGCAATCGCGCCTATCCGGTCAAGGGTGCGCCGCTGTGCGCTCACCAGCGCGACGCGCTGGGCCCGCGCCTGGATCTGGGTGTGCGTGCGCTCAACACCTTCACCCCGATGCGTACCGGCCAGCGCCTTGGCGTGTTCGCCGGTTCGGGCGTCGGCAAGTCTGTCCTGATGAGCATGATCACGCGCGGCACCAGCGCGGACGTGATCGTGATCGGCCTGATTGGCGAGCGGGGACGCGAAGCGCGCGAGTTTGTCGACGAGGTGCTGGGCGAGGCGGGCCGTGCGCGCTCGGTGGTCATCACCGAGACATCCGATGCGCCTGCCCTGTCGCGCCGCCAGGCCGCCTATATGACGCTCACCGTTGCGGAGTATTTCCGGGATCAGGGCCTCAACGTGCTGTGCCTGATGGATTCAGTAACGCGCTTTGCCCTTGCCCAGCGCGAGATCGGGCTGGCTGCGGGCGAACCGCCCACTACGCGTGGCTATACGCCATCCGTCTTTGCCGAGCTGCCGCGCCTTCTGGAGCGGGCAGGTCCAGGCGAGAACGGCTGCGGGTCGATCACCGCGCTTTTCACCGTTCTGGTTGATGGCGACGATCATAACGAACCGATTGCCGATGCGGTGCGCGGCATTCTGGACGGCCACGTGGTGATGACGCGCGCGATTGCCGAGCGCGGCCGCTTCCCGGCCATTGATGTGCTCAAATCCATCTCGCGTACTGCGCCGGAGGTCTATGGACCCGGCGAGGCTGAGCTGGTTGTCGAGGCACGGCGCGTGCTTAGCGCCTATGCCGACATGGAAGAACTGATAAGGCTCGGAGCCTATGCCGCCGGGTCCAATACAGAGGTCGACCGCGCTATTGCGCTGAATGGCCCGCTCGAAGCGTTCCTCGGACAGGGAAAAGACGACACCTCCTCGATTGAAGAGAGTTTCGCGGCCCTGTCGGAGATTGTGGTGGATGGAAAGGAATAACCCATGAGCACACGCTCTCATGCGCCGCTGATCCGGCTGGCCCGGTTCAAGGTGGAAGAACTGCAAAAGCAGATGGCCGACATCGACCGCGCCCGCGCGGCGATTGCCGACCAGATCGAACGGCTGGAGCTAAGCGTTCCGGGCGAACAGGCCGCCGCCTCAGAGAGCAAGGAAGGCTATCTGGCCTATGGCTCCTATGCGCGCTCTGTCATTCAGCGCAAAGACAATCTGCGTGCCTCCGAACGCGAGGTCGAGGCGCAGGCGGGGGAGTTGCGCGAGCGGCTGGAGACGGCTTTTGCGGAGCTGAAAAAGTACGAGCTTCTCGAAGAGCGCCGCGTGGCGCGTATCGAGGATGCCGTACGCGCCGCCGAACAGGCCGAGATGGACGAGATCGCCGGACGCATGCGCCGGGCTGCGCACTAGTTTTAGTGATGCTCCGGGGCATCCGCCCCGTCGCTCCTCGCATTAGCTCGGGCGCGCGTTCGCGCTTGCGACGCTGCGCGTCGGAGAGTCAGTCCGGCCCCGTCAGGGGCCGCAAGGCCGACCGGCCGCCGGGCACTTTTGCCCGCAGCGACGCACGGACGTGCGGAGCATCAAGAAAAGCCGGGTCTCCCGTCGGTGCGGGAGACCCCGGCTGTACTGCCGATACCGCTATATATCCAGTTTCAGCGATGACCCCTCCGCCGGGGGGGCGCAGCGCCAAAGAAAAGCCCTCTCCGCGAGGTGCGAAGAGGGCCAGGCTGGGGGAGTATCACAGAGCCCATGCAGCGTCCGTGATGGTGTTCGGGCGCTAGTAGCGCCAGCCGAAACCGATACCGACAATCCAGGGATCAATATCAACATCGGCGTTCACGATGCCGAGCGCGCCGGCATCAATGGTGACGTCGGTGTTGATCCAGACCTTCTTCACATCAAAGTTCAGGAACCAGCGCTCGCTGAGCGCATAATCCACGCCCGCCTGAAGCGCGAAACCGATGCTGTTGTCATAGCTGATCGAGGTGAGCGGTGAGCTGGAGGGCAGGTCCGCATTGAAGAAGTGGGTGAAGTTCACACCGGCCCCCACATAGGGGCGCAGCTGGCCTTCCGGGTTGAAGTGGTATTGCAGGGTCAGGGTCGGTGGCAGCAGCCACACATCGCCCAAGTCGACATCCCCGAGACTGGTGTTTACCGCGCGGACATCATGAGGCGTGACGCCCAGAATGAGTTCCACCGCGATCCGGTCTGTGAAGAAGTAGGTGATGTCGAGTTCGGGCACGACCGATGTGCCGATATCGACCGAGCCGCCAATGGGAGAGATGGTTGCGCCCTCGTCCGGAGCGACGTGCAGCGCACGCAGCCGGAACATCCAGTCGCCCTGCCCGGCCATCGCGGCAGGAGCAATCGAACCGGCCAGAACGGCGGCACCGGCACAGGCCATCAACAGCGTCTTCATGGGGAAAAACCTTTCCTGTAAAAAAAGTAGGGTTATTTCGCAGGAAAGATGTACCGCAGGCGATGAGGCAAGCCGCCGCGCGGCGTGCTGCCGCAGGCAAGAGGTCTTTCTTCAGGCAAAAAAACCCCCGCACCCTCTGGACAGGTGCGGGGGTCTCATGCGGCCAGTCCCTCAACCGGCCGGTCTCAGTTTTCGCAACGCATCCGCGTTGCGATGTTCCGCGAATACCCGCCTGCGCGGGCACAGGCAGTCGCGGGCGCGCGTTCGCGCTCTTCGGACGGCGCTTCGCCGTCCGCAAGGCCGACCGGCCGCCGGGCACTTTTGCCCGCAGCGGCGCGCGGATGCGCGGAGCACTAGGAAAAGTCCCCCCTCTTACCACCCTCCGGTCCAGCTGAGATCGATGCGGAAGGTGCGGCCGGCTTCCGAGACGCCCGCAAACACGCGCTCATAATCGGTGTCGAACACGTTCTCGACACCGGCATTGATGCGTACCCGGCGATCCTCAAAGGGCTGCCAGCTGCCGAACACATCCAGCACCGCAAAGCCGTCGCGTTCACTGCCAGCGCTCGTATTGTCAAAATCACCGGCAAAGCTGAGGCGCGCGCCAATATCGGCCCGGTCAAAGCTCCAGACGCCGCGCACATAGCCCTGAACGGGTTGCAGTGAGCCCAGCGGCGCGCCGGTGGTGCGATCCTCGCCATCAACCTCATAGACAGAGCCGGAAAGGGTCAGCGGCCCGTTCTGGTATAGCGCGGCGATCTCGAACCCGGTCAGCTCGGCATTGGCGACATTGCTGGAGAAGGAGGTGCCCGCCGAGCAGGGCGCGAAGAAGGGCGGGGCAAAGCAGGTCGGATCAAGCGCGAAATCCACCGCCAGATTGATGAGGTCATCGGCGCGTGTGCGGAACCAGGCGCCTTTCACCTCCAGCCGGTCAGAGGCCGTGAACAGGCCGGTATGGGTATAGCCGGCCCCGATCTCGAAAGTTTCGCTGGATTCCGGGCGCAGGTCCGGATTGGGGATGAAGTCATTGGTGATGAAGGTCGGCGCGCCAAGGATGGGGTGCGGCATGGAGAAGTGCGTGCCATCGAGGTAAAGCTCGTTGAGCGAGGGCGCGCGGAAGGCCTCTGACCAGCTGGCGAAGATGCGTGCGCTCTCAACCGGCGCCCAGGTGGCCCCGAAGCGCGCCGAGATGGCCTCGTCCTCATTGGCGCCGCCAATATCGCTATCGCTTTCAAACCGGTCCCAGCGCACGCCCGGCAGCAGGATGACGCGGCCGAGGGCGCCAACGGAGAACGCCGTCTCGCCCTGCACATAGGCGCCGTAGAAGGTGGTCGTGCCGTTCGGCACACCGCCGCGCAGGCCCGAAGGCACATCGCTATCGGTGCCGGTCTGCTCATCCTCATACCATTCGCCGCCAAAGGTCAGCGCGACGGGGAGCGTACCCAGCAGAAACTCGGAGCGGTTCTCGGCGCGGATGCCATTCGTGGTCAGATCGCGCGTGATGAAGCGGCCGGTCAGCGGATCACGCTCATCCACCCCGCCTTCGGTGCGGTAGAGCGTCATCTCCAGGCCAATGAGCGACTGGCCTTCAGGCGCATAACGCAGGCCCACACGATACGTGTCGGCGCTGACATCCTTTTCCATCAGCGGATTGCCGCTGGCCACCTCCTGCGCGCCCTGACCGTTATTGGGCTCGCGCGCCTCGTTGCGGAAGGAGAGGATGCCGCCAGACAGGGTAAGGCCGGGGCTGACACGCCATTCGCCATTGGCCAGAAGCGAGATCACCTCGTCATCGGCGGGCAGGTCATTGCCGGAGCCCAGCGCAATATCGCCAGAGGAACGCGCCGACAGGGCGACGAGGCCGGAGACAACATCATTGCGTCCGAACACGGCGGCTGAACCGCGCGTTTCCTCATTGCCGGAGCGGTAGCCGATGGAGGCGCGTGCGCCGCGCGTTTCTCCGGCCTGCAGGAATGTGTCGGCATTGGCGGTTTCAAACGCGATCACGCCGCCCGAAGCGCCCGAACCATAAAGCGAGGAGGCTGCGCCGCGCACCGTCTCCATACGGCCCAGAAGGCCCGGATCGATGAACATCACGCCGTCATGCGCGGAGGAGAAATTCTGCCGCGCGCCATCGACCAGAAGGGCGATATTCTCACGGCCAAATCCGCGCAGAGACAGGGTTTGCCCGGTGCGGCGCGGACCGCCCGCAACCTCAAGGCCCGGCGTGTCGCGAAGCAGGTCGGTGAGGTCGGACGGGCGCTCTGACTCCAGCCAGCCCAGATCAATCACCGACGCCATGCCGGGGTAATCGAAATTGGGCAGGCGGGTGCGCGTGGCGGTGACGATGATCGTCTCGCTTGCCTCGTTCGCCTGCGCGGTGTCGGAATCATTGGCGAACGCGGCAGCGGGCAGCAGGGCCAGAGCGGCGGCGCTGGCCAGCAGGCTCGCGCGGGCGGATGCTGAAAGGGTGTGGATTGGGGAGGACATGATGCAGCTTCCTATTGCGAATAAGTCTCAGTTGCGGCATGTATGTCGAGGCGCATTTCGGAATGCAAGTCAGAATTGTTTGCAAAACTGTAATTGACGGAGTAGGCCATGCACGGGGGACACACATACGGGTCCCTGAGGCAGGCAGAGATCGCTGTAGCCCTTGCAGGGCTGAGCAACGCAACAGATGGAGATGTGACGGTGAAACGCGTGGTAACAGGGCTGACGGGCAGTTTCCTGGCCGTGGCCATTCTGGCGGGACAGGCTGCCGCGATGGGCGGGGCGGTAGCTGAAGGCGTGCAGACGCAACACCAGGCGGGCGTGCCCGCAGAAGCCGACCGTCAGGCCATTCTGGCGATGCAGGGCGAATACACCGTCACCTTCGCCTTCACCGAGTTCCTGCCGATTGCTGATGGCTATGAGCTGCGCCCCTCTACCGAGACGCCGGCGCGCGAAGTGGTGATCGTGATCGCCGACGAGCCGGACTTCATCTCGCTGCAGCACCTCCTGCTGGTGGGCGACCGTGAAGACCCGATGATCATCAAGCACTGGCGTCAGGACTGGCAGTATCAGCCCTCCCGCCTGATGGCCTATCGCGGCTTCAATAGCTGGGAGATGGAAGATGTGAGCGCGGACGATGCGCGGGGCGCATGGTCACAGACCGTCTATCAGGTGGACGACTCCCCGCGCTATGCGGGTCTTGCCCGTTGGGAGCACGGTGTGGGCGCCTCCACCTGGACGCCGGCTGTGTCCTGGCGTCCGCTGCCGCGCCGCGATGCCACCACGCGCGATGACTATGACACCATCGCGGCGGTGAACCGCCACACCATCACTGCCTGGGGCTGGACCCATGAGCAGGACAATTCAAAGCTGGTCTTGCGCGATGGCACCCCCCGCGAGCTGGTGCGCGAACACGGCATCAACACCTATCGCCGCACCGAACTCACCGGCGTGGAGAACGCCCACCGCTACTGGGCCGCTACCGCCGACTATTGGGCCGAGGTGCGCGCCGCGTGGGACGAGATCATGCTGGCTGATGTCTTCACCGCCGAGGACGACGCCGAAGGCACGCTGCTCTATGGCCCGGTCCTGTCTGAAGGCCAGGCCGTGTTCATGGGTGCGCGCGAGACGGAAGAAGCCTTTGCCAATGCGGCCGCGATCATCGAGACGCGGGTGACGGCGAACGGACAACCGGCCGATATCCTCCCCTGAAGGGATTCTCCCTTTAAATCGGACGGTTAGATGCTGCGGCGCGCGTTTGCCCTGACGCGCGCCGCAGATTTTTTGGGGGGTGCTCTTGGCCTGCCGGTGTCTCCCCCCGTTTACGGGGGGAGTGCCCCTGAAAGGGGCGAGGGGGGATTTGTTTCTCCCCCTCCGTCTCGCTCGCGCTGCCGTTCGGTGCTCCGCGCCTCACCCCCCGTAAACGGGGGAGGACATCACCCCTCACCTTTCCCCATCACGGCCTCTTAAAACTTATCCACCCTGCCTCTGGCGGGTGTAGTATGCGTCTGATCGGGCGATGTGAAGGTGCTCGGAGGGAGGCAGCTCAATGACCATGCGTATTGCCATCGGTGTTATTGCCCTCGCGATGTTTTCGGGGGCGTGGGCTCAACGCAACAATCGCATCGCCACAGTCTGGGTGCAATTAGGTGATGAATAGGTATGTCAAAACTTTTCTAGGCGCATTTAGAGTGGCGTGTTTTATCATTATTGCTGCTTACATCGTAATACTGATGTCCCATTTCTGGGTTGGCGATGGGGTGGCATTAAGTGATTTTGCAGTGAGTTTGCTAATTCCCTTTGCAGGGGTGGCGCTGTTCATATTCAGCTTTTTTCTTGAAAAGCTATTGGCTAGGTTCTGAAGCGCGCGGCAACGGCGGCAAGGACATCACCCCCCTACTTCGCCCCATACCGCTTTTTCACCCAGAACAGGGCGGCGATGACGGCGAGATAGAGGAAGGGGCGGGCCATGGCGCTGATCGCGCCTGCATCGAGGCGCGTCATGGCGAGTTCCATGGCGAAATTGACCGGCACGCCGTCGGCGGCCCCCAGCTCCAGCAGATAGCGCGCCACGCAGTCAGCCGCGAAGGCAAAGAGCGCCGCGGCATAGAGCTGGCTCCAGCGGCGCATGACGAGCGCGGCCACGATTGAAACCAGCGTCAACAGGATCAGCGTTGCAGGTGTGAACCCGGCGATCAGCCGGGTGGCGAATTCTTCGATCATGGCTCCCCCCGGTTTTCAAACCGGCCCCCACCGGAAAGCTCAAGCGTAAGCGCTCTCAGCCCCCGCAGCAAGAAGTCCGGCAATGGCCTCGATGTCGCGCATGGCGGGCGTTCCGGGGGCGAGGGTTTTCAGCGCTGTCTGCGCGCGGATGGCTTTGGGCACATTGCTGTCCCGGCGGATGATGCCGGCGAGCGGCGGGCGGAAGCCGAGGAAGCTCTCGCAGGTGCGCGCGAACGAGGCATAGGCCATCTCCGCGCTCGCCTTGTCGGGCGCATTATTGACGATGATGAAGGGGGCCGCGCCCTCATCGCGCAGGCGCAGCAGCTTCACGAACGCATAGGCATCGGTGAGCGAGGTCGGCTCATCGGACATGACCAGCACCACATCATCGGCCGCGGCGGCAAGGCGTATGGTGGCCCGGTCGGCCCCGGCGGCCAGATCAATCAGCGTACGGTCATAGGTCATGGAGGCGGCAGCGATCCCGGCGGCAAGGCGCGCCGCGCCTGCGGTATCAAGCCCCGCCAGCGCGGCCGAGCCGGAACGCCCGGCGATCACATCAAATCCGCCGGTCATGTCCGCTCCGCCCGCCACGCAGGAGACGGCTTCAGCGAGCGAAATCTGGCCGGACATGACGCCGGAGAGATCACCGCGCGGATCAAGGCCCAGCTGCACATCGATATTGGCCATGCCCAGATCACCATCGACCAGCAGCGTGCGCTCCTGGCGGGCGGCAAAGGCGCTGGCGAGCGCGCCTGCCACCACGGTCTTGCCGACCCCGCCCTTGCCGGAGGCTATGGCCAGAAGCGAGCCGGCTTTTCGCGGCTGGTCATCGGCGGTGGTGCTGAAATACTGCTTCATGATGCGGCCTCCTCAGGCCCGTCTTCCGTAGGGTCTTCGAGCAAAGCGCGGGCAAGGCGCAAGGGCGTCGCGGGGGCCAGGCCCGACCCGATAAAGGGCGAGGCGGCGATATGGGCGTAGGAAAGCCCCGCCTCTCCGGCGGCCAGCAGCGCGCCCATGCGCCGTGCAATATCCAGCCTTGTGAAGATCACGCGCGCCGCCCCGATGGAGGTGAAGAGCGCGGCGGCGTCTTCGGCGTCGGCGGGAATCTGGCCTGCTTCCATGACCGCGATGATCTCGGCATCGGCGGTGGCGGCGAGATAGGTGAGGCTTTCCAGCGCGTCCAGCTCGAACGGGTTCACCCCGCCGGTATCGATGAAGACCGGGCGGCCATTGGCGCTGTCCAGCACCAGATCCAGCTCGCGTGCGCCCGGCGCGGCCTCGAAATCGAGCTGCAGCGCCTTGGCATAGGTCTGCATCTGGGCGGCTGCGCCTGCGCGCTGGTCACAAGAGACCAGTAGCGGGGTCACGCCTTGCGAGACGGCGCGCGCAGCAAGGCGCGCCATGACGGAGGATTTGCCAGCCCCCGGCGCGCCGGCAAAGAGGATGGGCCTTGCGGGCATGATCTCGACCGGGTGGACGGCGTAGCGCGCATCCAGCGCGTGGGCGAGGGTGGCGGTCGGCTCTGTGTCTTCCAGGCTGATCGCCGCGTCCATGATGGCTTCGGCAGCGCTGTCGGGCACATCATGCCAGGCGAGCGCGCGGGCGATGCGGGTGATGCCGTCTGCATTATCGCCGCGCCCGCGCGCGCGTTCGGCCTCGCGGCGCTTGGCGGCCAGCTTGGGGGAGTCCTTGGAGGGCTGCACCGCGCCTTCCTCGGCAGCGGCGCGTATGCTCACCCCGCCATCGGCGCGTTCCTGCGTGGCGACGATGATGGCGTCCGGTCCCAGCTCCCGGCGCACCTGTGCCATGGCCTCGCTGATCGATGCGGCAGTGAAGGTGCGAAGGCGCATCAGGGCGTCCTCCTAGACTGCGCCGACGGTTTTCAGCCGCGCGCTGGGGTGGATCTCGTTCTGGCTCATTACCACTGTAGACGGGCGGAAGCGCTCGGTCAGCGAGCGCACATAGGGGCGGATGGCGGGGCTGGTCAGCAGGACCGGCACATCGCCTGATGCGCCTGCCCGGTCGAAGGCATCGCGCACGGCGGTTACAAACTCGCGCAGGCGCGTCGGGGCAAGGGCGAGCTGGCGGCGTTCGCCATCGCCGATCATCGCTTCTGCAAAAGCCTGCTCCCATTGCGGCGAGAGGCTCAGCACGGGAAGCGCGCCATCGGGGCCGCGATTGGCAAAGCACAGCTGGCGGGCCAGGCGCGTGCGCACATGCTCGGTGATGGCATCGAGGTTCTGCGTCGCGCCGGAGGCCTCGGCGATACCCTCGATAATTCCGGCGAGGTCACGGATAGAGACACGCTCGCGCAGCAGATTCTGCAGGACGCGCTGAATGCCTGCGCGAGTGATCTGGCCGGGCGTGATGTCGTCGACCAGCTTCTTGTGCTCCTTGGAGAGGCCGTCCAGCAGCTTTTCAACCTCGGAGTAGGACAGAAGGTCGGCCAGATGCTCGCGCAAGAGCTCGGTCAGATGCGTGACGAGCACGGCAGCGGGATCGACGATTGTATAGCCGCGGAAGGTGGCTTCCTCGCGCGCGCCTTCCTCGATCCAGGTCGCGGGCAGGCCGAAGGCGGGCTCCTTCACATGAGCGCCGGCCATGGAGACCTGCTGGCCGGACGGGTCCATGACGAGGAGATGGCGCATTTTCAGCTGGCCGGCGCCGGCCTCCATCTCCTTGATGCGGATCACATAGTCTTCTGCCGTCAGCTGCATGTTGTCGATAATGCGCACGCTGGGCAGGATGAAGCCGGTATCCTGCGCCAGATTGCGGCGCAGCGCCTTGATCTGGTCGGTCAGGCGGCGGCCTTCCACATCATTGATGAGCGGCAGGAGTGCATAGCCAAGCTCGATCTTCAGCTCGTCAATATGCAGCGAGTCCTCGATAGGCGCTTCCGAAGGCTGCTGCGCGGCGGCGGCTTCGGTCTGGATCGCCGTGGCCTCGCGCTCGGCGGTCTGTATCTTTCGCCGGTTCATGATGAAGGCGGTGCCGCCCGCCGCTGCTGCCAGCACCGCAAACGGGAAAAGCGGCATGCCGGGCAGAAGCCCGATGGAGATCGCCGCCGCCGCCACCATCGCCATGCTGGTCGGGTTGGCAGCAAGCTGGCCGAACACGGCCTTGTCGGCCTCGCCCTCAACGCCCGCCTTGGAGACCAGAAGACCGGCCGCCAGCGAGACGATCAGGGCGGGTATCTGCGAGACCAGGCCATCGCCAATCGTCAGCGTGGAATAGGTCGAGGCCGCATCGCCAAAGGCCATGTTGGACTGCGCGACACCAATGATCATGCCGCCAATGAGGTTGATCGAGGTGATGAGAATGCCGGCCACCGCGTCGCCGCGCACGAATTTCGATGCACCGTCCATGGCGCCGAAGAAGTTGGACTTGTCTTCCAGCTCCTTGCGGCGGGTGCGCGCCTCGTCCTCGCTGATAAGCCCGGCGGAGAGGTCAGCATCAATCGCCATCTGCTTGCCGGGCATGGCGTCCAGCGTGAAGCGGGCGGCGACTTCCGCGATACGGCCTGAACCCTTGGTGATGACGATGAAGTTCACGATCACCAGAATGATGAAAACGATGATGCCGATGACGAAATTGCCCTGCATCACGAAGGCGCCAAACGCCTGGATGATGTCGCCTGCCGCCGCTGTGCCGCCATGACCTTCCGACAGGATGAGGCGCGTGGACGCGACGTTCAGGCCCAGCCGCAGCATGGTCGCGATCAGCAGAATGGCCGGGAAGGCGGTAAATTCCAGCGGCGTGCGGATGAACAGCGCCGTCATCAGGATCAGCACCGAAAAGCAGATCGAGATCGCCAGCGAAATGTCCAGCAGCGCGCGCGGCATGGGCAGGATGAGCATGACGAGGATTGCCAGCACGCCCACCGCCATGGCGACATCACCACGCGCAAAACGCTGGCCGATTTTCTGCCAGTCAAGGCCGGGTGAGGAACCGGGTGCGGGTGTGTCAGCCAAGGGACTTTCTGTCCTTCTTCCATTCTTGTCTCCCCCCGTTTACGGGGGGAGTGGCCCGGAGGGCCGAGGGGGGTAAAAAGAAAAGTTCCCCCCTCCGTCAGCTTCGCTGACACCTCCCCCGCAGGCGGGGGAGGACATCAACCTTCGACTTACGCCGCTCCGGCGCGGCTCTCACCGGGTGCGGGCACCGTGATGCCCTGATCGGTGTAGAGTTTGAGCTTGTTGCGCAGCGTACGGATCGAGATGCCGAGAATGTTCGCGGCATGGGTGCGGTTGCCGAAGCAATGGTCCAGCGTGTCCAGGATCAGGTCCTGTTCAACTTCCGCCACGGTGCGCCCGACCATGTGGTGGGCCGCATCAGCCGCTTCGGCCGCCTGCCGGGCCACCCCGCCGCTGGAATGGAAGGCAGAGCCGTCCGGCGCCCGGATGGCATCCGGTCCGATCTCGGTGCCGGAAGCGAGCAGCACGGCGCGGTGCATGGCGTTTTCCAGCTCGCGCACATTGCCCGTCCAGCTGCGCGTGGTGATCTGCAGCTTGGCTGCTTCGTTGAGCGCGCGGTGCGGCAGGCCATTGGCGGCGGCGTATTTCTTCAGGAAGTGCTCGGCCAGCGCCAGCGCATCCTCCGGGCGTTCACGCAAGGGCGGAATGGCAAGGTTCACCACATTCAGCCGGAACAGCAGGTCTTCGCGGAACACGCCCTCGCGCACGGCCTTTTGCAGGTCGCGGTTGGAGGTGGCGATAACGCGGATATTGACCTTTACCGGGCCGGAGCCGCCCACCCGGTCAATCTCGCGCTCCTGCAGGGCGCGCAGCAGTTTGGCCTGCAGGCGGGCATCCATCTCGGAGATTTCGTCCAGCAGAAGCGTGCCGCCATCGGCCTCTTCAAACTTGCCGACCCGGCGCGCCACGGCGCCGGTAAACGCGCCCTTTTCGTGACCGAAGAGTTCGGATTCCAGCAGGTTTTCCGGGATGGCCGCGCAGTTGACCGAGACGAAGGGTTTGGCTGCGCGCTTTGACTTGCGGTGAAGGAAGCGTGCCATCACCTCCTTGCCGACGCCGCTCTCGCCGGTGATCAGCACCGAGGCATCGGACGCCGCAATCCGGTTGGCCAGTTCGACGACGGCCAGCATGGACTTGTCGCGCGCCACCATGGGGCGCTCATCATCACTGACCGCTTCCAGCACGGCCGCCATCAGTTCGGCATCGGCGGGGAGCGGAATGAATTCCTTGGCCCCGGCGCGGATGGCGGCAGCGGCGGCATCTGGGCGCACATTCACGCCGCAGGCGACGACCGGCACCGTGATGCGCTCGGCCTCGTTGGCGGCAATGAAGGCGCTAATATCAAGACTGACATCGACCATTACCAGATCGGCCCCGCGCCCGGCGCGCAAATAGGCCGTTGCCTGGGCGGGCGTGTCGACCTGGGAGACCTTGGCGCCCCGGTCCATCGCCATTTTGGTGGCGGTTCCTGATTGCCCTGCGAGCGAGCCGACTATGAGTACACGCATGGCTCAGTTTCTCCTTGCAGACTGTGTCGGGGCGGGGTGGGTCATGCGGAATCCCCGTCCTTGATGATCTCGGTCATGGTCACACCCAGCCGGTCGTCGACGACGACGACCTCGCCGCGCGCCACGAGGCGGTTATTGACGTAGATGTCGATGGCCTCACCGACCTTGCGGTCGAGCTCCAGCACCGAACCGGAGGTGAGCTTCAGCAGCGAGCTCACGTCGATATGCGTCTTGCCGAGCACGGCAGAGATATTGACCGGCACGTCATAGACGGGCGCGAGATCCACTGCGGTGCGGATAGATTCATCGACCAGCGACTGGGAGGGCAGGGCGGCGGGGCCGGAATCCTCCGGTCCGGTGTCGCCGCCGCCATTATTGAGATCGGGCAGGTCCAGATCGGTTGTATCAGCCATGGTTGAGCTCCTTGAGCGGCTCGGCTTCGTCTGAGTTTTGTGTGTCGCTTGCGCCATCACGCGGCGCGGCCAGCCAGCGCTCGACCAGTTCGGCTATGCGCGCTTCAATGTCCGATGCGGTGCGCTCGACAGAGCCCGAGCGCCATTCCAGCACGCAGTCGCCGGTAGCCACTTCCTCGTCAGCGCGCACGACGACGGCGCCTTCGAGGCCCCGGTTCTCCGCTTCAGCATAGAGACGCTCGGCGATCGCGTCGGCGAGCGCCGGCGTGACACGGATGGCAATGCGCGGTTCGGCGCGCAGATCGTCCATGATGGAGCGGGCACACTCCAGAACGGTCTCGTCACCATGGGCAGCGAGCGCGGCGCCGGCAATCTGGCGGGCGGCGACGACGGCCAGGCGGGCGGCATCTGCCCGCATGGCCTCGGATTCGGCTTCCATGCGCGCAAGGATGGCCTGTATCCGTCCGGTCAGGGTTTTGAGCGCCTCGGCTGCGGCGCGGGCCGCTTCGGCATTGTCCGCTTTCAGCGCCTGGGCTGCGGCCGCTTCGGCTTTTTCCTGCGCTTCGGACAGAGTGAGCAGGCGTTTGACGCGGTCGCCATCGCGCAGCACCGTGCCGTCGGATGCGAAGACCCGGTCAAAACCGAAAGGTGTGTGGCGCGTGGTCAAAACGGTCATCCTAGTAGATCAGCTCATCATCACCGCCGCCTTCGGCGATGAGTATTTCGCCCTTGGCGGCGAGGTCCTTGGCGCTGTTGACCATGGCCTGCTGGGCCTGATCGACGTCTTTCAGGCGCACAGGCCCCATGGTCTGCATGTCCTCGCGCAGGATTTTCGCGGCGCGCTCTGACATGTTGGAAAAGAACAGATCGCGCAGCGAGTCCGAGGCACCTTTCAGTGCCAGGCCGAGCTGGTCCTTGTTGACCGCGCGCAGCAATGTCTGGATGCCTTGCGGGTCCAGCTTGCCCAGATCCTCAAAGACAAACATGAGCGAGCGGATTTTCTCCGCACTGTCCCGGTTGCGCTCTTCGAGTGCCGCCAGGAAGCGGTTCTCGGTCTGCCGGTCGAAATTGTTGAAGATGTCAGCCATCATTTCATGGCTGTCCTGCTTGGAGGTGCGCGCCAGATTGCTCATGAATTCGTTGCGCAAGGTCATCTCGATCTTGTCGAGGATTTCGCGCTGGACCGGCTCCATGCGCAACATGCGCTGGACAACTTCAAGGGCGAAATCTTCCGGCAGGGCGGAGAGGACGCGGGCGGCGTGCTCGGAATGCACCTTGGACAGGATAACGGCCACGGTCTGCGGGTATTCGTTCTTGAGATAGTTCGCCAGAACCATCTCGTTCACATTGCCCAGCTTGTCCCACATGGTGCGGCCGGCCGGGCCGCGCAGCTCTTCCATGATGGCTTCGACGCGCTCTTCGGGCAGGAAGCTGGCCAGAAGGCGCTGTGTGCGTTCCACCGAGCCTGAGATGGAGCCGGTCGTCGACATGGAGCCGACAAATTCCACGATCAGCTTTTCGACCGCCTGGGAGGACACGTTGCCAAGCGAGGCCATGGCCTGCGAGACGATGCGGATTTCCTCCTCATCCATCATCTCCCAGAGCGCGGCCTGCTCTTCGCCCAGCGCCATCAGGATGACGGCAGCCTTTTCCGGCCCGTCAAGCGCTGACGGGTCGTCGACAAGTTTGCGTTTTACGGCCGGTGCAATCATCGGCTAGCTCTCATGCATCCAGGTGCGCAGGATCGCCATGGACTCGTCAGGGTGCTTCTCGACGAGCGTGGAGACCTTCTTCACAGACGATTTTTTCACCTGGCCATCGATATGGGCGATGTCGATGGTCTCATCCGGATCACCGGAGTCGGGCAAAGCGAACTGGCCGTCACCGGAATGGCCTATGGCGGCCTGGCGCGCCTGAGAGGGCAGGGCGTGCCCGCCGGCAGAGGCCAGTGCCGGGGCCGGACCGCTAATGGCGCCCTTGATGAGCGGGCGGGCGACCATGAACACGATCAGCAGGGCGGTGATGAACAGAACGGCGATCTCGGCAATCCGCATGATGTCGCCGCGGCTGAGCGAGAAGCCTGAGCTGGCGGGTGTTCCGACATCAAGGTCGGGCCGCGAGAAGCGCAGCTGAGCCACTTCGATCACGTCGCCGCGTTCGGCATTAAGCCCGGCCGCGACACCGGCGAGTTGACGGATGCGGGCGATTTCTTCCTCGCTGCGCGGCGTGAAGACGGGCGAGCCGTCCTCGCCGCGCGTCATTACTTCGTCGACGACAACCGACACAGACAGGCGCTCGATGGCACCGGCCTCGATGATGCGCGTGCGGGTGGTGGAGGAGTTCAGGAAGTTCTCCACCCGCGAATTGCGGCCGGTTTCGGCCATGCCTGCGCCGCCCGCGTCCGCGCCCTGCCCGGTGTCGGGGAGGTTTTCGGCCACAGATACCGCGCCGGTATTGCGCCCGGCCGGTTCGCGCGTGAATTCTTCGGTGGACTCGCGCCCCGAACGCACCTGGCCTTCAGGGTCATAGGTCTGGCTGCTTTCGGTGATGCTTTCGCGGCTGAGATCGGCGGTGACCACCACGCGGGCCGCACCGGGGCCGACAATGCCCTCCACCACATCGCGCACACGGTCGCGCAGCTGGGACTCCAGGCTGGAGCGGCGCCCTTCCAGAGCGGCACTGGTTACCGAGCCGTCATCAGAGGGGCTGGCCAGCAGCCGGCCCCGGTCATCGGCAATGGTGATGCGGCTGGCGCTCAAGCCGGGAACGGCCGTCGCCACAAGGTCGCGCACGGTGGCGATCTGCTCAGGCGTGATCTGGCCGCGCAGATTGAGGATGACCGAGGCGGACGGCTCCTGCACCTGCTGGGAAAACAGCCGGCGTTCGGGCAGAACCAGATGCACGCGCGCGCCGCTGACCACACCAATCGTGTTGATGGTACGGGCCAGCTCGCCTTCCAGCGCGCGCTTGGCGTTGATGTTCTGGACAAAGCTGGTGGTGCCCAGCGCATCTGTTTCGTCAAAAATTTCGTAGCCGACAGAGCCAAAGCCCAGCGCGCCGCCCTGCGCCACGCGCAGGCGGGCCTCGTCCACGCGCTGGCGGTCGACGAACACGGCTGTGCCGCCTTCGCGCAGCGAATAGGGGATGTTGGCCTGGCCGAGGCGTTCGCTGACGGCGGCCGTGTCCTGCGGCTGCAGGCCGGAATAGAGCAGCGCCTCGCGTGAGCCATTCATGCTCATCGTGAAGATGACCAGCGCTGCGGCCACCCCGATGGTCAGGCCGAGTATGGCCGTCAGGCGGCCAACGCCAAACTTTGCGAGTTGTTCAAATAGCGCGTTCACGGGTGAAAAAGCCCTGCCCCTCTGGCCAGCGCGGCGATTTGCCGGACTGGTAGGCAAGTTTTTCCCACTGCCCGCGTAAACGAGTGTTTAACGAGAGTTACCAAATCCCAGCCCATGCCTGTGGAAAAGCACCGCTATTGCCAGCGGGATGTTCTCAAGGGGGGCGGGGCGCCTTCCAGTCGTCATTCCAGAAGCCCGAAGGGCTATCTGGAACCTAGCAGGCGCGCAGCGCCGCAAGCGCGAACGCGCGCCCGCGACTGCCTGTGCCGCTCAGGCCGGGAATATGTTGCGGAGCTAGTAAAAGCTGGGTTCCGGCTCTCCGCTTCGCTGCGGCCGGAATGACGAGGAAATATTGCGGAACCCGCAGTACAGCCGGGGTCTCCCGCACTGACGGGAGACCGATCTTTTCTTCTGTCCTCCCCCACATCCGTGGGGTCGGTTCCGGCCACGAGGCCGGGCGGGCAGTCGCCCTTTTCGGCGGCCTATGGCCGCCGCAAGCGCGAACGGGCGTGGTCTTTGGCTCCGCAGCCCATCCGGGCTGCGATGTCCCGCGCACGAGCGCGGACGGCCCTTGGCCTTGCAGGCCGCACAGCGGCCTGAAAAGCGCGAACGCGCGCCCGCGACTTTTCGCGGAACCGACCCCACGGATGTGGGGGAGGATAAGGTATCTAGTGCCGGTAGTCCTGGATGCGGGTCGTGCGCAGGCCGGCAAGGCCATGACGCTCGATCGCGCGCTGCCAGCCGAGGAATTCCTCCACGGTCAGGCGATAACGCTCGCAGGCTTCATCCAGGCTGATCAGTCCGCCGCGCACGGCTGCGACGACTTCCGCCTTGCGGCGGATCACCCAGCGCTTGGTGTTGGCCGACGGCAGGTCGGCCACGGTGAGCGGGCTGCCATCGGGCCCGATCACATAGTTTTCTTTCTTGATACGACGTTCCATCCAACCCGGTCCTTCCACCACGAAGGCGCTCTTAATGGCGCTCTTGATGGGACCGTTATACGTGAGACGTTTTAACGACGGCCTAAACGCATTGGTAAATCTTCTATAAATCAGCGGTTTAGAAATGATTCACCCCGGTGGATGCCACCGGGGTGATATTCAGTCTGCGGAAGTGGTCTTAAATCTTACCGCTTCATCTGGATCGCTTCGGCCATCATCTCGTCAGCGGTCGTGATGATGCGTGACGATGCTGAATAGGCACGCTGGGTGATGATGAGATTGGAGAACTCGGTCGCGATATCGACATTGGAGTTTTCCAGCGCCTTGGGGGCGATCTGGCCGGAGGCGCCGGCGCCGGGAATGTTCAGCGTGAACGCGCCTGATTCCGGCGTGACGTAGAAGGCCGAGCCGCCAGCCGTTGCCAGCCCGTTCGGGTTGGCCACCGTGGCCACCGGGATCTGGTAGATCTTGCGCACGACGCCGTTGGTGAAGCGGGCCGAGACAAAGCCTTGCGTGTCCACATCCACGCTCGCAAACGCGCCGAAAATGGCCCCGTTGACACGCGTGGAGTTCAGCGTCGACGGGCTGTCATACTGGGTGATGCCGCCCGGCGTGCCGGCTGCGCCCAGATCGAGCTCGATCGTCTGCCCGCCGATGCCCGTACCGGCCGACCACTGGAAGTCGTTGGCGCCCAGCGCTCCTAGATTGTCCGACCCCAGGAAGTTCAGCGTGGAGGGCAGGGTGGTGTTGGCGACGTCGATCTGGCCGTCCGTGTTGAAGGCGAGAATGCCGGTCGCGATCTGGCCGGAATTGAGGCCAGCGCCGGTGGTGATGTCGGTTGCCGGGTCAATGTGAAGCTCGGCGTGCCACTGATTGGCATTGGCAGATTTGAGAAGCGACAGCGTCACCGAGCGCACACCGCCCTGGCTGTCATAGATCTGGATGGTGCGCTGGAAGTCCGCCGTGACCGCGCCGGACGCCATGTTCAGCGTCGGGTCGGTGGCATCATAGGTGGCAGCAGCCGGAGACACTTCCTGGCTGGCCTGCAGGTTGGCGTTGATGCGCACCGATGAGGTTGCTTCTGCCGCGCCGCCGATATTGGACAGGTTGATGGCTTCAAGCTGGTCCAGATTGGACGGGTTGGCGTTGACCGTGCCGTCGGCCTGTACCGGCCAGCCATAGAGATACATGCCTGCCGCATTGCGCAGGAAGCCGGCAGAATCCGTCTCGAAATTGCCCGAGCGCGTGAACAGGACCGGATCAAAGCCGGTGGCGTTCTGGGAGTTGGGGCGCACCACGAAGAAGCCATTGCCGTCAATGGCCAGCGAGGTGGAGGAGCTGGCGGGGTTCAAGAGCCCGCTGGTGGACACATCCAGCTTGGACAGGGTGGAGGTGCCCCCCGCCGCATAGCGCACATCACCTGCGCCGGACGTCAGCGAGTAGTTCGGGAAGAAATTCGTGTTCACGCGCTTGTAGCCGACCGTGTTCACGTTGGCGATATTGTCTGAAATCCCCGCCAGTGCAGAGGAGTTGGAGATCAGGCCGGATGCGCCGGCCGCCAGGGCTGAATTGAGGCTCATAGTCTTGCTCCTGCTTATTTTTCGTTTTCTGGAACGTTATCGGGTGTGGACGGGCGGGATTACGAGACGGCTTCGGGCTCGTCTTCCTCTTCATCGACAGGGTCGGTCACGGGCTGTTGTTCAACCGGGTCGGGGGGTACCTCGCGCAGGCGGACAATGCGTGAGGCTGGCACCTGCATGCCGCCGATCTCGACGATGGCCTGGCCTTCGCTCAGCTCGACGCCGGTCACGCGGCCGCCAACGAGAACGCTGACATCCTCGATGCGCTGGCCGTCCGCGTCGAAGGCGATAACCTCGAGATGATAGACGCCGTCTGGCAGTGTGTTGCCATCGGTGTCCTTGCCGTCCCAGACGAGACGGTGCTCGCCTGCGCCGGTCTGGCCGCTCATAGTGCCGACGGTAGCGCCCTGCTCATTGGTAATGACAAGCTGGGTAGAGGTGGCGTCCTGGGGCAGCTGATAGCTCCACTCCGCACGCCCTTCGCTCAGCAGCGAACCGCTGGTCTGCACCAGCGCGTACTTGCCGATATAATCAACGCTGGAAAGCTGGGCGAGCGCGGCCTGAACGTTAAGCAGCGCCTGAATCGCCTGCGTGGACTGGATCTGCTGCTCAACGGAGGAGAATTGCACCAGCTGGGAGACAAATTCCTGTGACTCCATCGGGCTGAGCGGGTCCTGGTTCTGCAGCTGGGAGGTCAGCAATGTCAGGAAGGTATCGAAATTGTCCGTCAGGCTCTTTGCCGAAGATACCGTGGTCGTCTGGTTGACGCCGCTGGCAGCCTGCTGGGCCTGGGCAATGGGGTTCAGGTCAGTCATCGGATCAAATCCTCATGTCCACGCCGGTCCGACCCGTCATCAGAAAGCCGTAGCGGCTCACCGGGGCGGAGATGGACTCTTCTGAAATAGTCAAATTGCTGGTGATCGAGGGCTGGGCGCCGCGCTCTTCGGGGTCACGCTCTGCCTGTTCGTCACTGCCGCCTTCGCTCAGCGCAAAGCCTATGCCGTTTTCACCGAGATCCAGCCCGGCATCGGCCAGCGCCTTCTCCAGCTCGCGCGCATTGCGCTGCAGTTCGGCCAGCGCTTCGGGCTTTTCAGCCGTCAGCATGGCCTGGACGGAGCGGTCGGCCCCGATCTCGAGGCGCACCTGCACCCGGCCAAGCTCTGGCGGATCAAGGCGAATATCAAAGCTGCGCGAACCGTCGGCAAAGCGCCGGGCGATCATCTGGCCAAGCTCGGCCACATGGCCCGATGCCATGCGCAGATGCGGCATGGCCGATGTGGTGCGCGTGCCCGCCACGCTGGCGCTCTCATTGCGAGCCAGAAGCGGCGAGCTGCTTTCCAGACGGAGCTCCGTGGCTTCGCTGGCCTCCAGCGCTTCGGGCGCAGCGATACCAGATTGCAGGGCTGTCAGCATGGCGGCCATTGATACGGCCGGTGCGGCAGGCTGGGGCGGTGTGGCTGGTGCCTGTGACGGTGCCGGGTTGGCAGGCAGGGTGGCTGAGCTGCGCGCTTGCACGGGCGCGTCCTTGGCGCCCGTCTCTGCTTTTTCAGCGGCGGCGCGTGCCTGCGCAAGACCTTCAGGCCCGCGCGTCATGCCGCGCCCCGTCTCACGGCGCAGGGCGGCGGTGTTGGGCACATCGCCCTCGGCTTTGCCCGGCTGTGCGATGAGGTCTGCCTTTGCCTGCTGGGCGTTAGTGGAGGCGGTCTGGGCCGCTTCAGGCGCGCGTGTTCCGCCTGCAGGATCTGCGGCCGGTGCGGACTGTGGGGCCGCGGCCTGCGCCTGCGCCGGTGTTTGCGGTTGCACAGGGGCCTGTTGACCGGACGCCGCTTTAGGCTGGCCGGGTTCGGCATGACTGGGCTGGGCTGCCTGATTGGCCGGGGCTTCTGCGGGTTTGCCTGTCCCTTGGGCAGCATCACTGGACGGCGCGGCCGGGGCGGCCGGGGCGGCAGGTTCGGCTCCGGCGCTCTTGCCGGCGTCAGCCTTGCCGGTTGTATCGCGCGCCTCGTCAGGCCTGCTGTCTTCGGCTGTGTCAGCGTCAGCCATGTCTGCTTCAGCTGCGCCGTTTTGCATGCCCGCAGCCGGGGACTCTCCCTCAGTCAGGCTGTGGGCGCGGATATTGGACGGTTCGGGTTCGTCAGTCGCGATGCTTTCGACGTTGCCCGGTGCCGCGCCGGTTTCGGGCGGCATGACGATGATGGCGGGATCCGTGCCGTCTTGCGCCTGGCCGTCATCAAGGCTGTCTTCAACATGACTGCCTTCAACGCTGACCGGCAGTTCCAGCGGGTCAGGCTCCGGCGCCACAGACGGCGCA
Source organism: Glycocaulis alkaliphilus (assembly GCF_004000605.1). NCBI lineage: Bacteria > Pseudomonadati > Pseudomonadota > Alphaproteobacteria > Maricaulales > Maricaulaceae > Glycocaulis > Glycocaulis alkaliphilus. The sequence goes on along the minus strand of NZ_CP018911.1, from coordinate 2,465,271 downwards.
GGTGCGGGCTGACCGGTGATTTCGGCGCTGGCCTCTGTGTTGATCTCTGCACTGACATCCACAAGCTTTGCCTGCCCGCCTGTCTGGCCGGCAGATGATTTGGCGGGCGCGTTGTTGCCGCCAGCTTCATCGCGGAGCAAAGCCTCGAACCCGCCAGCTTCGCCTGTGTCACCGGCCGCAGTGCGCGCAGCCTCGCCACGGCCCGCAGACAGGGCAGCAAACAAGGTGTCAGCAATGGCATAGCCAGGCAGCATGGGCGCGGCGGTCCTTCGACAAATCGTATCGGGATGTTGCGCGCGTTTTGCGGCGGGCGGCGTTTCCTGCCCTAGGGGCACGAGCCGGTCGAGCACTGGCTTTCAAGCTTCATGCCACTGAAAGGATTTATATAAATCCAACAAAAACAAGGCGTTGTCGTTGGTGGCGCGTGGGCGGAGACGTGCCGGGCGGCAAAAAATCCCCGGTGGCAGGGCCGAGTCTTGCCGGGTCGGGGTGTAAATCGGGAGTGATCCCGGCCTGTCCGGTAATCCCGGCCCTGTCGCTGTTCTGATCGCGCGTCTGGCCCGGCTTTTGCGCCGCATGGATCCCGCAAATGGTCCGTTCAAACATGCGGACCGGAGGCAGATGAAGGCTTAGGCTCACACTTTCAATGACTTGCGCAGTCAACATATCGCCAGAGCGTTGGACCAGGAAGGCCCGTACCCCCGGCAGGAATTGCCGCTCAGGGGCGGGTTTTGCCTATGTGCAGGCTGATTTGAGGGCCAGCGGAGTTGAAGGAGGGCGGACATGGCGCTGAACGGAATTCTCGGCAATGCGATGTCTGGTATCCAGGCAAGCCAGCTCGGCATGCGCTCGGTCTCCAACAATATCGCCAACGTCAATACGCCTGGCTATGCCCGCACCAAGGTAGACCTGATCGCCCGCTCGGCGGCCGGTATCGGCATGGGCGTCCAGGTGGCGGGGATCACCCGCGTGGCCGATGTGTTCCTGCAGGCTGCTTCCCTGCGCGCCGGGTCCGATGCCGCCAAGGCGACCACCAGTGCTGCCCTGCTGGACCGGCTGCAGAGCCAGTTTGGCGGCACGCAGGATGCCGGCGGCCTGTATGGGCGCCTGGTGAAGGCCTTTGAATCGATAGGCGCGGCGGCGGTCGATCCGGTCGAGCGCGTGGCGCGGCTGTCGGCGGCGTCCGATCTGCAATCCTTTTTCGACGAGGCCAGCCGCCTGTCTGCCGAGGTGCGCGCCCTTCGCGATGAGGCGGACCGGCGCATTGGCAGCGGGGTAGAGCGCGTCAATGAGATACTCGCCGAGCTGCAATCGCTCAACACGCAGGCCCAGGCGCTGAATGCCTCGGGCTCGGACTCAACCGGCGTGACCAACAGGCAGGCCGAACTGCTCGACGAGCTGTCCGGCCTGATGGACATCCGCGCGGAGGTTCAGCCCGACGGGCGGCTTTTTGTGCGCACCGAGAACGGCACGGCCCTGCTGGACAATGCCCGGCTGCAGCTGAGCTATGTGCCGTCCGGAACCGGCGCTTATGGCGCCGATTACGGGCGCATCACGGCGGTGGTCTCGTCCTCGGGGGCAACAGTTGACCTGACCAGCTCGATCCGGTCTGGCGAGCTGCGTGCCCTGATGGACATGCGCGACATCGAGCTGCCCGCCATCGCGGCACAGCTAGCCGAGTTCACGGCGGGTACGTCCGATGCGCTCAACGCCGCGCACAACAACTCCGCCTCCTATCCGCCGCAGACCACCATGACCGGGCGCAATACCGGACTGATCGCCAATGATCTGCTGAGTGGCAGCGGCATTGCCACGCTCGCGGTGGTGACTGATGACGGCGAGCTGGTGAACCGGATTGATCTGGAATTCACTGCCGGCGGTTTCACAGTCAATGGCAATGCCGGGACCACGGTTGATGATCTGGTAAATGAACTCAACGCCGCCCTTGGCGGGGATGGTACGGCCAGCTTCTCCGGCGGGCGTCTGGTCATCAATGCGACTGCGCCGGGTACAGGACTGGCGACGGTGCAGGACGAGTCCAGCCCGTCCGATCTCGGCGGCGGGCGCGGATTTGCGCATTTCTTCGGCCTCAATGACATCATCACCTCGGCCAGGCCGTCCTTCTTTGATACCGGGCTGGGTGCAGGCACGCCGCTGGGCACCAGTGCCGGACAGGAGATGACGTTCCGCGTCTCGACACCCGATGGCCGCTCGACAACCGAGATCACCATTCCGGCCGATCAGGCGACGCTGGGCGATTTCGTCAATGCGCTGAACAATCCGGCCACCGGCATGGGCGGGTTTGGCACCTGGTCGCTCGATAGCGAAGGCGCATTGAGCTTCACCCCATCGAGTGCCTATGCCAGCTATGATTTCGACCTTGTCAGCGACAGCACGTCGCGCGGCGATACAGGGCTTGCCCTGTCGCAGCTGTTTGGCATTGGCGACGCGGCGCGCATGTCACGCGCCGAAGCGTTTTCGGTCCGCTCTGATCTGCGCAGCAATTCCGCGAACATCTCGTTCTCGCAGCTTGATATAGGGGCAGGTACGGTGCCCGGCGATCTGGTGCTGACCGCGGGGGACGGGCGGGGCGGGCAGGCGCTCTATAACGCGTTTTCCGCGACACGCCGTTTCGACGGGGCGGGCGCGTTTGCCGGGGGCACGGCGACCTTGCAGGAATATGGCGCGCGGCTGTCCGGCGATGTGGGCACGCGTGCCGCCCGCGCGGAACGGGCCGCAGATTCTGCGCTGTCGGTAAAGGAAGCTGCCGACCGCAAGCGCATGGATGTCGAAGGCGTCAATATGGATGAGGAGCTGGCCAACATGATCCTCTACCAGCAGGCCTATAACGCCGCTGCACGCATGATCCAGGCGTCCAAGGAAATGACGGACGTGCTTCTGAATATGGGCCGCTAGGAAAGGAGCTTAACGCCATGCGTATTTCAACACAGGCTGCCTCCCAGTCGGCGCTCATGGACCTGATGCGCGCGCAGCGTCAGCTTTACGAATCCGGCCAGCAGGTCTCAACCGGCCTGAAAGCGCCGGACCTGAAAGGCTATGGCAATGAGGTCGAGACCATCCTCTTTGCGCGGGGTGCGCTGGCGCGCTCTGACAATTTTGTCGAGGCGAGCAAACGCCTTGCCAGCCGGCTGGACGTGCAGGATCTGGCGCTGAACGAGATGTCCGATGCCGTGCAGGATTTGCGGCTGGCGCTTACCACCAATGACGGCACTTTCCTGATGAACGACGTGCAGGCCGCGTTCAGCCGTTTCTCCGCTGCGCTGAACACCCAGTTCAACGGCTCTTTCATTTTCAGCGGCACGCGCACCGATGCGGTTCCCTTTACCGCTGACACCATTGCGCAGGTTCAGGGCGCGGCGGACATAGCCGATCTGTTCCATAACTCCAGCAAGTCCCAGACCGGCCGGATTGAAGAGAACACCACGGTGGAGACCGGGTTTCTGGCCGATGAGCTGGCAGCAGACCTGATGGCGATTTTTGCCCGCATTGCCGATTTCAATGCCGGCCCGGACGGACCGTTTGACGGCACCGTCACCACGGTTCAGCAGGAATTCCTGTCCACCGAAATTGGCAATGTCATCGCGGCGTTCGAGAATATTTCCAGCGCCATTGGCAAGAATGGTTCGTTGCAGGCGCGTCTTGAAACGGCCCAGCAGAGCAACGCCCAGCGGTCCGATTATCTCAAAACCATGATCGCCGGCATGGAAGAGGTCGACATGGCTGAGGCTGCGAACCGCCTTACACAGGCGCAGATGGCCATGCAGGTATCGGCCCTTGTCTTTTCCGACATGAGCCAGGTCTCGCTACTGCCCTTCCTGCGCTAGGCTCCGGGCCCTAGCCGTAGACGATCAGGCTCAGCCATTCTGCGGCGAGCGCAGGGGTATCAGTGCCTTCAATCTCGACCGAACAGCTCTGCACCAGCTGGATCTGGCCGGGCTTGCGCTCTTCTGCTTTTGCCAGCGTGAACTTGCCCCGGATGCGCGAACCCACCCGCACCGGCGACAGGAAGCGTACCTTGTCGAAGCCGTAATTGATGCCAATCACCTTGCCCGGCAGAGGCGGCAGGGTGGATTCGGCAAAATGGGAGAGAAGCGAGAGCGTCAGGAAGCCGTGGGCAATCGGGCCGCCAAAAGGCGTTTCTTTCGCTGCCCGTTTCGGGTCCACATGGATGAACTGGTGGTCCAGCGTCACGTCGGCGAAGGCGTTGACCCGCGCCTGATCCACTTCAAACCAGTCTGACGTGACAGTTTCACCGATGCGTCCGGCATATTGTTCCAGAAGGCTCATGGCCGTCTCTCCCCTGTTATTGTTGCGGCCAATGCCTACACCAGCTCCTTGAGCGCTTCAGCCGAAAAATCAGCCAGCTCGTCAAACCGGCCATCGCGCACCTTGGCGGCCCATTGCGGATCGGACAGCAGCGCCCGGCCGATGGCGACGAGATCGAACTCGCCATCCTCAAAGCGCTTCAGCAGGCCATCGAGAGAGGCCGCCGGAGAACCTTCGCCCATGAAGGCGCCAAGGAAGTCCGAGTTGAGGCCGACCGAGCCGACAGTGATGACCGGCTTGCCGGTGAGCTTTTTCGTCCAGCCGGCAAGATTGAGATCGGAGCCCTCAAATTCGGGGATCCAGAAGCGCCGCGTGGAGGCGTGGAAAATGTCGACACCGGCATCGGCCAGCGGGCTGAGGAAGGCTTCCAGCGCTTGCGGCGTTTCGGCCAGGCGCGCGGTGTAGTCCTGCTGCTTCCACTGCGAATAGCGCAGGATGAGCGGCATGGCGGCCGGCATTTCCGCACGCACGGCCCGGACGATTTCCTCGCCGAATGTGAGACGGCCTTTCAGGTCGCCACCAAAGCGGTCGGTGCGCTTGTTGAGGCCTTCCCAGAAGAACTGGTCGATCAGATAACCGTGGGCGCCGTGCAGCTCGACCGCGTCAAAGCCGGTCTCCACCGCGGCCTTTGCCGCCTTGGCAAAGGCGTGGATCGTGTCGGCAATGTCTTCCTCGCTCATCGGCTCGCCAATGCTCTTGCCGTTCGGCAATATGCCCGACGGGCTGTCGGAGGGAGCGTCGGGATGCGGCCCGGTGCCGGGACGGCGCGCAAGGCCCACATGCCAGAGCTGGGGCGCGATCTTCCCGCCGGCGGCATGCACCGCATCGACAACCTTTTTCCAGCCGGCCAGCGATTCCGGCGCGTGGAAGTTAGGTATGGCAGGGTCGAAGCTCGCGCCCGGACGGTCCACGGTCGTGCCTTCGGTGATGATCAGGCCCACCGCGTTTTCCGCGCGGCGGCGGTAATAGGCCACCACGTCCTCGCCCGGCACACCGCCCGGCGAGAAGGAGCGCGTCATCGGCGCCATCACGATGCGGTTGGCAAGGGAGAGCGAACCCAGCTGGAAGGGCTGGAACAGGGCAGCAGCATTGGTCATGGAATCGTCCTGCGAAGAGGATGGGAAGGATGGCGTTGCCGTTATCAGATGGCGTTGCGGCCGGTGCGGTCAAGGCGCTGTCTCGCACTTTGATGCAGCGCAACGCACGTGATAGATAATGCGCGCAAGGATTATCCGGGAGTTCACATGAACCGCTTCGAGCGCGATTTCACAGGCGAAGCCAAGCTGGAATATGGCGATGCCGACTTCATGATACTGGAGCCGGGCGCCTATGTGCTGTGCGCGGTCACGGGCGAGAAAATCCCGCTCAACCAGCTGCGCTACTGGAGCTCGGAGCTGCAGGAAGCCTTCAAGGACGCGCAGGCCGCGACGAAGCGCTGGCTGGAAATCCATTCAGAGCCGGGGATGCAGACATGAGCGTGCTTCTTGCCGCTGCGCTGGCGATTGCCAGCCCTGAGCCTGCGATTGCGTGCAGCGGTGAACACCGTCAGGGCGGGGTGCTGGTATGCCGTACCGCGCCCGGCGCCACCGTCATGATCGATGATGTCGAGACCCGCGCCAATGACGAGGGCTGGGTCATTCTCGGCCATGACCGCGATGCGCCCGAAGAGACGCGCCTGCGTGTCCGGATCGACGGGGAATGGGTGTTCGATGCGCGCTATGATGTGGCGCCAGCGGAGTATGACATCCAGCGCATTGAGGGCCTGCCGCCTGCCATGGTCACCCCGCCGCCGGAAGTGCTCGAACGCATTCGCGCCGAAGGCGTGCGCAAAGGCCAGGCCCATGCCTCGCGCTGGGATGGTGACGGGTTCATGACCGGCTTCATCCAGCCCACACAGGGGCGTATCTCGAGCCGGTTCGGCGGTCAGCGCATCTATAATGGCGAGCCGCGCACCCCCCATTACGGTGTGGACATCGCCGCGCCCACCGGCACCGAGGTGCTGGCACCGGCTGGCGGCATTGTCAGGCTGGCTGACACTGACATGTATTTCGAGGGCGGGCTGATCTTCATCGATCACGGGCAGGGCTTCAACTCGGCCTATCTGCACCTGTCCGAAGTCCTTGTCGAAGAGGGGGATGTGGTCGAGCAGGGCCAGCTGATCGCCCGGGTGGGGTCCACCGGGCGCTCCACCGGCCCGCACCTGTGCTGGCGTATCCGCTGGCACGGGCGCAATGTCGACCCGTTCGCCACGCTGGATGTTCAGCCCTCCGCCTTGCGGTAGATGTCCTTGGGAAAGCGCCGGTGTACCCAGAACCACTGGGCCGGCGTTTCAAGGATGCGCTGTTCGATAAAGCGGTTCATCGCCGTGACCAGCTCAAGCACGGCGGCATTGCGCTCGGTGGCCACCGGACGGGTCAGGGGCTCGTGAATGCGCACGATGAAGTTCGGGCCATGCCTGCGCGCTATCGACATGGGCAGCACCACCGCGTCATGGCGCAGGGCCATGCGCGCCCCGCCTGAGGCCGTCATTGCCGGGTGACCGAAGAACGGGGCCTCGATCCCGTCATTCATCTTCTGGTCGACCATCATCGCCACAGGCCGGGCTTCCTGCATGGATTTGAGGATGATGCGCGCGCCGGCATCACCCTTGGGCGCAAAGACATGCCCGCCCATGGAGGCGCGCCGGCCGCGCAGCCGGGCGTCGATATAGGGATTGTTCAGATGCCGGTAGACCAGGCAGCAATTTGGCACTTGCGTGGCCACGGTGCCCACCAGCACTTCCCAGTTCGCGAAATGTCCGCCGAAAAGCAGGATGGGGCGCTGCTGGCGCTGCAGCTCGCGCAATATGTCGAGGCCCTCAATGCGGACCTGCTCGCCCTGCCCGCTGAGATCCATGCGGCCGAGCAGCGGCAACTCCCCGGCCACGCGGCCCATATTGTCCCACATCGCGCCCAGCAGGGCGTCGATCTCGCCGGGGTTCGCGTGCGGAAATACCAGCTCCATATTGCGCCGGGCGATCTGGTGCTGGCGCATGAGCGGTCCCAGCCGTGAGACAATGGCCGAGCCGGTATCGCTGGCCCGCTCCATGCCGAGCGCGCGCATAGACGCTTCATATCCGTCGAACAGGGCCGCTTCCGTGCGCCAGCCTGCACGTTTGAGAACCGAACTCATGGCCTAGGTCTTTACCCCGCTGCGAACCGCGTCCAGACAATCCCTGATCCGGGCCTCGTCGGCAAATGCCGCCTGCACCGGATAGTCCAGCACCGTGTCACGGAACCCGGCGGGCAGGCGCACATGATCCTTCTCGGTGGTGACAAGCCGGGCATTCCAGCTCTCGGCGAGGTCTGCCAGGCGTTTGAGATCGCTCGCGCTGAAGCGGTGATGGTCGGGAAACTGGATGGCATCGGCCAGGTCGCCGCCTGCAGCCTTGAGGCCATCAAAGAATTTCTGCGGGCGGCCAATGCCGGCAAAGGCCAGCAATCTGCCCTCCGGCACGGAGGCGGACGGAGCGAGCCATGCACGGAAAACCGGCTTTTCCAACTGGTCCAGTTGCAGGCGGGCAAGGTCCGGCAGGCTCTCGCTGTCCGGCATCATCACGATCACGGCATCGGCGCGGGCCAGTCCGGCGCTGACCGGCTCACGCAAAGGTCCGGCCGGAAAGATGGTGCCCGGCCCCCAGCCGGTCTCGCCATCGACCACGACGAAAGAGAAATCCTTGTGCAGGGCAGGGTTCTGGTGGCCGTCATCCATGACGATGATGCTGGCGCCCTCATTGACGGCGAGCTGCGCCCCTGCGGGGCGGTCAGCCGAGATGATTGCTGGCGCGGCGCGCGCCAGCAATAGCGGCTCATCGCCCACATCGTCTGCGCTGTGTTGGCCCGCATCGACCCGCACCGGACCTTTCAGACGCCCGCCCCAGCCGCGTGACAGGGCGAACGGGTTCGCGCCCATGTCCTGCAGCATGGACAGGAGAGCCGCGCTTACCGGCGTCTTGCCGGTGCCGCCAAGGGTCAGATTGCCGACGCAGATCACCGGCACATCCGCCTTGAAGGGCGTCGTGCGCGCGATGCGCGCCGCGCCTGCCGCCGCATAGGCCCAGCCCAGCGGGGAGAGCAGGGCGCGCGTGACGGCACCTGAGGAGCGGCCGGCCTTGTCATTCCAGAAGGCGGGCGGGCGCATCAGCTTTTCTCCGCGGGCGTGTCGACAAGCGCGAGGAGCTTGCGGGTGGTGGTCTCCAGTACATTGCCGGTCAGCGCTGACAGGGCGGCCTGACCTGCGCTGATGCCTGCGCCCTCACCGGCCCAGTGGCGCCGTACGGCTTCGGCCAGCCCGGCGGCGTCCTGCACCGTGGTGACGGCGCCATAGGTCTCGTAGGCGTCGAAAATGTCGGAGAAGCTGTCACGCCATGGACCGGAAATGACCGGGCAGCCCAGCCGTGTCGCTTCGATCGGGTTATGCCCGCCAATGGCGGGTTTCAGGCTGCCGGCGATCAAGGCTACGGGTGCCAGTTCAAACCAGAGGGACATCTCTCCCAGCGTGTCCGCCAGCCATACGGGCGTGTCCTGGCCGGGGGCTTCACGCCGCGACCGCAGGGCAAACCCCAGCTGGCGCTGCTCCATGAGGTTCCCGATTGCGCTGGCACGGTCTGGATGGCGCGGCACCAGAATGAGCAGGGCATCGCGATGACGGGCGAGAAGATGCTGATGGGCGTCCAGAACGATCTCTTCCTCGCCCGCATGCGTGCTGGCCGCCACCCATAGAGGACGGCCATTGACGATGGTACGGGCCGCGGCCAGCTTGTCCCTCGACGGCATGGGGGGCAGGATTTCCAGCTTCAGATTGCCCGCGACGGACAGCTTGCGGCCGAGCAACTGACCAAGCCCGCGCGCGGTGCGCCCGTCTGCGGGGCTGATCCAGTCAAACAGGCCTACCAGCGCCTTGCCTGAACGCTGCCAGCGTTGCCAGCGGCGCAAGGAGGACTCGTTCATCCGCGCATTGACCAGCGCCAGACGCGCACCGGAGCGTGCCGTTTCGAGGATGAGGTTCGGCCACAGCTCGCTTTCCACGAATACGGCGACATCCGGCTTCCAGTGCGCGGCGAAGCGCCGTGCGGCGCCGGGGGTGTCTGCAGGGATGTACTGATGGATGACGCCGGGCGGTGCTTCGCGTCCGACAAGGGCAGCGGAGGTGACGGTGCCGGAGGTCAGCAGCACGTTGAGGCCGGGGCGGGCCGCTATCAGCGCACCGGCAAGGGTAAGCGCGACACGGCTTTCGCCCACGCTGGCACCATGGATCCAGACAAGACTGCCTTCGGGCCGGGGCAGGGAGGCACGGCCCAGACGCTCGGCCACGCGGCTTTCATCCTCCTTGCCCTTGGCCGCGCGCGATGACAGCAGGGCAGGGGCCAGCGGCGCGGCCAGGCCGGATGCCAAACGGTAAAGCGACAGGGCCGGGGGCAGGGCGGTCATGCGCCGCGCGCTCCGGCTGGCGGTGCGGGCTCTACCGGCTCGACGCCGCAGGCCATATCCGCTTCACGCGTCAGCGCGATCAGGGTTTCTTCCAGCCAGATACGCGCCGCTTCACGGTCGTCTGCGGTGGGGTTTTCGGGCAGATGGTAGGGCTCGCTCCAGATGATGACGCCGCGTGAAAACGGAAAGGGCAACACGAAGCGGTCCCAGGAATTGAACACCTTGCGCCAGCGTATCGACCAGGTGACCGCCAGCAAGGGCGCGCCGGTGGCCTCGGCCAGGCGGATGGCTCCGGGCGTGACGCGCATGCGCGGGCCTTTGGGACCGTCCGGTGTAATGGCCATCACGCCGCCCTCTTCGATATGGCGCACCATGGCGCGGTAGGCGCTCATCGCGCCCTTGTCGTCAAGGGTGCCGTCGCGGCGGCGCTTGCGCGTGGAGCCGCGGATACCGGCGACCTTATGATGGGCGGCGGCGCGCGCGATAATGTCGCCATCGACCGAGCGCGAGACCAGGATGGCGGGCTGCTGCGTGCGGGGCGGCCAGAGCGCGATGCTCATCAGCAGACGGCCATGCCAGAAGGCGCCAATGGCGCCGCCGCCGCGCGCGGCGATCTCGCGCATGGCTTCGCTGCGCCGCACGTCCCAGCGCGTCGTGTGCTGGACGAGGGACATATAGCCGCCCATCAGCGCGCCAAGTGCGATCTGGACAGGCGTAAAGCTCAAGACGGACCTTGCCATGTCCTGTTGCTGGCCAGAGCGCCGCCTTACGTCAAGCATCAAGTGTTGTTGCGCGCATCGTGCTTAACGCTTAAGTCCGCCCTCCATGAGCGAGAATTTTGATGATCCGGCCGTTCTGGCGCGTGCCCGCAACAGCCTCATGTGGGACGATCATGGCGTGCTACGCCGGGCCTGGCACAATCACCGCCATGTCGGCGGGCAGATGTGGCGGGGCAATCAGCCTGACCCGGAGCGTATTGCCTGGCTGGCAGAGGAGGGTTTCAAAACCATCCTCAATCTGCGTGGCGTACAGCCCGGCAGGGCCTATTACGATCTCGAACACTGGGCCGCGAAGAAGCACGGGATGACCGTGATCGATCTGGGCTGGGGTTCACGCGAGGCGCCCTATGTCGAGCGTATCGAGCGGCTGATTGAGGTCTTCAACACCATCGAGTACCCCGCCTTCATGCACTGCAAGTCCGGCTCCGACAGGGCGGGCATCGTCGCCGTGATGTACCTCATCCTGCATGAGGGAAAGCCGGTGGAAGAGGCGATCTCGCATCTCTCGCTCAAATATGGCCATGTGAAGCAGGGCAAGACCGGCATGCTGGATCATTTCTTCCAGCTCTATCTGGACCGGAATGCGAAAGAGCCGGTCGATTTCCTGACCTGGGTAAGAACCGAGTATGACCGGCAGGCCTGTCATGATGGTTTCATGGCCAGCTGGTGGGGCTCAATCCTCACAGAACGCCTGCTGCGCCGGGAATGATACCGGTATCAGGGACCACCGGATATTAACCTTTCCCATGGCAATATTGTTCTCCATTGGGAGGGCATATGGGCCGTCAACACCTATCACTGAGCCCTGATCGCTCGATTGTGATTGTTGCTGTTGCTGGCGCGCGTGACAGAGCAGCCTTCGCCGAGGGCACAGCCAGCTTCCTGAACTTTTTCCTCAGCCAGCCGGCCCGCAAGGTGCTGTTTGATGCTTCCGGGGCCCATGCGGCGCTGGAGAGTGGCATCGCTATCGAGCTGGCGGAGGCGTGCTGCCGTCAGATGCCGGCGTGCCGGGTTGCCATTGTGGCGCGTGAGATGGATTGCGCCTTTTCACGTATATGGCGGCGTGCCCTGAGCATCACTGGCCATGAAGCCTATCTGTTTGAAGATGTCGGGGCCGCCGAGGCCTGGCTGCGCTCGGAAGCCGACGAGGATACGCTCTACGTCGCCTGATCGCCGTCGCGGAACTGGATACGGCATAGCTGGGCATAGAGCCCGCCTGCAGCGACCAGATCGTCATGGCGGCCTTCTTCGGCCACCCGGCCCTGATCCATCACATAGATCCAGTCTGCATTGCGTACGGTGAAGAGCCGGTGCGCAATGACGAGCGTGGTGCGCCCGGCGCTCAGGCGCTCCAGCGCCGCCTGGACCCGCTCTTCGGACTGTGAATCCAGCGCGGACGTGGCTTCATCCAGCAGCAAGATGGGCGCGTCTTTGAGAAGCGCGCGGGCTATGGAGATGCGCTGGCGCTGTCCGCCGGAGAGCAGATTGCCGCGCGGCCCGGCCCGGAATTCGTAAGTGCCGGGCAGGCTCATGATGAAATCGTGCGCATCGGCAGCCTTTGCGGCGGCCTCGATGGCGTCCTGACCGGCGTCCAGCGCGCCAAAGCCGATATTGGCGGCGATGGTGTCGTCAAACAGGGTCGTGTCCTGGCTGACCAGCGCCAGCGAGCCGCGCACGCTGGCGAGCGTCGCATTGGCGATGTCCTGCCCGTCTATCTCCAACCGGCCCGATTGCGGGTCGTAGAGCCGGGCGATGAGATTGAGCACGCTGGTCTTGCCGGAACCGGACGGGCCGACAAGCGCAACTGTCTTGCCGGCAGGCACCTCCAGCGAGACGCCGTTAAGGGCGGGTGCCTCGGGTCCGTAGGCGAACTGCACATCCTTCAGCGCAATCGCGCCGCCTTTGGTTTTGAGCGGTTTGGCCCCGGCGGTCTCGACAAGGCGCGGGTCTTCATCGAGCAGGTTGAAGACGCGCTCCAGCACGCCCATCCCCTCCTGTATGGCACCGGCCAGCGAGCCGAGCGCGCGTAAGGCAGGACTGACGATCAGCAGCGCGGTGATCACGCCAAGGAAGCGGCCCACATCGCTATCGCCTGTCGCCATGCGCCAGCCCGCGACGGCGAAAATGCCCGCCAGCGCGACACCGCCGGCGATCTCCATCAGCGGTTCGATCTTGGAGCGGTCGCGGACCATGGCCTGCAGGAGCTGGAAGCGTTCCTGAAAGGCCGTACGTGAGCGCCCGCGGGCGTAGTTTTCCAGCGAGAAGGTCTTGATGAGGCGCGTGCCGCTCAGGGTTTCTTCCAGAAAGCTCGTCACATTGCCCATCTGGCTCATCACGCTGAGCGAACGCTTGCGGATGACCGCACCTATGCGCAGCACCGGCGCGCCAGCCAGAGGCAGGATAAGCAGCAGCAAAAGTGCCAGCACCCAGTCCAGCCAGATCATCACCGCCACCCCGCCAATGACCTGCAGCGTGTCGCGGGTGAGGTTGTTGGCGGCGCGCACAAGGCTTTCGCGCAAGGTGGTGATGTCATTGGTAAAGCGCGAGACCAGCGAGCCTGCGCCCTCGCCCTGCAGGCGGGCAAAGTCGGCCTCCATCAGGCGGGCATACATGGCGGTCTGCAGATCACGCATCACCGACAGGGCCAGCCGGTTGGTGGCCAGCGTCTGCCAGTAGAGGCTGAGGCTGCGGATCAGTACCAGCGGCAGCACGATGGCCGGAGCCAGCCAGATGACGCGCGCATCGCGCAGCTCCATCAGCACCGTCATCTCGCGAACCACCAGCGCATAACCGCTAACAGAGGCGGCCGTGACGGCAGAGAGGAAGAGGCCCAGCAGGAGCAAAGGCCATCTGGGCGCGATCCAGCCGGAAAACAGCCGCGCGGCGAGCGCGAGCGTTCCGGCCGATTGCGGGCCGGAGCGTACCGGAAGGGCGGGATCGTTCAGCGTCCTTGCCTCTTAGCCCTGCGGCCCGCCATTTGCGGGGTCCAGCAGCTTGTGGGCGTGGATGATGAAGAAGCGCATATGGGCATTGTCGACCGTGTTTTGCGCGGCGGCCTTCCAGGCCATGCGTGCGCTCTCATAATCGGGAAACGCGCCGACAAACTCTACTGCACCGAAATCCTTGAACTCGTGAACATCGGGACGAACCTCGGTCAGTTCGCCGCCAATCACGAGATGGAGAAGCTGCTGGCTCATGGTGATTCCTTTGATCGCAGGGCTAGGTGCTCCAATAGCAAAGCATGAAGCGCCGGGCCAGCGGCGATGGGCGCTGGCTGGCGGTGGCTTCCTTCATCATAGCGGAGCTTCACGCCGTCCGGCGAGGAGAGGCGCCCGCCTGCCTCGGTCACGATGAGGTGGCCTGCCGCCAGATCCCAGTCGTTTTTAGGGCGCACCGCTACCAGCCCGTCGGCCTGGCCGCTGGCGGTGAGGGCGAGCCTCAGCGCCACAGAATTGATGTGGATGGTCTCAGCCCCGATGGAGCGCAGATCGCCCAGCCGCCCCGCATCGCCCAGCAGCTTTGCCCCGGCGATGGCGGTTTGCTGCGAGACCTGCAGGCGTTCGCCGTTACACAGCGCGCCCTCGCCGCTGACACTGGTGTAGAACTCCCCGCGCGCAGGCGCGCAGATCACAGCGGCTATGGGCTGGCCGTTTTCCACGATGGCCAGCGAGACGCAAAAGTCAGTACGCCCCTTGATGAAGGCGCGGGTGCCATCAATCGGATCGACGACAAAGACGCGGCCCGATGAGCCGGGTTCTGCCCGGCTTTCCTCTGACAGCCAGCCATAATCGGGCCGGGCGTTCAGCAGCGTGTCTTTCAGGAAGGCATCGGCGGCCATGTCTGCCGCGCTGACCGGATCGCCGGGGCGTTTTTCCCAGTGCTTCAGGCGCGAGCCTTCGCCGAAATAGTCCATGACGAGGTGGCCAGCGTCGCGCGCCGCTCCGACCAGAAGGTCAATATCCGCGCTATCGCCCGCCAACGGAAAGCGCGTCCACCAGCACGCTGGGGGCGTTGATCCGGCCAGAGAATTCCAGATCGCTGCCGGGCTGCAGCCGGGCGAAAATGTCCAGCATATTGCCCGCCACCGTGCTCTCGCTGATTGCGCCGGTGATCTTGCCGTTCTCGATGCGATGCCCTGCTACACCGACCGACCAGTCGCCGGTATTGGAATTGAGCGAGGCGCCAAACATTTCTGTCACCAGCAGGCCATTGCCCGCATCCGCGATGAGTTCGGCGCGCGAGCGCTCGCCCGGCGCGAGGTGCAGATTGGAGACGCTGACCCCCGGAGGGCCGCCCGGATCGGCGCTGGCATGGCCGGTGAGCGGCAGGCCGAGCTGGCGGGCGCTGGCGGCGTTCAGAAGCCAGCCGGTCAGCACGCCATCCTCGATGATGGCGCGCGGGCGCGTGGCGACGCCTTCGCCGTCAAAGGCGCGGCTGCCATGGCCCCAGGGCTTTAGCGGGTCTTCAACGATGTCGATGCCCTCGGCGAAAATCTGCGCGCCATTCTTGTCGCGCAGGAAGGATGTGCCGCGCGCGATTGACGGCCCGGAGATCGCGCCCAGCAGCGCGCCGAGGAAGCTGGTCGCCACGCGCTCATCAAAGACGACGGGCATTTTGCCGGATTTCATCTTTTCGGCGCCGAGGCGGGCAACGGCACGCTCACCGGCAGAGCGGCCCAGCTCTTCTGCGCTGCGCAAGGCGGCGCGCTGGCGCATGGAATGCTGGTCGTAATCGCGCTCCATCAGCTCGCCCGATTTTGCGATGGCCGCGATCCCGCGCGATGCCATGGAGCCAAGCTTGGCGCCGGTGAAGCCAGTGGAGGTGACCATGACAGCGGCGCTGGCCGACAGGCTGGCGCCTGAGCTGGCAATCATCGCCACCCCGTCAACGGCGCGTCCGGCGGCTTCCATTTCCAGCGCCTCGGCCTCCAGCGCGCCTGCATCCCAGTCCATATTCTCGTAAAGATCGATATGGGGGATGGTGCGGGCGAGCTGGTCAGGCTCGACAAGGCCGCAATACGGGTCTTCAGGCGCCACGCGCGCCATGGCGATGGCGCGCTCCACCGCAAGGCTCGCGCCCTCGTCGGTAAGGTCTGAAAAGCTTGTGCCTGCCATGCGCTTGCCGATGAAGACGCGCAGGCCCGCGCTGCGCCCTTCAGAGCGCTCCACATCCTCCAGCGCGCCTTCGCGTACCGAGACTTCCAGCGAGCGCGCTTCGCCCAGGATTACTTCGGCGGCATCGGCCCCGGCGGCCATGGCGCGTTTGAGCAGGCTTTCAGCCAGCGGCAGCAGGGTTTCGGTGCTCGGCCCGCTGGCGGGCGATGCGGCGGTGTTTCGGGCTTTATCGGTCATGGTCACCGGCTATAGCGGTGTGCCGCGCGCCGGGCAATCACCCGCCCCGCAATCAGGTCAGTGCGTACCAGAGAATGGCAACACTGCCCGCCAGATAGACCAGAAGCGTGATCAGCGCGCCGCCGAACCGGCCAAAGCTGGTGCCGGAACTGCCTGTCAGGCCGAAGGCGTGCAGCACGCGCGCCAGCGTCAGCGCGATACCCAGCGCGTGCAGCACGTAAATATGCGCGTCGAGCAGTGCCAGCGTCAGCAGGCCGATGAGCATGCCCGGCACCCATTCAGTCGCATTGGCATGCACCCGGATACGCCGGGCGAGGCTTTCATCACCGCCATCGCCAAAGCCGACCTTGCTGGCCCGGCGGCCAGAGATCACGTTCCACGCCAGAGCGAGCAGAATGAGCAGATTGATGCCGATATACAGACCGGCAACGGCCACTGGTGTCATGGTGATAGTCCTCCCGCTAGGCTGATTGAGCTCAGCCTTTGCCGCGCACTATCGGGCGCGCCGCAGCTGCGCGCAATCAGGTTTCCGGATAACAGGATAGGGCGGTCTCGGCAACGAAGCGGCTGAGCGCGCCCTGGACGCTGGAATTGAGCCCGGTGGCGTCCATGCGCGCGCGGATTGGCTCGCCGGTCATGGACTCGATCAGGATGGAGTAGGCTACTGCATCAAAGCGGCGCGCGGCGCGTTCTGACAGGCAGGTGCAGGCTTCATCGCCATAATCAAAGCGCTCGCTGCACACGGCAATGAAACGGGCCTGTTCGGCCCCGTCAGGCGGGGTGCGCGGGCCAGGCGAGCATGCCGCCAGCGCAGTAGCGGAAACCAGCACCAGCGCGCGCATCATGCGTCTTCTTCCGGTGGCAGGCTGGCGGCCTTGCGAATGGCGCCGGCGAGCACGTCCGGTGCTTCCGCGCCAGAGACGGCGAAGGCACCGTTGAAGATGAAGCAGGGTACGCCCGCCACGCCCAGCGAGCGGTAGAATTTCTCCTCGCGCTCCAGCACATCCTTGTCGCGATGGGTGGAGAGAAGGTCGGCCACCACATTTGCATCCAGCCCGATACTCTCTGCTATCGCGGTCAGTTCTGAGGCCGCGCCTATATCGCGCCGCTCCTCGAAATAGGCCTTGAACAGGGCTTCGGCAGCGTCTGCCCCCTTGCCCTGGCCTTGCGCCCAGCGGATCAGCCGGTGCGCATCCATCGTGTTCGGGCGCATGGGGATTTCATCGAAATTGAAGACGATGCCTGCTTCGGGGCCTGCGGCTTCCAGATGCTCGCGCATGGCCTTGAAGCGGCCCTGACTGTCTTCGCCGACGCGCTTCCTCATATAGTCCTGATAGGGCAGGCCAGCCTTGGGGATGGAGGCATCCAGCTGGAAGGGGCGCAGCACGGTCTCCACCGGGATTTCCGGCACAAGGGCCTGCGCCGCCTGCCAGTAGCGATGGCCAAGCCAGCACCATGGACACACCGGATCAAGGACAAGATCTACATTCACAGAAGCCATTTGTGCGCTCTTCAGTCCTCGTTTTTGCGATGCGTGCTGACGGCGAGAATCCGCGTCGCGGCCAGATCGCCCGTTACATTGACCGATGTGCGCGCCATGTCGAGGAACCTGTCCACGCCCAGAACAAAGACCAGCCCGGCGGGGGGTATGCCGAAGCTGGCGATGAGCCCGGAGAGAATGGCGATAGAGACACCCGGAGCACCCGGCGCGCCGATGGATGAGGCGACCAGCGTCAGCACGATAATGGCGATTTCGCCTGGAGCCAGCGTGACGCCGGCCACTTGCGCGACGAAGATCACGGCGACCGCCTGATAGAGCGCCGTGCCGGCCATGTTCACGGTGGCGGCCAGCGGGATGACGAAACTTGCCATGGAGGGCGGCGCGCCAAGCTTTTCCACCGCGATGCGGATGGAGAGCGGCATGACAGCGGCGGATGAGGAGGTGGAGAAGGCAAGCAGCTGCGCTTCGCCGACCGCCGACTGGAATTTCAAGGGGTTCATCCGGCCGAGCAAAGCGACCAGCGCCAGATAGAGGATCAGGAGGATAGCCAGCCCGATCAGCACCGTGCCGACATAGGCCCCCAGCGCCGCGAGCGATCCCAGGCCAAGGCGCGCGAGAAGCTGGGCCGTCAGGCCGAACACCGCGTAGGGCGTGATATACATCGCCCAGCGCACCACGGTCATGGAGACTTCCAGAAGCCCCTCGAACACGCCCAGCAACGGGTCGAGCCGGGTCTTGTTGGTGGAGCTGACATAGGCTGCGCCGAGGAACAGGCCGAAAATCACGATCGCCAGCATCTCGTTCTGGACGGCGGAGGCGAGGGGGTTGTCCGGCACCAGTCCCACGATCAGATCCGGCGCGGTCTGGATGATCTCGCCCAGCCGGTCATTATTGGCCGGGGCCTCTTCTGTGGCATCAGACACCAGCGGCGCATCGCCCGCCACGGCCTCGGCTGTGGCCGGATCGATCAGCGTGCCCGGCGCGATGGTCAGGCCCAGCGTCGCCCCCAGCAGGGCCGCAGCAAGCGTTGTGACACCTACGAATCCGGCAAGGCGCGTGCCCGAGGCGCGCAGGCCCGCAGGGTCGGACGCGCTCGCGGCCAGCCCCAGTACGATGGAGGACAGGACCAGCGGCATCAGCACCATCTTGATGAGGGACAGAAAGATGCTGCCGGGCAGGGCAAGCCAGCCGCCAATCAGCTCCGCCGTATCGCGGGGGATGAGACCGGCTTCAGGACCCAGCAACAGACCGGTAAGTACGCCCAGCACGAGCCCGGCCATGACCTGGGCCCACAGCCGGGTGCGCATCCAGGATTCCAGCCGGAAGGCGAGCCTGCGGTACTGCGCGCGGCGGCGCATCGTCTCGGTCATGGATCACCCCTTCCTGCTGCAGCGCAAGGTTAAGGGGCCGGTCGCAGGATTTGAAGGGTCAGGCCTTCACGTCCAGCAGCGCGCCAACCATGTCGTCAGCGGCACGCACGATGGCGCCCGATGCGGCGGCGAGGTTTTGCGCCCGGATCATGTCCACGGCGGCTGCGGCGTAGTCGGGGGAAGGAGTGACGCGCCCGCCGGGTGCGGGGTCCTGGGGGGAAGGGCCGGCAGGCGCGCCTGGAGTGTTGACCGCGCGGGAAGAGCGGTCGGGGATGGTCAGGTCACGAACGCCAGACACCCGGTCTGCCGCGCGGTTCATAAGAGCCGTGGCAGAGGCAAAGCCCGAAACACCGGATGCGAAGGCAGCGTTCATGAGAGGAAGTCTGCGCGCCGCGCCGCCGGAAATCCATTGAAACCCGTAATAATCGTAAACGCCGTGCTAATGGCGGGGGCTGCGCGGCGGTGCCTTCTATTTGCCGCCTCCATGCGCTATATGCCGCGCCTGACACCCATTGCCACCGGCCTTGAACCGGCGGGAAAGGAAAAAAGATGACGACCCTTATCCAAGCGCGCCCCGCAGGGGGCCTGCGCGACACGCTTTCTGCCAACCCGGCTGCCGATACGGCGCGTGTGGACGCGCTGATGGCCGAGTTTGGCCTGTCGGGCGAGTTTCTGGGGCTGGGCGGTAACCCGCAAGATCACCGCGTGGTCGCGGCCATGTCCGGCGGCGTGGACTCATCCGTCGTCGGGGCCATCCTGCACCGTGCGGGCTATCAGGTCGTCGGCATGACTCTGCAGCTCTACGATCATGGCGCAGCCATCCACCGCAAGGGCGCGTGCTGCGCCGGGCAGGACATCCATGATGCACGCCGCGTGGCCGAGGCCATGGGTTTTGCCCATTACGTGCTCGACTATGAAAGCCGTTTCAAGGAAGCGGTGATGGAAGACTTCGCCGATACCTATCTGGCGGGCTCCACGCCGATCCCGTGCGTGCGCTGCAACCAGTCTGTGAAGTTTGCCGATCTGCTGAGCACCGCGCAGCAACTGGGCGCGGCTGCGCTGGTGACGGGGCACTACATCCGCCGCGAGGACCGCGAAGGCGGGCCGGTGCTCCTGCGCGCCGAGGATCACGGCAAGGACCAGTCCTACTTCCTGTTCGCGACCACGCGTGAACAACTGGATTACTTGCGCTTCCCGCTGGGCCATCTGACCAAGGACCAGACGCGCGAGCTGGCTCTGGCGCTGGGCCTGATCGTGGCGGCCAAGCCCGACAGTCAGGACATCTGCTTTGTACCCGATGGCGATTACGCCAGCGTGGTCAAACGCCTGCGCCCGGATGCGGCCCGGCCCGGCGAGATCGTCCACACCGATGGCCGGGTGCTGGGGCTCCATGATGGCGTCATCCACTACACGGTGGGTCAGCGCCGCGGGCTTGGCGTGGCGACCGGCGAGCCGCTCTACGTGATCCGCCTCGATGCCGCCAACGCGCAGGTGATTGTCGGCCCGCGCGAGGCGCTCGCCGTGCGCACCATCCAGCTTGCCGATGTGAACTGGATTGGCGATGGCGCGCTGGTCGATGCCGACGGGATGGAGGTCGCGGTGAAAGTCCGCTCCACGCGCCCGCCGAGCCCGGCCAGCCTGCATGTGAGTGCAGACGGCGCTGTCAGTGTGACGCTGGCGGCGGGCGAGGAAGGTGTGGCCCCCGGTCAGGCGTGCGTCTTCTACAGCGTGGACGAAGAATCGCGCGTGCTCGGCGGGGGCTGGATTCGCGCTACCCGGTCTGAAGTGCAAGCCGCATGAGTGCAGACGCCTATTTCGACAAGCTGGACCGCGAAAAGGCCACTGCCCCGCTGGCGCGTGAGGTGCGCGGCTGGATCCGGGCGCGTGCGCCCCACCTCACCGAACTGATGAAATGGGGCTATCCCTGGTATCAGGGTGAGGCGCTGGTGTGCGCTATCGTGCCCCACAAGGCGCACATCAATCTGCAGTTCAGCCGGGGCGCGGAGCTGGCCGCTCATGTGCGTGTCGAGGGCAGCGGCAAGGCCTTGCGCCATGTGAAAATCTACGCGGCTGATGATCTCGATGAGGGGCTGGCGGTGATACTCGCCGAGGCGGTGGCGCTGGACCGCGCCTGACATTGCACCTGCGAAAAGCCTTGACGCAGCGCGGCGCGGGGCCTTCACATGCGCGCCAGTTTTCAAAATGCATAACCCTTTCATCCTGAAACAGGAGAGATAATCATGAGCGCAGACGATCCCATCGTCATTGTGGGCATGGCGCGCACCCCCATGGGCGGGCTACTGGGCGATCTGGCGGCGGTTGCCGCGCCCGAGCTCGGCTCTGTTGCCATCAAGGCGGCTCTGGCCGAAGCCGGTGTTGCCGGCGACGACGTCAACATGGTCTTCATGGGCAATGTGCTGAGCGCCGGTCAGGGCCAGGCGCCCGCCCGTCAGGCCGCCATCAAGGCGGGCCTGCCCAAATCGGCTCAGGCCACCACGCTCAACAAGGTGTGCGGGTCTGGCATGCAGGCGGCGATCTATGCCCGCGCGATGATTGCCTCTGGCGAAGCCGATGTGATCGTGGCGGGCGGCATGGAATCCATGACCAACGCGCCGCACCTTCTGCCGACCCATCGCGGCGGCTTCAAATATGGCCATGACACGCTGAAAGACCACATGGCGCTCGACGGGCTTGAAGATGCCTATGAGCACAAGGCGATGGGCGTCTATGCCGACATGGTGGCCCAGGAATACCAGTTCACCCGCGAGGACCAGGACGCCTACGCCATCGAGACGCTCTCACGCGCCAAGAAGGCGGCCGAGGACGGCATTTTCAAGCGCGAGATTGCCCCCGTCACCATCTCCACCCGCAAGGGCGATGTGACGGTTGAACATGACGAGCTGCCCGGCAAGGCGCGGCCTGAGAAAATCCCGGAACTGCGCGCGGCCTTCACCAAGGACGGCACGGTGACGGCGGCCAATGCCTCTGCCATCTCTGATGGCGCGGCGGCTCTGGTGCTGATGCGCCTGTCCGAGGCTGAACGCCGGGGTCTCAAACCCATCGCGAAGATCGTCGCCACGGCGGCGCATGCTCACGAGCCGGCCTATTTCATGACTGCGCCGGTTCCTGCCATGCGCAAGGTGATGGAGCGTGCGGGCTGGGCCACGAAAGACGTGGACCTGTTCGAGATCAATGAAGCCTTCGCCAGCGTGCCGATGATCGCGATGAAGGATCTGGGGCTCTCCCACGATGTCATCAACGTGCATGGCGGGGCGTGCGCGCTCGGCCACCCGATTGGCGCCTCCGGCGCACGCATCCTCGTCACGCTGTTATCGGCGCTGGAAAAGCACGACCAGAAGCGCGGCGTAGCCTCGCTCTGCATTGGTGGCGGCGAAGCCACGGCGATGGCTGTCGAGCGGTTTTAGGCAGACTTGTCCTCCCCCGTTCACGGGGGAGGTGCCTTCGAAGAAGGCGGAGGGGGGAACTTGTTCATGCAATCCCCCCCCTCGGCCCTTCGGGCCACTCCCCCCGTAAACGGGGGGAGAAACCGTTGGTGCCCCGGCCAAGACAGGCCTTTTTCTTCCAGGAGTTCCCCATGTCCCAGATCGCCAAACGCCTTGCAGAGCTGTCCATCACCCTGCCGCAGGCCGTCGCGCCGGTGGCGAACTATGTGCCCTTCGTACGCTCGGGCGATCTCGTGTTCGTGTCGGGCCAGGTCTCCATCGGGCCGGATGGGCTGGTGAAGGGTACGCTTGGCAAGGACATGGATGTGGCCGCAGGACAAACCGCTGCGCGCCTGTGCGGGCTCAATCTCATCGCCCAGTTCGCCGCTGCCTGTGAGGGTGATCTGGACCGCATAAAACGCGTAGTGCGCCTTGGCGGCTTTGTCGCCGCAGACCCTGCCTTCACCGACATTCCCAAAGTCATCAATGGCTGTTCAGACCTGATGGTGGAAGTGTTTGGCGATGCGGGCCGCCACGCCCGCTCTGCTGTCGCGTGCCCGGTCCTGCCGCTCGGCGCAGCGGTAGAGGTCGATGCGGTGATCGAGCTGGGGTGAGGCTGGCCTTGTCATCACCCGCTATACCTGCCCCTGCCGCAGGCGGGACCCGGCGAGTCGCTGAGGCTCTAAACGGTGCTGCCTTGCGCGGGTGGAGAGCAAAAGCTCGGAGGCCATTCGAGATGCTATGGCGATGAAAATTGCGGTGAAATAACAGATAGCTCACGCTCAAGCTTCACAATAGTTCTCGTCAATTCCCTCATCACGCGGGCCTCTTTCTCGGTGGTTGCCGGGTCCACCGTTGAGCCATGCCCGGCGAGGGCCTCTGTATTTCTTTTATCGAATATGCTTTTGATTTCATCTAAAATGCTGTCTGATAAAGTCGAATGTTTTCTGTAAAGCGCAAACCATGACCCTAAACTCTGGTTTTGAACAGTTGGGTTTGTAACGATTGACTTGGCCAGCGTCTCAAAAACTGATGCCGCTGTGTGAACGACGAGCGGCCAGTCAGAAGCTTCAAGAGCCCGGTCCATGCGATCGAAGAGCTTTCGCATGTTGGTGTGCTCGGAAGGTTCCAGCTCTTCGTCAGGCAGTTCCTCCACAGGAGTGAGTTTTACAATCAGCGACTCATCATCATTGTGGGCGAATTGAATACCGACACCGTCATCTTTAAAAATGGAATTTACGTCTTTGGAAGAGATCAGCCCCTCGGAAATAAGGTCCGCCAGTCCGTCGACTAACTCCAATGTCGATGGCCGGCGAAATATCAGCTCAAGTTCGCCGAGATGCCATCCATATTCTCCAACGGCGTAATCGTCATCCCACATTTCGAGGAGATAAATTTTGTTTCCCCGGACCGTGTTCATGAGATTGATTATACGGTTTATACGCACTATCCGGATCGTATCACTCTCCGGGCCTGATGCTTGAGTTTGGTCTCTAAAGAACCGCGTCAGCCGCAATCGAGCCCGTTGCGAAACGACTTCCAGCTCGATTTTCCTTCTATCATTGGATTGAATGCGCTCCCCCAGCACTCGGCAGCTCCCAACATGCTAGTATAATAAAGAACTTAGAATTTTAACCCAGAAGCCTACATCAATGTGTCGTGGTAAGGGAACCATCAATAATCTGGACAAATTTTCCAATGGGCATGCAAGGCCCTTTGATCGACTAGACGGCTGCGCAAATTTGCCGGGTGAGGCCCTCGTGCTTCGAGACGCTTCGCTTCGCTCGCCCTCAGCATGAGGGCCACGGCACATTCCCCTCACCCTGAGGAGCGCGTAAGCGCGTCTCGAAGGGCGAGGGGAAGCCCCCTAAACCGCCCCCAGCGTCTCCACAAAGCGGGCCGCTTCGCCGGTTGACGGCGTGACAAGCTCGTCATCGCGCATCACGACCTTGCCGCGCACAATGGTCGCCATCGGCCAGCCGGTGACGGTATCGCCAGTAAAGGGCGACCAGCCGCAGCGAGAGGCCAGCCAGCTTTCTTCAATCGTGCGCACCGCGTGCAGATCGACCAGCGTCAGATCGGCATCGTATCCGGCGGCAATACGGCCCTTGTTGGCGAGCCCGAACACGCGCTGCGGCCCGTGGCTCGTCAGGTCGACAAAGCGCTCCAGCGTCAGCCTGCCCTTGCTCACATGATCCAGCATCAGCGGCACCAGCGTCTGCACGCCCGGCATGCCCGACGGCGAGGCCGGGTAGGGCTTGGACTTTTCTTCCACCGTATGCGGCGCGTGGTCAGAGCCGAGAATATCGGCAATGCCCTGATCGACGCCGCGCCACAGCCCTTCGCGATGCTTTGCGTTGCGCACGGGCGGGTTCATCTGGGCGTAGGCGCCCAGGCGCTCATAGCATTCCGGCGCAGCCAGGGTCAGGTGCTGGGGCGTCACCTCGACGCTGGCAACATCCTTGTGGTGCTGGAGATAGTCGATCTCGTCAGCAGTGGAGATGTGCAGCACGTGGATGCGCTTGCCCGCCTCGCGCGCGAGGCGCACAAGGCGCTGCGTGCTCTGCATGGCAGCGATGTCGTCACGCACCTCCACATGGCTCGTCCAGTCGCCATGACGGGCCAGCGCGCGCCGGTCGGCGAGGCGGAATTCATCCTCCGAATGGAAGGCCGCGCGCCGCTCAATCACGTTCAGGACAGCCGCCACGCCCTCATCTGTATCGACCAGCAGATCGCCGGTGGACGCGCCCATGAACACTTTCACGCCGCAGCACCCGGCCATCAGCTCCATCTCGCGAAGCAGGTGGACGTTTTCCTTCGTTGCGCCCGCATAGAAGGCAAAATCGGTATGCATGCGGTGTGTACCGCGCTTCACCTTGTCGGCCATCAGCTCCGGCGTGGTGGTGGCCGGGTTGGTGTTGGGCATTTCAAAGACGCACACCACGCCTCCAAGAGCCGCAGCCCGGCTGCCGCTTTCAAGGTCTTCCTTCCACTCAAGGCCCGGCTCGCGGAAATGCACCTGCGTGTCGATCACGCCGGGCAATACGTGCAGCCCCTTGGCGTCGATCACTTCGCCCGCACTGGCAGCGGAGAGATCACCAATGGCGGCAAAGCGGCCATCGCGAATGCCTATATCGGCCTTCATGCGCCCGGCATGGCTGACGATTGTGCCGCCCTTGATGAGGGTGTCGAATGTCTCGCTCATGCTGCGCTCTCCTGTCTGATCAGATTGTCCGCCGCGGCCAGCACGGGCGCAAGCTCCAGATCGGCCAGCAGGCCGGTCTCGGACGTTTTCAGCCGGTCGCGCGTGCGCTCATCGGCCTGCCCGCCAGCGCGCACGGTCGCGGTCTGGCGGCCCCAGGGCCCGTAGACGCGCTCATCGGTTGGCCCGAACAGGCCGAGCGTCGGCGTTCCCGCTGCGGCTGCCATGTGCATCAGCCCGCTATCATTGCCCACGAACAAGGCCGCGCGGGAAAGGCAGGCACCCGCTTCCAGCACATCAAGCTGGCCGGTAAAGTCGTGCGTGCGCTCAGGGTCCAGCTGCGAGGTGACGGCGCGCGCGGTGGCTTTATCGCCCGGTCCACCGAAAATGGCGACATGCGCGCCCGCCAGCGCGCCATCGGGACCCGTGAGGGCCAGGGCCAGCCCGGCAAAGCGCTCCGGCGCCCATTCCTTGAAGCGCGCAGCGGCGGCGGGTGCCAGCGCCAGTACCGGCGCATCGGGCATCAGGGCGCGAGCACGCGCGCGCGCCAGATCATCCAGCCAGAGCACGGGCGAGGGCGCGGGCGATATGCCCAGAAAGGCCGCCGCCTCCTCGACCCGGTGAACCGGCGCGCCATCGCCCGGCCAGTTGCGCTTCACATGGCGCTTGCCCGCGAGCAGGAACCAGCTCGTCGCGCTCTCGCGCAGATCGATCACGATGTCCCAGCGTTGTGTCACGGTCTGCCGCCACAGATCGAACCAGTGGCCGCCGCCCTTCTTCTTGGTCATCACGATGACGCGCTCCAGCCCCGGCACGGCGCGGAAAAGCGGCGCGGCCAGCGGCCCGCAGGCAATCGTCACGCGCGGATCAGGATGGGTGCGCAGCACATGGTCCAGCAGGCCGCTGGAGAGGATGGCGTCGCCAATACGCGTCGCTGTGATGAAGAGAATTCGCGTCATGGCGCGTGGCTTAGCGCAGAGCGGGCCTGCCCGCCAGATCAAGCCGCCGCGGCGCTTCAGCGCTGCAGCAGATCGAGCGCGCTGCCATAGAGTTTCTGGATCGAGCCTGCGAGCGAGACCGCCCATTTGACGATGAAGGCGGGCGGCATCTCGCCCATGGCGCGGATGGCAGGAATTTCCTGGCCGTATATGCGCCCCATACTGGCGACGGCCACTTCGAAATGCGCGTAGAAGGCGTGGATGGCCCGCCGGTCATCATTGGCCAGCGTGTTCAGATTCTCGCGGTAGCGGTCATAGGTTTCCTTGCCGAAATAGCTCTGGAAATCATGATAATAGCTGCCGATCTGGCTGATATAGGCGGCAAAGCCGGTGACGAGCGTAACAAGCGCGTCCGCCGTGCGCTGCCTGTCACCTGCCGCCCTTGCATCGTCCACGGCCTGCAGGGCTTTTTGCGCCCAGTCCATGAAATCCAGCGAGTACTCTACCAGATTACTGGTGAAGGAGAGCTTCTGTTCGAGATCAAACAATATGTCGGGGCAGACAGCCTCCACCTTGCGAAGCAGCGTCGTGCTGGCCCGCACGCTCGCCCAGTCGCGGAATTTTTTCATGATGGCGATGGCAGAGCCGAGACTGTCGGTACCGACGCCGGCCAGATAGTCGCCATGCTTGAGCTGGTGGGTGATGAGGTTTGGCTGGCCGGGATCAAACGATATGGCCTGCCGGTAGGGCAGAGCCGTCAGCACGTCCTGAAAGCTGGCTCTGGCACTGCGCAGGCGGTCCTTGCCCCGTCCAAACATCGCCCCCTCCTTCAATGCCGGTGGGTGATGATTGCCGATAAAGCGGCAAGGGGCAAATGACACGCCAGTGACACCCTTGCAGCCAGGCGATGGATGGGCCACATCGAAGCCATGTCAGACACCGGCTTCCTCACCCGTCTTTCCCACCGCGCCGTGATCCATATCACCGGAACGGATGCGCGCGACTTCCTGCAGCGCGTCGTCACCAATGGTCCGCAAGGCGTCACGCCCGGCAAGGCGCTCGGATCGGCGCTACTGACCCCGCAAGGCAAGGTGCTGGCCGATTTCATCTTCCTCGATGATGGCGAGGGCGGGCTGTTTGTCGACGTGCCGCGAAGCGAAGCTGATGCGCTCCTGAAGCGGTTCACGCTCTATAGGCTGCGCGCCAAGGCAGAGCTGGTCTTGCGCGATGATCTGGCCGTCGCGGCGGCGCGCGGTGACGGGACGGCGGCACTGGAAGCGGCCGCACTGGCCTTGGCGCCGGACCCGCGCGGGCCGGGGCTGGGCATGCGGGCGATTGTGCCTGCTACGGCGGAAATTGGCGAAGACACATCCGGCTATTTCGCGGCCAATGCGGCGGCGTACGTGACCGAAATGCCGCTCGATTATGGCCCGACGGAGGTGTTCTCCACCGATGTGAACCACGATCTTCTGCACATGATCGATTACAAGAAAGGCTGCTTTGTCGGACAGGAAGTGGCCAGCCGCATGCACCGCAAGGGCGGGGTCAGGAAGCGGACAGCCTATCTGACCGGGCAGGGCGGCTTTGCGCAAGGTGCGCCCGTCACGGCAGGCGAAACACCGCTCGGCGAAATACTGTCCGGCGGGCAGGGCTTCGCGCTGGCCCTGCTGCGTGTTGACCGGCTTGAGGCGGCGGACCAGCCGGTGATGGTGGACGGCCAGCCGGTAACGGTAAATCTGCCCTCGGCGCCGTCCTGATTCCAGCAAGGGTGTTGCAAGAGGACGCCGGGCAGGCGCATGCTCCGTGCCGCAGTGCAGCAACTCCAGAAATGAAGGCCCGTCCCTACCGT
Organism: Glycocaulis alkaliphilus; assembly: GCF_004000605.1. NCBI lineage: Bacteria > Pseudomonadati > Pseudomonadota > Alphaproteobacteria > Maricaulales > Maricaulaceae > Glycocaulis > Glycocaulis alkaliphilus. The sequence goes on along the minus strand of NZ_CP018911.1, from coordinate 2,437,023 downwards.
GAGCAACACTCCATTCAGCGCCCTCCTTGTCGAAAATGTTCATGAAGATGCTGACAGCGCGCTGACCAGCTATGGTCCGATGGAGATAATCCGCGCCTCGGGATCGCCGGAGCCTGTGGCGCTGAAGGCCGCGCTCAAGGGACGGTCGGTGCTGGGCATCCGTTCGCGAACCCATATCGATGCAGACATCCTCGACGCCGCGCCGGACCTGCAGGCGGTGGGGTGTTTCTGCATCGGTACCAACCAGGTTGACCTGGCCGAAGCGGCGCGCCGGGGCATTCCGGTGTTCAACGCGCCCTTCGCCAATACGCGCTCGGTGGCCGAGCTCACCCTTGCCTCGATCATCATGCTGATGCGCCGCGTGCCGGAAAAGATGTTTGCCATCCATGAAGGCGGCTGGCTGAAAAGCGCCGATGGCTGCAACGAGGTACGCAAGAAGAAGCTCGGTATTGTCGGCTACGGCAATATCGGCGCCCAGCTCTCGGTGCTGGCCTCGGCGCTGGGCATGCATGTCTATTATTACGATGTGGAGCCCAAGCTCGCCCACGGCAATGCGCGGCCCATGGAGAGCCTTGAGGCCCTGCTGGCCGAGTGTGATGTGGTCACGCTGCACGTCCCTTCCAGCCCGCAGACACGCAATCTGATGAATGCGCAGCGCATCCGCGCCATGAAGCCGGGCAGCTTCCTGATCAATCAGGCGCGGGGCGATCTGGTGGACATTGAGGCACTGGCGGCGGCACTGGACAGCGGACATCTGGCCGGTGCGGCGGTGGACGTGTTCCCGGTGGAGCCGAGCGCCAAGGGCGACACGTTTGAATCGCCCCTGCAGCGCTTCAAGAACGTTATCCTTACCCCGCATATTGGCGGTTCAACGCTGGAGGCGCAGGCCGCCATCGGTCAGGACAGCGCGATCAAGCTGGCCAAATATCTCTATCTGGGCTCGACCGGGCACGCGGTGAACTTCCCGCAAGTGGAGCCGGGGCCGATCAAGGCGGGCCGCACCCGCGTGGCCGTGCCCCATATCAACGCGCCCGGCTTCCTGCGCCGTCTCAATGATGCAGCCGAAAAGGCGGGCGCGAACGTGGCCGCCCAGTTCCTGCAGACCGATGCCGAGATCGGCTATGCGCTGGCCGATCTGGAAGGTGATCTGCCGGCAGACTTCCTTGACCGGATCAATGCGCTGGAGGGGACGATCCGCGCGCGCCTGCTGCCCGGCCCGGCTATAGGCTAGTGGCGGTGGCGGCGAGCGGGATGGTTGCCGACGTCACGATCCTGATCGTCGCCTATGAGAGCGCGCAGCACTGGGCGCAGCTCAAAGCCGCCCTCGCTGCGCAGTCCCTTCGCCCGGCGCGCATACTGGTGCTGGAAAACGGCTCGCAGACCGGCAAGCTGACCCCGGCTGACATGCCAGACGGGATCGAGCTGGTCGTCTCCGACACCAATCTGGGCTTTGCGGGCGGCAATAACCGGCTGGCGGCGATGGCCGATACGCGCTGGCTGGTCCTTTTAAACCCCGATGCTTTCCCCGTGCCGGACTGGCTGGAACAGCTGATGGCGGCGTCGCAGCGTTATCCGCACGCCAGTCTCTTTGGTTCCACCCAGCGCGCGGCGGGGCATGCGGGCGTGCTCGATGGGGCAGGCGATGTCTGGCACATCACAGGCATCCCTTATCGCGGCGCCTATGGACGCGAGATGGCCTCCCCGCCCGATGGCGAGATTTTCGCGCCCTGCGCCGCCGCCATGATGATCCGCCGCGATGTGTTTGAGGATTTGGGCGGCTTTGATGAAGACTATTTCTGCTATGTCGAGGATGTGGACCTTGGCGCGCGCGCGCGTCTGGCCGGGCATACCGCCATCCATGTGCAGAGCGCGGTGGTCGATCATGTCGGCTACGGGTCCAGCGGGCGGCGCTCGGTGTTTGCCACCTATCACGGCACGCGCAACCGGCTGTGGACCTATGTGAAGACCATGCCGTTTCCGCTGCTCATCCTGACCCTGCCGCTACACTTGGCGATGACGCTGGCTCTATGGGCGTCGGCGGCGCGCTTCGGGCATTTCGCCCTGTTTGGCCGCGCGCTCAAAGATGCATTCAAGGGCCTGCCCGGCCTGTGGGAGAAGCGCCAGGCGGTGCAGTCCGCCCGCAAGGTTGCAGCAGCCGATTTCGCCCGCATGCTGGCCTATAGCCCGCTGGACCTGTTGACCCGGCGGCCTCTGGTCAGGCCGGTTGACGCCCGCGCACGACAAACGCGCCATTGAGATAGCCGGTCTCTGTCTTGCCATAGAGGAAGGGCGATCCGTCCGGGCAGGTGACATTGCCGCCCGCTGCCAGCACCACAGCATGACCGGCGGCGGTGTCCCATTCCATGGTGGGGCCAAAGCGCGGATAGAGGTCTGCGCTGCCATCTGCGACCAGGCAGAATTTCAGCGATGACCCGGCGCTGACGGTCTCGCTCACCCCTTCGGCGGCGGCAAAGGCGCGGGTCTGGTCATCGGCGTGAGAGCGGCTCATCACCGCGATACGGCCCGTCTGCGGCATGGCGCGGGCCTGCATCGGCGACAGCGCGCCTGCGTCCAGTTTTGCGCCCGGTGGAAAAGTGCCGCTAAAGCCTGATTTTCCGCCAATGAAGATGCGCTTCAGGGCCGGTGCATAGACACAGCCCGCTACCGGCACCCGCCCGGAGATGAGGGCGATATTGATGGTGAACTCGCCATTGCGGTTGATGAATTCCTTGGTGCCATCCACCGGATCGACCAGCAGGAAATCGCCATTAATGTCGGGCCGCACGCCAGCAGAGAAGCTTTCCTCGGCCAGTACCGGCACACCCGGCATTACGTGTCTGAGCGCTTCGAGAATGACCGTTTCGGCGCGGGTATCGGCGGCTGTAACGGGCGAGCGATCATCCTTGGACTGAACGACAAAGCCGCTGTCATAGACATCCATCACCTCAATGGCGGCTTTCAGACAGATGTCTGCAAAGGCGTGCGCCAGCCTGTCATTTTCGCGTTCCACGTCCCAACCCCTTCAATAACCGGCCTTATCCCCGCCGCCGCCTGTCTAGTGGATGGGGACGGGCTTGAAAACCCGGTGTATAGAAGCGCGCGCACACCTCATCTGACACTTGAACTTTTGCACGCAAGAGCGGATTTTAACGCCCATGACCGCAACCCCGCCCGCCGAAACTCCTGATAGCGACCCTCTGAGCGAGGCCGAGGCCCGGCTGCTGGCCGCCATCGGCGCCGTGGAAGCCCGGCTTGGTCAGCTGTCCAGCCGCATGGCGAGCAGAAGGCGATGCGCGCGCCGCCCGCCATGCCGACGAGGACCGTTCACGGCTGGCCGAACAGCTCGATGCCGCGCGCTCCAGCGAAGCGGAACTGGCCGAGGCTGCGAGCGAGCCAGCGCCGCGCTGCAGAGGCGATGAGCGAGCTGAAAGCGGCGATTCCGGGGCCGGGCTTGCCGATAGCGGACCCGATGATCTGTTCAGGGAGGAGGGCCGCTAATGTCGAAGGTCACCATCTCCCTCAACGGACGCCCCTTTACCATCGGATGTGAGGAGGGCCAGCAAGCCTATCTCAAAGAGCTGGCCGGGCATCTCGACACCCATGTGCGCGATCTCGCCGAGAAGGTTGGCCAGATCGGCGAGCTGCGCCTTCTGCTCATGGCGTCGCTGATCGTCGCTGACGAGATGCGCGAGGCACAAGGCAAGGCCGAGGCGCTGGAAGCCCAACTGCTGGATGCCAAGGGAACGATCTCGCAGGGTGAGGCCCGCCGGCGCGCCGACCGCGCCCGCGCTGCGGAAACCATCGTCAAGGCTGCAGAGCGCCTCGAAGCCCTTGCCGGGGCAGATGGCAGTGAGGCTTGAGCAAAGCCCCGCAAAGGCCCATGTTCATCGTCGTGGCGGTGACTGGAGTTCGCGTCAGGCTCTCACATCCCGGCGACCTTACATCTCTGAACGGGAGCTGCCTCTGATGCTGGCCGTGGCCTACATCACGCGGCACCCACCTGGTAGTCCGGGTCATCAGGGTTGTTACATAGCCAACGGCCCGTCTGGTGCCGCCACACTTCTCTCTTCGGGCAGGGCCACATGCTGAGCGGCTGGCAAAAGAACCGCCTTCGCCGCAAGGCGCTGGCCCGCCGGACCGCGCTGGCGAAGGCACAGGGCGATGCCGGTCACGCTCTTGCCAGCCATTTTCCCGACGCCGCATGGCCAGCCGTAAACGCGGTGGTCGCCGGTTACTGGCCGGTGCGCGGCGAGATTGATCCGCGCCCCCTGATGGAAACCTTCATGCTGGAGCAGTCACAGCTCGCCCTGCCGGTGGTGGTGGCCAAGGACGCGCCCTTGCAGTTCCGCGCCTGGCACCCGGACGACACGCTGGAGGCCGGCGCTTTCGGCATTGATGTGCCGGGGCCGAAACGTCCTGTACTCACACCCTCCCTCCTCCTGGTGCCGCTGGTGGCGTTCGACACGCGCTGCCACCGCATCGGCTATGGGGCGGGCTTTTATGACCGCACGCTTGAAGCGCTGCGCACCTCTGGTCCTGTATTGGCCGTCGGGCTTGCCTATGAGGGCCAGCGCGTCGCCAAGTGCCGGCAGGGCGCCATGATGTGGCACTGGACTATGTGGTCACTGAGGCGGGCTGTTACCGGGCAGTCTGACAGCGCTGATCTCACCGGCAGGCATTGGCGAAGCCGGTCTTAGCCGCTACATCCCGCCCGAACCTTGCAACGGCCCAGATACGAGACCTCTTCCCCCATGGCAGCTTTCAGCGAACAGCGCGTCCTTTCCGTGCGCCACTGGACCGGCAGTCTTTTCTCCTTCCGGGTGGAGCGTCCGGCGAGCTTCCGCTTCCGCTCTGGCGAGTTCGTGATGCTGGGCCTGAAAGTCGATGGAAAGCCGCTTCTGCGCGCCTATTCCATCGCCAGCCCAGCCTGGGATGATGGGCTCGATTTCTTCTCGATCAAGGTTGCCGATGGCCCGCTCACCTCGCGCCTGCAAGGCATCAAGGAGGGTGACGACATCCTGCTGGGCGCGAAATCGGTCGGTACGCTGGTCCATGATGCGCTGCTGCCGGGCAAGCGGCTTTACCTGCTTTCGACCGGCACCGGCATCGCGCCCTTTGCCAGCATTATCCGCGATCCGGAAACCTATGAGCGCTTTGAGCAGGTGATCCTGACCCATACCTGCCGGGAGGCGGCCGAGCTTGCCTATGGCGAGGAGCTGGTGACGGGTCTCAAGGACGATCCGCTGGTGGGCGAGCATGCTCACAAGCTGATCCACTACACCTCGTTGACGCGCGAGGATCATCCGCGCACGGGCCGCATTACCGCGCTTATGGACACAGGCCAGCTCTGGGATGAGACGGGCGGGCCGCTCGATCCGGCCACTGACCGTGTGATGATCTGCGGGTCCATCAATATGATCAATGACTGCAAGGCGCGCGTTGAAGCGGCCGGGCTGGAGGAAGGCTCCAATGCCCGCCCCGGCGCCTTTGTCGTCGAGAAGGCGTTTGTAGGATAGTCAAACCAATCGCAGCATCCTGGGGCAGAGGCTCCAAGCCGCAAAAAAATACAACCTGTCGATGCAGTAAGCTTGACCACCACCGAGATAATGATAACCTGAAATTGTGTTGCGCTTACGCAGCACCATAAGTCGAAATGCTTGTGCGCTAATTGAGAGAAGGGGAAGGAAGATGAGTGTTCTAACGAATATCGGAGCCGGCGCGTTGGCCATCACGACCGCTTCCGCTGCTATTGTGGCTGGAATGAGCGTTGGTGACATCGCCCTCGCCGAACTCGGCCTGCAACAGCCAGACCTTCAACTTAACGATTTGTTGGCGGATCTGGGGTTCGACAAATCGGTCGCGTGGTGGTTCTTCATCAACCCTGATGAAGATTCTCCTGTCAGAATCCTGTTCCTGTATTATCGGGAATTTTGATAATATTTCAGCGCTATCGTCAAATGCCGATAGCGCTGAATCTTTCCTGCAGGTTGCCGTAATGGATAAGCATTCACCGCAATATCTGGACAGCTGTGCTAATAATATTCTGATGTGGTTCGACGAATTTTTTAAAACGTTTGCCCCGCTTGATCCAAAGTCATTTCGAGATAAAAAAATATCCTATGAAAAAGTATGGGCGGAATGCTCCATGCTATTTCTGTTGTTGAATTATTTCAGTTTCGGCGACCGCATTGCTTTGAATATATCCCGTCGCTTGGTAGAACCCCTCAAGTTGCCGGAATTTATGCATAGGGTGACCCGCGAGCGAGCCCGGTTTGGGGCTTGCATCCACAATGTCGCGTTGGCCCAGAGACTGGGTGTCGATGTGCGCGAAGAGGCGCGTTACGTTCGCGCGCTTATTGAGGAGGGGGGATTGTGGGGCCACGATATAGAGTGTTGGGAAAAAGCAGAAACTTTATTCAGCAAGGCTTTGCTGGGTGGCAGTGTTGATTTTTCCGATATAGAAGGTGTGTTGAAGAGCTCTGAATTGTTTAAAGAGCGGAATATATGTTTTTTAAGTGTATTAGACGGATATAAAATTACACATGCAGCATTTTATCATACCGGATTTCGTATTCATGGGTTGTATGATAATAGTGTTGCGGTGGCACCGGCTCCCCGCCACTTGCCAGAGATGCTGGACGCTTTGAGCGCGAAGTTCTTACTGCAAGGCCAGCTGGACCTGGCGCTTGAGTTCGTTCTGGTTGCTATACTGTATAAACTTCCGATATCCAATATACATCTGCAAATAATATCGATCGCGCTGGAATGTGTCCATGCGCATGGAAGTGTGCTGGCCTATATTTTTGATTATAAAGAAAATAATTCGCGCAGCCATCGGGAAGAAAAAGAACGATTTTCATTTGGCACATGCTATCATCCGACGATATTGTTTCTATTAATAATAATGTATTTAGATGTTGATGATCTGTTGCCCTATGTAAACTCGATACTTTATTCCGCTTGGAATAGCCCGGCTTGCGGCGTTATGGACATACTTGAAGGGGTCAGGGTTAGACGGCTTTCAGAGGCGAGCCCTGCATTGGCCGTTGGTGAAATGCTGGCAGCGGCTGAAAGGTACGATCTGGAGAAGCTGGCATCCCTTCTCCTAGCCTCGCAGCCGATTGGCATTATTAAACCGGGTGGTGTGGTCGAGCATAGTTTGCGGCAGTTTTTACGTCTCCAAGCTCGTGCGAACGGAGATTTTGGATATTATGATGTTGAGAAGGCCCTGCATGGGTCAGTGTTTGGAGGTGTTCAGCAGCGGGTTAACCAGTTGGTTTCCGAGGCTATTGGGTGATGCGATCGGCTTTCGTGACGTCTTAGCGAAGGATGCAGTAAATGTCTGGCCTTTGTTCGGTCTGCTGGCGCGCGACAGTTACAGCCTGCTTTGCGCTGAATCTTGCGGCCTGCACGCTCCGGCTGGATGGGGTTGAGCCCCGCCCGGTACAGGATCTGTCCTCGGAGCCTGGACAGGGTGTTTTGACGTTCGACCTCCGGGAGAGTGCAGGTGTGACTGTCGAGGTGGAAGGCCGGCATGTTGAGCTGGTGCTTCTGGCGCGAGGGGAATCGCTGGTTGCGCTCAATCGGGATATTGCCGGGTCGCTTGGCCTGCAAAGCGCAATGCTGGGCCTGGGGACGGCTGCCGTTCGCGATGGGGACCACCGCGTGAGCGGGGCGGTCAGACGCGCGCGCTACCGGATCGCCCCGGGCGCTTACGAGCGTGCCTGGGTTCTCGATATGGAGGAAAATATCTACCCCGGGTATGACGGCGCAATCTCCTTTGGCGCTATCCCGGCAAGCCGGTTCCGGATCCTTTTAAACGACGCACCGCCAGCAGGGGTGGAGGAGGTGTGGGTCCCCATGGTTCTGGAAGGGCGGTCGGAAGCGCTGGAGCAGTCCCGCAACTACGCAGCGCTAGAGTTCAGTCATGATCTGGCGCTCTACCAGGAACCCGTCAGCGCCAATCGCAAGGCCGTCTTCTATCTTCATGCGGCAGGGCGCCTCGTCCCCATTTCGCAGAGCGAACCCTTCATGCGCCTGTTCAACAATGTGAGGCCGCATGTGACGTTTTCGGTACGCCCGCCCGTAATGGTTTCCGGTCTGCCTGCCGGCGAAATTCTCGGTGAAGTCGATCCAGAGTACGATCCGTTTGCGCCTCGGAATGATGAGGCGGGCGAGGTTATCGTAGTCCACCATGATCTCAGGGGGACCGCCTATGCGCCGACCCTCTATCTAGGCCGAAGCTTTTTCTCAGCGTGTTCGGAGCTGCTTGTCGTACGCGAAGAGCTGGAACGCGACCGGCAGACCGTCTCAGCCCGCTGCCGCGCCGATGCCCTAAACCGATAGCCGCAGTCCTGACCTGCTGCCTTGTCCCAACCACGGGCGGTTCTGGGCGGGGTGATGGCGGGCATGGTCATCGCGTCAGCACCGCGTTATAGGGCTGTGATGCGATTAGCGTTTTTTGGAGATGTGGTCGGTAAGTCGGGCCGCGATGTGCTGGTGGAGGAGCTCAACTCTTTCCGCGACCGGCTGAAGCTCGATTTCGTGGTGGTCAATGCCGAGAACGCCGCGGGCGGCTTTGGCATTACCGAGCGCACGGCTATCGAGCTGTTTGATGCGGGCGCGGACGTGCTCACTCTTGGCAATCATTCCTGGGACCAGTCAGAGGCGCTGACCTATATCGAGCGCGAACCGCGCTTGCTTCGCCCGGCCAACTATCCCAGCGGCACCGCGCCGGGGCGGGGCACCGGACTCTATGAGACGAAATCAGGCGCGCGCGTCATGGTGATGAACGTGCTCCTGCGCCTCTATATGCAGCCGCTGGACGATCCGTTTGCCTGCGTGGACGAAGCGCTGTCGGCCTCGCCGCTGGGGCAGGTGGCCGATGCCATCATCGTCGATGCGCACGGCGAGGCGACGAGCGAAAAACACGCCATGGGCCATTTCTGCGACGGGCGGGCGAGCCTTGTGGTCGGCACGCACACGCATATCCCGACCGCCGATCACCAGATCCTCGCGGGCGGAACGGCCTATCAGACCGATGCAGGCATGTGCGGCAGCTATGACTCTGTCATCGGCATGGACAAGGAAGAACCCTTGCGCCGCTTCACCACCCATATGCGCTCAGGCCGGATGCAGGCGGCCAGCGGCCCGGCAACCGCCTGCGGTGTGTTCGTGGAAACCGATGACCGTACCGGGCTTGCGGTGCGCGTGGAGCCGATCCGCTTTGGCGGCGTGTTGTCGGAAACCGTGCCGGTGGTTTGAGTTTGATCGCGACACTTTCCTCCCCCGTTTACGGGGGAGGTGTCAGCGAAGCTGACGGAGGGGGGAGCTTTCTTGCAATCCCCCCTCGGCTCTTCGAGCCACTCCCCCCGTAAACGGGGGGAGAAAGCGGTTCTGCCCCGGATCGGCTTCGCTGTCCGGGAGTTCAGATGACGGCGCGCGGAAACCTCAAGCCCCTTTCGCGTTCTCCAGCGCGCTGCAGATATCGCTGACGACCGCTTCGATCACCTTGCGCTCGCCTTCGGCCATGACGCGGATCAGCGGCTCGGTGCCGGATTTGCGCACCAGCAGGCGGCCCTTGCCGTTGAGGCGCGTCTCGCCTTCGGCAATCGCGTCCTTCACCTTCGCGTTCTCCAGCGGCAGGGCGCCATTGGTGTAACGGACATTTTTCAGGATTTGCGGTGCAGGTGAGAAGACTTTGAGGAGCTGGCTGGCAGGCTTGCCGGACTCGATGAGCAAAGAGAGCACCTGCAGTGCCGCGATCAGCCCGTCGCCGGTGGTGGCAAAGTCGCTCAGCACCACGTGGCCGGACTGTTCGCCGCCCAGATTGGCGCCTGAAGCGCGCATCGCCTCGACCACATAGCGGTCGCCAACCTGCGTGCGCTGCAGCTTGATCTTCTGCTTTTCGAGATATTGTTCGAGACCCAGATTGGACATCTGGGTGGTCACGACCGTGTCCCCGTTGAGCTTGCCACTGGCCTTCCAGGCGGTTGCCAGAAGGCCGATGATCTGGTCGCCATCGACCAGCTTGCCCTTTTCGTCGCACAGCACGACGCGGTCGGCATCGCCGTCCAGCGCAATGCCCAGATCGGCGCGGTAGCGCTTCACGTTCTCGGCCAGATCCTGAGGCGCGGTGGCGCCGCAATCCTCGTTGATGTTGAAGCCATTGGGGTTGTTGTGCAGCGGGATCACGTCCGCGCCCAGCTCCCACAGGACTTTCGGCGCCACCTTGTAGGCTGCGCCATTGGCACAATCGACCACGATACGAAGCCCGGCAAGGCGCATGGAGCGCGGCAGGGTCGCCTTGGCGATTTCCATGTAGCGGGCCTCGGCATCATCAATGCGCTTGGCGCGGCCGATATGGCGCGGCGCGACAAGATGGTCGGCCGTGTCGGCGTCCATCATGCGTTCGATTTCCAGCTCGGCAGCATCGTCCAGCTTGTAGCCGTCCGGGCCGAACAGCTTGATCCCGTTGTCTTCGTAGCGATTGTGCGAGGCGGTAATCATCACGCCCATGTCTGCGCGCAGCGAACGGGTCAGCATGGCGGTGGCGGGTGTGGGTACGGGGCCGAACTGGTAGACATCCATACCGGCGGAGGTGAAGCCGGCGACCAGCGCGGACTCGATCATATAGCCTGACAGGCGCGTGTCCTTGCCGATCACGACCGTATGCCGGCGGCCATTCTCGCGCTTGAAATAGTGCGCTGCGGCCATGCCGAGGCGAAGGGCCGTTTCGGCGGTCATCACCGACTGGTTGGTCGTGCCGCGAACGCCGTCTGTGCCAAAATACCGTTTGATCATGAAAGTCTACCCCTGGCTCAACCCGCTGCGCCCAGTCTTTTTCCAGTCGTCAAGAAATGCCTTCAGACCGCTATCCGTCAGCGGATGGGTCACCAATGCGTCGAATATCCCCGGCGGCAGCGTGGCTGCATCGCAGCCAATCCGGGCTGCCATCTCCACATGTGTAACAGAGCGCAGGGAGGCTGCAAGAATTCCCGTTTCGTATCCGTACTGGTCATAAACCTCGCGGATGGCTTCGAGCAGGCCGAGCCCGTCACCGCCCATATCGTCAATCCTGCCGACGAAGGGCGACACGAATGTGGCCCCGGCTTTGGCCGCGAGCAGCGCCTGGTTCAGCGAGAAGCAGAGCGTGACATTGGTGGGAATGCCTTCATTGGCAAAGGTGCGGCAGGCCTTGAGCCCGTCGGTAGTCAGCGGCAGCTTGACCACCACATTGTCCGCGATGGCGCGCAGGCGGCGCCCCTCTTCAAGCATGCCATCGACATCGGTAGCGACGACTTCTGCCGAGACAGGCCCTGGCACTACGGCGCAGATCTCTGCGATACGCTCGATAATGTCGGCGCCCGATTTGGCGATCAGGGACGGGTTTGTCGTAATGCCATCAACCAGCCCGCCTTCCATGCGCGCGGTGATTTGCGAAATGTCTGCGGTGTCGAGGAAAAGCTGCATGATATGGGTGCCGGAATCTAGGAGTTGTCAGGAAGAATGAAGACGCGGATTCGCCGGATCAGGATTTCCCGGTTTTCCCCTTGGGGGTCGGGCCAGATGCCAATGGCTTCGTTGAACTCTTCACCCTGATGGACCGGCGCGTCCCACTCGAAGGAAATTGTCGAGTATCGCGGTGATACGGGCAGTTCGCGCCATCCGCTATCGCCGTATCCGGTGGTGAAATATCCGATCCGCACCGTGTCCGGCCCGCTGGATCCGGCGGTACGCACCTCGAACTCGACCCTTATCCGGCGGCCCGAAATACGCGTCTCGAACTCATCGGGAACGAAAGCGGCGACACCGGCTGACATATTCCCGGCCATCTCGAAGCTTGCTGCGGAAGAGGCGCGCGCTACCGGGCCGTCGCTGTGACCGGGATCGAAACGGACATTCGTCCCTGGACCATTCACAAGGTCAGCAAGAGCAGCGCCCTGAAACACCAGCTCGCGTTCGGTTACGACCGCGCTGGCATTGCGCGGCTGCATCATCAGGGCGAAGGCAATCAGCAAGGCCGCCAGGGCGGCGGCTGACGGATAGAATATCACGTCAGGAATATTGATCCGGCCAAGTGTGGCGAGCCTGGACATCATGGTGCCGGAACTGCCTCCCGGGCAGGGCTTGGTTTCAGTGTTGCGGGGTCGACTGGCGCTCTTTTGGCATGGCCGGTCCGCCTTGTCACCGCCCTGACGGGATCACGATTTCCCGCACTGTCCGCACCAGGATCACGGCGTCACGCCAGAGCGACCAGTTGCGCGCATACCAGTCATCCAGCCGGGCGCGCTCGGCAAAGCTCGTCGCATTGCGCCCATTGACCTGCCACAGGCCGGTAATGCCGGGGCGCATGCGTACGTAGGCGCTCAGGGACAGTCCGTAATCGGCCTGCTGGTCCAGCGTCATGGGGCGCGGACCGACAAGGCTCATATCGCCTCTGAACACGTTGATGAGCTGGGGCAGCTCATCAAGGCTGAACTTGCGCAGCCAGTGTCCGACGCCAGTGATACGCGGGTCATTGTCCAGCTTCTTGTAGGTGTTCCACTGCGCGGCGCGTTCAGGATCCTGATCCAGTACGCTGGCGAGCTTGTCCTCGGCGTCCACCCACATGGTCCGGAATTTCAGGCAGCCGAATGTCTGGCCATCCTTGCCGACGCGCGGCTGGACGAACAGGGCCGGTCCGCCATCACGCCGGATGGCCCACGCAAAGGCGAGCATGGCGGGGGCGAGGAGCAGCAGTGCGAACGCGCTGGCGGCCAGATCGAAGGCGCGCTTGGCGCGCTGGGCCAGCGGACGGTCCAGGCTGTCACCGATACGGAAGACGAACCCGTCGGCAGGCGGGTAGTCAATCAGGTCGATATTCTGTGTCGGGATACGCCCGATCGAAGGCTGGTAGTAGAAGCATTCGCCGCGCGCGCTGAGCATGCTGGCGATGCGGTTTGCAACGCCTTGCGTGGCCTCGTCGGGCGCAAGGAAGGCCGGCATGTCGTCCAGCGCGTCCAGCCAGCGTGCCAGCGCGGCGTCATCGAGATGCTGCAGGCTTTCCAGCGGCACGGCGGTAGCGGCGTTCAGCCCGTGATCGGCATTGCGTTCGAGAATGCTGAGCTGTTCGGCGCGCTGGGCGGCGGCGGTCAGCAGGGTGACAGGCTGCGCCCATTGGCCTGAGGCTTCGAGCGCCGCACGCGTACCGAAGCGCAGAAGCATCATCATGGCGGGCAGCGCGCCCCAGAGTACGAGCGTGGCTATTCTCAGGCCCGGCTCGCCGGTCATCATGTGGATGGTGCCAGCTCCCAGAAGGGCAAGCAAAGACGCTGTCAGGACGGGGCGGATCTGGTTGGCGAGGCCCTGGCGGGCGCGGTAATGGCCGCGGGAACGCAGCCAGAGCATGACCGCGCCAAACAGGCCGAGGCTCGCTCCGGCATGGCGCAGCATCTGCAAGTCATCATGCTGGGGGGAGGCGAGCGGCATGGTGATGCACAGGCACAGCGTGAATGCCAGCAGGTCACTCAGGCCGAAGGCGCGCAGCACGTTCGTGCGCCGCAAGGCAGGCCGCAGAAACCTGCCGGCCTTTGCCTCGCGGCCCGCATTCAGGGCGCTGTCTGATCCATATTGATACGCCATCACGGCCTCCCGGGCGGTCCGGCGCGTTCTGACCGGATCAGGCGGGGAGGGACGCAAGAATCCTGCCGTTCAGGGGCCGGTGCGCGAGCGGGCGACGAAGGCTGCGGCAATGGCCAGGGCCAGCGCCCCGTGATGCCATTCCTGCCAGACTCCGTAGCTGAGGACGACATTCACGGTCCAGACGGTCACGGCGAATACGATCATCATGATGACCGGCCGGGTGAGCGTTTCAGCCGATGGTAGCGCGCGGGCAAGAGCCACCAGAGCGGCCGCGCACAGAATTGCGCCTGCCAGTCCGGTCTCCAGCCACAGGGTCAAAGAGGCGTTGTGTGCGTGAAGGGGCAGCAGATCGATTTCGTATCCGCGCAGCTCCATTGTGCCTTCCAGCACGCGCGCCGCGCCAATACCGTGCCCGGCAAGGGGTGCCTCGGCGATCTTTTCCAGTGCGAACCGCCAGATTTCCAGCCGCCACTCCCACGACATGGGCATGGCGGCGGCTGTCTCCGGGCTGATAAGGGCGAGAAGCCCGATAAACAGAATCGGCCCGGCTAGGATGAAGACGGCCAGCCCGGCCAGCAATAGCCGGAGGGTCACAGCAGGCCAGCGCCAGGCAATAGCGGTGGCCGCCACGGCGGCAACGAGCGCAACAATGTTGGCCTGCACACTGAAATCGAGCGCGATGGCGATCGTGATGACGCCAGCGACGGCCGCCATAAGCCGCAAGGCCCGGCTGCGCTGGGTCCACAGCAGCATGATGGCAATGCCTGCAAACATGATGGCGGGCGTGGCAGCCCGGCTGAGCACGGTGTTGACGCGGATGTCGAGATCGGTGCGGCCATCGTCATAGCCTTCAACGGCCAGCTTGTAGCTGCGGGTCATGTCCCCGCCCGTCAGAGACTCCACCGCCATTACGCACAGGATGAAACCAATGGCGGCAATGAAGACGGTGCGGGCCAGCTGTTGACGGTGCCCATTCAGGCGGGCGGCAGCGACCGGCACTATGATGAAGAACGGCGTTAGCAGGGCCAGCTTCAGAACCTCTTCAGGGTTCCGGTTGGGAGACCAGGCATAGCTCAGCGTTATCCAGCCCAGAGCGGCCACTGCAAGGATTGTTGCTGGCCCCGGCGTGCGCAAATGCGTGGCGAGTGTGCGGGCGGGGACAGCAAACAGCGCAAAAAGCCCCGCCGATGCCGCCAGCCCCAGCCCGCCTGCCGGGACAAACAGCGCTGTCAGGGCCATGGCGCCACACCACGCCCACAGGGCGCGGTTCTCCTCGCTCAGAATGGCGCTGATCGCCGGGCGCATCAGCTCACCCCTGACAGCGCGGCCGGTTGGGGTGGCACGTTCCAGTCGTGAAGCTGCCAGCCGGACTCAGTGCGAGCGGCAATGCTCCAGTGACCGGTGCGCATCTTGGACTCTTCAGGGCGCCGAGGATCGCCGCCCAGCAGGGCATGAAAATAGCGCAGAATGCCGTTGGAGGAGATCAGCAGAACCGTGTCTGAGGCTCTGGCCGTGGCCGTGATGTCCTGAAGGGTCGCCGAAGCGTTGGCCGCGATCGTCTCCGGCGAGGGCGACCAGCCTGCTCCTGCGGGCACTATGGAGCGCTCGCGCCAGTCATGGATGGCCTTTCCGCCCCACTCGGCGGCGATCTCGTCATCGCTGCGCCCGCCCCAGCTGCCGTAATCGATCTCGCGCAGGCGGGTGTCGATCTCGATTTCGCCCTCAAAGCCGCATTCGGCGGCGGCAAGCAGGGCGCCATTGGCGGTGCGCTGCAACGGGCCTGCGATGATCCGCGCCGGTACGATGCCGGCCTCTTTGAGCGCCAGACCGAACTGTATCGACTGCACCCGGCCGGTGTCGGTGAGCGGCAGATCCTCGCGCGCGCCGACCCAGACCGGAGTGTCACCCGGGCCGAACGTATTGCCGTGACGTGCGAGGATCAGGCGCATCAGACGATCTCGCCCTCTGCAGCGATGATGTCAGCGGCGATTTCGGCGTCGCGCGGACTGTCCACCGACCAGGGCGTACGGCCACGATAATCGGTCAACACGATGCGGATCGGGATACCGTTTTCCAGCGCGCGCAACTGCTCCAGGCTTTCGGCTTTCTCAAGCGGTGCCGGCTCCATGGCGACCAGCCGGGAGAGCGTGTCGAAGCGATAGGCATAAAGGCCGATATGCTTGTAGACCGGCGTGCCGGCGCTCTTCTCACGCTGGAAGGGGATGACCGCCTTGGAGAAGTAGAGCGCGTTCATCTGCCGGTCGAAGACGACCGTTGTGCCGCCGACCTCCCCCTTCGCCTTGGCCTCGGCCATTTTCGCGTACGCATCCTCTGACAGCGCTACAGCCGGTGTTGCCATGGCAAGCTGAGGGTTTGCCGCCATTTCAGCTGCGGCCGCCTCGATGACCCAGGGCGGTGTCAGGGGCGCATCGCCCTGCAAATTGATGATGACATCGCCCGCGGCGGCAAAGCCTTTTACCGCCTCATAGGCGCGTTCAGTGCCATTGCGGCAGCTTTCCGGTGTCATCAGCGCCTCGCCGCCCGCCGCCGTCACGGCGTCCAGTATGCGGGTGTCGTCGGTAGCGACGATGACACGGTCGACACTGCCAGCGGCCAGTGCCAGCCGGCGCACACGCTCCACCATGGGCACGCCCGCAATCTTGTGCAGGGGTTTGCCGGGAAAGCGCGTCGAGCCATAGCGCGCCGGAATGACAGCGATCACACTCATGCGGCTGCGGCCGCCTGCGGCTTGCGTCCGATATAGAGCACATCGCCGCGGAAAAGCCCCCAGCGCGGTTCCTCCTCCGGCGGCAGACGCCAGATTTCGACATCCAGCCCGCTGGCATCGGCAAAGCGCTGCGCGAAATCGCGTCCGTAATAGCGCACATGGCCGGTATCGTCGTAATGGGCGAAGCGTTCGGCTTCGCTGATATTGGGGGCGGCCTCGAAGGTTTCCTCGCGCGCCCAATTCTGCGGCACGGTGATGATCGCCATGCCGCCGGGGGCAAGGCAGCGGCCAATACCGGCCATCGCCTTGCGGTCATCGGGCACGTGCTCCAGCACGTGATTGGCGACCACCATGTCGACCGAGCTTTCCGGCAGGGTGATGTCGGCAATGTCCATGGTGAGGTCGGCCTTGCCGGGCACGATGTCGGCAGCCTTGTAGCCTGCATGGCTGGAGAGCATGCGCTTGACGTGCTTTTCAGGCGCGAAGTGCAGGATAGTGCCCAGCCGGGTCAGGTCGATCTGCTCGCGCTCAAGAAACAGATGGATCAGCCGGTGGCGTTCGCGAGAGGAGCAGTTCGGGCAGCGCCCGTCCCAGCGCGGCGGCGTGCCCAGCGCGAGGAATACGCCTTCATATCCGCAGATAGGGCATTCGCGCTTCATCTTTGGCACGGAGAACTGGCGGGGGTCCTGCAGCCTTGATTGCAGGCGCTTCAACCAGATGCGCATGGGAAAGCCTTTCATGAGCCTGACAAACGCATAGCCGGGGAAAGCGGCGTCCGGCAAGTCAAACCACGCTTTTTTGCCAAGCTGCCAGCAGCGGGTTTGCTCACGCCCTGCCTATGCGATAGAAGGCGCGCTCCCCGCTCTGGCGGGCAGACACGTTTGCAGGAGGTTCCCCATGGCCGGGCATTCCAAATGGGCCAATATCCAGCACCGCAAGGGCCGTCAGGACAAGGCGCGCGCGAAGCTGTTTTCCAAGCTGTCCAAGGAAATCACCATTGCCTCGAAAATGGGTGGCCCCGACCCTGACATGAACCCGCGCCTGCGCCTCGCCGTCGCCAATGCCAAGGGCCAGTCCATGCCCAAGGACAATATCGAGCGCGCGATCAAGAAAGGTCAGGGCGGGGATGTCGAGGAGTATTTCGAGATCCGCTATGAGGGCTTTGGCCCTGCCGGCGTCGGCCTGATCGTGGAAGCCTCCACCGACAACAAGAACCGCGCCGCATCGGACGTGCGCTCCGCCTTCTCCAAGAATGGCGGCAATATGGGCGAGACCGGCTCGGTCTCCTTCATGTTCGATCAGGTCGGCGAGATCCGCTTTCCCCTCTCCATTGGTGACGAGGAGGCCGTTCTGGAAGCCGCTATTGAGGCTGGCGCCGAGGATGTGACCCAGGAAGAGGGCGGTGAGGACGAAGAGGGCGAACACGTCATCTATTGTGCCCGCGAGGATCTGGCCGAGGTGAGCGAGGCGCTGGAAGGGCGCTTTGGCGAGGCCAAATCGGCCAATATCATCTGGCGTCCGCAAAACCTGATCGAGGTTGATGGCGACAAGGCCGCCACGCTGATGAAGCTGATGGAAGCGCTCGAAGACCTCGACGATGTGTCGAATGTCTACGCCAATTTTGACATTTCCGAAGACGAGATGGGCAAGCTCGCATCGTGAATTGTGCCGCCGGGAAGGGCCTCGCGCCATGCTGATTGCCGTTGATGGACCGCTGGCCTCGGGCAAGGGCACGATTGCGCGCGCGCTTTCGGCAAAGTTTGGTCTTCCCCATCTCGATACCGGAACGCTGTATCGCGCCGTTGCGGTGGCAGTGCTTGATGCCGGGAATGACCCGGCCGACGCTGGCGCCGCCGAGGCGGCTGCACGCGATCTTGATCCGGCCAGCATTGATGAAGCGAAAATCCGCACAGCAGGTGCTGGCGCGGCGGCTTCCATCGTGTCGGCCCATCCCAAAGTGCGTGCGGCCCTCAAAGAAGTGCAGCAGGAATTTGCCCGCCAGCCGGGCGGCGCGGTGCTGGACGGGCGCGATATAGGGACCGTGATTGCGCCTGACGCGGATGTGAAACTCTTCGTCACGGCCAGCGCCGAAGTGCGCGCCTCGCGCCGCTGGAGCGAGCTGGTCGGCCGGGGCGAGAATGTCAGCCTGGAACAGATCATGAGCCAGCTTGCCGAACGTGACGGGCGCGATGCCTCGCGTCCCGATGCGCCGCTATTGAAGGCGGATGATGCGGTCGAGCTGGATACGACCGATATGGATGAGGGCGAAGCCATCCGCGCCGCCATCGCCATCGTGGAAGGCCGCACGGCGCGCTGAGCACGGCCCGCGCGCCTGCTATCCCCCGGCGGATGTTTTTCGCTGGCAAATCCCCTTCATTTACCGTTCAGATAGCGACCGCTCCAATGTGCGGGTAACGGAGCGGGAGGGCTTTGCATGTTGCGTGTTGTTATCTTCGGCTGCGCCCTTATCGGCGCGGTTCTGGCGCTGCCATCGGGTCATGCTCTGACGCAGCAGCAAGGCGGGTCCCAGCCGCTGCAGACGGTCCGCCCGCTGCCAGCGATGACGGCACGCCCGGCAGAAGCCGAGACCGAACAGGACCAGCCCCGGACACGTGAAACCCTGCAAGGTCCGGCCACGCTGACCACCCGCCCTGAACCCATGCAGGGGCTTGCCGGGCGTCCTGCTGCCCAACAGGCCCAGCCAGGCATGACAGCGCAGCAAGCCGGTACTCCGGCGCTGGCGTTTGATTCCAGTCAGGCATCCATGGCGGCGCTCAATGCCGATGCGGTCCGCGCGGCCGTCGGCCGCTCCCCCCTGTTTCTGGCGGAGCTGGATTATCGCGGGCTGAGCAACGCGCAGTCCCTGCCATTGCTCGTCGCGCCGGGGGCCGAGATCGATCTGCCGCGCTATCTGCGCGAGACCGACCTTTCCGCGCAGCCCGACGTCGCGGCGATCATCGCCAATCCGCGCGCTCTTGGCGTTACCCGCCCGCTGGTCCAGCGCAATGAGGTCTTCCTGCTCGAAGACAGGCTGATCGTGTCGCGCCAGGTCACGGTCACGGTCGAGCGTGACAGTTGCGAGAGGGCTGCGCGCACGGCCGAACAGCGTGCCTTTCAGGAAAGCTTCTGCCTGACATTCGTGCCTGCGGGCCAGCGCACGGACTTTGCCCGTGTGCGGCCCGATGCCCTGCGCCGCGGGCTCAATCCTGATGATCTTCTGGGCACGCCGCCCACCGAGGCCGACATCCGCGAGGCGGCAGAGGCCATCCGCGATGAGCTGCGCGCAATGAACCCGCGCGCCCTGTACGCTTTCGACGTGACGGTGGAGGCCGCACTGCGCCTGTCAGACGATGCGCTGCTTGCGCTGGAGCTCAATGGCGAGGAGCGTGAGATCACGCATGTCACGGTGATACCGCTTGATGAGAGCTTGCGCATACCAGCCGACATACGCCGGGAACCCGGTGCGGCACCGCCTGCGCGGATTGATCAGGGCCTGTTGATGGACCAGCCAATCGGTCCGTCCGTGCGGGTGTTTCCAGAGCTGTTCCGCAGCCATGTCATCACACGCGCCGACCTTATGCGCGTAACCCGGCCGGTTACGGCAAGCCGGCTGCCGCAATCTGCCTTGCAAGGGGCTGCTGGCTCGCACACCGCGGCTCCTGCCGATAGCGGCTATCAGGCGTTTTCAATGCCGCAGCAAATGACCCTTCGCCACCGTCTGCCGGACTTCGACGCGCGCGACGCCGTCGTGACCGAAAGCGAGGACTTCTACTTCCTGACGGGGTTCACGATCTCGCGCTCGATAGAGGACCGCTACAAGCACACATTCAACCGGCGCAAAAACTATTTCGTCGCCTTCCAGTATTCTGTCGGGTTCGGGTTGGGTCTGCGCTTCCCCTTCGAGGTGCGCGCGGTCACGACCGAGCGGTTCAATGAAATCCTGCCCGATGTCTGGCATTCGCAATCGCTGAACCTGCAGCTGAGTGCGCGCGGCGTATCGGGAGCAGAGCGTGTACCCGGCGTGCCGTCAGTCTATCTCGCCTCCGGGCTCGACCCTTCGCTGCGCTTTGATGACCAGGAGTTTGTCTTCCGCTTGTGGGCGGGTTGCCAGCTTCAGGTGCGTGCGCCGGTGGTGGGGACGGTGCGCATCAACTGTCCCAGCGTGAACATACCGCGTGCCGGCACCTGCCCGGGCTGGGCTTGCCAGCGCTTCACGCCACTGATCGCTGGCGGACGCACCGAGCTGGCGCGCTTTACCGTTCCGGCGAGCGTGTCGGGCCTGCGCATCAATGCCTGGATCGGCGAGGCCGGTCTGGAGCCGGGCGTGCGGGTGGAGGCACGCAATGCAAACCTGCGGTTCAACCTGGCCGCCAATGGCGCGCCCTTCGCCACTCAGGGCTCAAGGGCGTGTGCCGCTGCGGGCCGGGGCTCGTCTACTGCCAGCAACCGGCTGGTGAACGCTCAGACCTGCGAGGTGCGGTTTATCCGGGCCGGACACGGATCAGGCGAGCAGATGCAGTTCCATCTGCAGGCCGAAGGCGGGCGTGACCCCAGCCTGACCCTGTCCGATCCGGTGTACAGTTTTACGATGGCGCTGGTGCCGTTCATCGATCTCTACGGGGCTATCGATATTGCGGTTGCGCGCTGGGAGTTGCGCCACACCTTCGATATTCCGGGGCTTACCATCCAGCAGGACTTCACCTTCCCGCGCCATGAGGGCACGCAGCGCTCGGTGACGCTTGGCACCTGTTCGCCGGGTGCCGCCAATGGCCCGCAATGCGCGAATGCCCGTGTGCAGATACAGCCGCGCAGTGGCGGGCCGGGATAGCGCTGGCGCAGGCGTTCAAGTAAGGCAGTGTGCATGAGCATTCTGCCCTCCCGCCTCGGCTTTGGCATTTCCGGTGCGCACGGCACGCCGCTAATGGCGCCGGGCGGTACGGTCGGGCTTGTCGGGCAGGCCTTTGCCGCCGGGGTGCGCGTCTTCGATACAGCCCCTGCCTATGGCGCGGGCGAGGCGGAAAAGCGGCTGGGACGCGCGCTGGCCGGCCTGCCGCGCAGCGATGTCTTCGTGACCACAAAGGCCGGGGTGTCCTCCTCCGGTCTTGCCCGGCGCATCCGTGATTTTTCACCCGAAGGTGTTGAGCGCTCCATCCGCGCCAGCCTGTCCCGGCTTGGCCTTGAGGGGGTGGACGGGCTGATCCTGCATGGCCCGGCACCGTCCGAGCTGACCCCGGCCCTGCTGGCGCGTCTGTCAGACATGAGAGCGGCCGGAGCCTTCCGCCATCTGGGCGTGGCGGGCAGGGGCGCAGAACTCGATGCGGCGCTGGAGACCGGCGCGTTCACGATCCTGATGGCGCCGGTCCATCCTTTTGTTGGCGACGCGGCGCGTTCGCGCCTGCGGGCGGCACGGGGCGCAGGCATTGCGGTGATGGGGATTGAGGCCGCTGGCGATGGTCCGCCGCCCTTGCGCCTGCCGCGAAAGGCCTCTGATTTCTATACGCTCGCCCGGCGCTTGCGGTCGGGCGACGCGGACGGACCGCGCGTGGCCATGCCGGGCGCGCTGGCAGATCCGCTCCGTGACGGGCTGGCTGACTGCGTGGTGATGAGCACGACGCGGCCGGAGCACCTTGCCGCCAATGCTGATGCGATCACCGGGACAGGCGCCAGCGCCTGAATCGACTTTTCATGCGAGACTGGCTATGGCCGGTGGAACGATGAGTCTTCCCAACTGACAGGGTGCCGATGCACGCAGAGTTGCTGACCAAGCTGAAGGCACTGGGCGAGCCGACCCGGTTGCGGATCGTCACCCTGCTGTTGCGCGGCGAGCTGACGGTCAGCGAGATCATGCAGGTGCTGGGACAGAGCCAGCCGCGCGTCAGCCGCCATCTCAAGCTGCTTGCAGATGCAGGGCTGTGCGAGCGCTATCCCGAAGGCGGCTGGGTGTTCTACCGGCTGGCGCGATCACGTGTGGGCGAACGCCTTGCCGCCCTGCTCGAAGAGATGGAGCGCAGCGATGATGTGGAAGTTGCCCGCGATCTGGCGCGTCTGAGCGAAGTGCGCCGCCTGCGCGCCGAGACCGCGCAGAAATATTTCGAGGTCGCCGCCGAGCAATGGGCGCGCATCCGGGGCCTCCACTTCTCCGAAGAGGCGGTAGAGGCGGCCATGCTGAAAGCGGCAGGCGAGCGTCAGTTCCGCCTGCATCTCGATGTCGGCACCGGCACGGGCCGCATGCTGGAGATTTTCGCCGACCGGGCCGAGGACGGCATGGGTGTCGATCTCAGCCGGGAAATGCTCACGGTCGCCCGCTCCAAGATGAGCGAGGCCGGACTTGCCAACCGGCTGGTGCGCCAGGCCGATGCGACGGCCCTGCCACTGGAGACAGGGGCCGCAGACCTCATCACCGTGCATCAGGTCCTGCACTATATCGCGCAGCCGCAGCGCGCCCTGACCGAGTGGGCGCGCGCGCTCGCGCCCGGCGGGCTATTATTGCTGGCGGACTTCGAGGCACACGATTTTGAGGTTTTCCGCGCCGAATACCATCACGCCCATCTGGGCTTTGAGCGCGGGCAACTGCGCGCCTGGCTGGAAGCAGCGGGGCTGAAGCCGCTGGGTATCGACCCGCTCCAGTCAGCGAAGGCCGAAGGCGGGCTGACCGTGCTGATCTGTTCAGCGACCAAGGAATGAGAGCTGCCCCGATGGATATTGCCCGACAGCTAGACCCCCATGTGAAGCGCCTTGCAGGCGAACCGCTCGGCGCTCTGGTGCGCGCGGGCGGCGGGCGTGATGCTGCCCTGCAATGGCAGGCCGGACCCATTGCGCTGGATGCCCGCCATCAGCGCCTGGATGCGGACGCGATGAATGCGCTTTTTGCGCTGGCTGACGGCGCGGGCTTTGATGATGCCCGCAAGGCTCTCTTTGCGGGGGATGTCGTCAATCCGACAGAGGGGCGTCCCGCCCTTCATGCGGCGCTGCGGGATGCCTCCGCGCTAAAAGACCGTGATTATGCGGCACGTATCGAGGCAGCACGGGCGCGCACGGCGGCCTTTGCCCGTGCCTGTCAGGGCGCGGACGCGCCCGGCGGCAAGCCGGTCACACGCATCATCAATATCGGTATTGGCGGGTCTGATCTCGGACCCCGCCTGGTCTACAGCGCCATGAAGGCGTTCCGCCGCGAGGGTGTCGATCTGCGTTTTGTGTCCAATCTGGACCCGGCAGACCTTGAGGATGCCGTTGAGGGCGCGGACCCCGAAACGACGCTTGTCTGTGTCACGTCAAAATCCTTCACCACCTCCGAAACGCTGATGAATGCGCGCGCCGCCAAGGCCTGGCTTGCGGCAAACCTTGGCGAAGACGGGGCCAATGCCCGCATGGCCGCCGCCACCGCAGCGCCGGGCAAGGCTGAAGGCTTCGGCATCGCGCCGGCGCGCATCTTCCCGTTCGAGGAAGGCGTGGGCGGGCGCTATTCCTTCTGGTCGGCGGCCGGGCTGTGTCTGGAGATCGCGCTGGGGCCGGACGTGTTTGCCCGCATTCTTGAGGGTGCGCGCCAGATTGACGAACACTTCGCAACAGCGCCGGCGAAAGACAATCTGCCGCTCGCCAAGGCGCTGATCGATGTGTGGAACCGGGCCGGGCGCGGCCTGCTGGCGCGCTGCGTGGCGGCCTATTCAACGCGTCTGGAGCTTCTGCCCGCCTATCTGCAACAGCTGGAAATGGAGAGCCTCGGCAAGCCGGTGCGCCTTGATGGCTCGGCCCTGCCTGCCCATTCCGGCGGTCAGCTGGTCTGGGGTGGCAAAGGGTCTGACGTCCAGCACTCCTTCTTCCAGTGGCTCCATCAGGGCGTGGACGAGGTGCCGGTAGACTTCATTGCCGTTAAAACGCTCTACACCAGCGATGACGAGCGGGCAAAAGCGCTGGGGGCCAATCTGGTCGCGCAGAGCGCAGCCCTGCTCGACGGCCATGAAGGCGAGGGCGCGCTGGCCGCGCACAAGACGCTGCCGGGCGGGCGCGCGAGTTCCGTCATCATGCTCGAACGCCTCGACCCGGAAGGGCTGGGGGCGCTGATCGCTCTCCATGAGCACAAAGTGTTTTGCGAAGGGCTGGTCTATGGCCTCAATCCGTTCGACCAGTGGGGGGTGGAGCTGGGCAAGCTGCTGACAAACGACCTCCTGAAAGGCAATCACAGCCGGTTTGACGCCGCCAGTCTTGACCTTGCCCGGCTATTCAGGCTTTGACCCCGCCATACCCACGACTCTCACCAGAGGCCCATCCCCATGACCGCTCCCGATCTTGACCGTATCCGTCCGATGGCCAATGCGGTCCGGGCCCTGTCGATGGACGCAGTGGAGAAGGCCAAGTCGGGCCATCCGGGCATGCCGATGGGCATGGCCGACGCGGCGGCGGTACTCTGGGGCAAGCATATCAAGTTCGATCCGGCTGATCCGCAATGGCCCGACCGGGACCGCTTCGTGCTGTCGGCGGGCCATGGCTCCATGCTCATCTACTCCATCCTGCACCTGATCGGGGTGGAGGGCGTGACGATGGACGAGCTGAAAAACTTCCGTCAGTTCGGCTCCAAAACGCCCGGCCACCCGGAGTTTGGCCATACGCCCGGCGTGGAAACCACGACCGGCCCGCTGGGGCAGGGCATCTCCACCGCTGTCGGCATGGCGCTGGCCGAGCGCATCCTCAATGCGCATTTCGGCGATGCGCTGGTCGATCACCATACCTGGGTGATCGCGTCGGACGGCGACCTGCAGGAGGGGATCAGCCAGGAAGCGATCTCGCTGGCAGGCCATTTGAAACTGAACCGCCTCATCGTGCTGTGGGACGACAACTCCATCTCCATCGACGGCTCCACCGAGCTGTCCGACACGGTCGATCACAAGACGCGCTTTGAAGCGGCGGGCTGGGACACGCTCAGCGTGGATGGCCATGATCCGGCCGCGGTCGACGCGGCCCTGACCCGCGCAAAGGCCAGTGACCGCCCGGTCCTGATCGCCTGCCGCACCACGATTGGTTTTGGCGCACCGAAAAAGGCGGGCACTGCCGGTTCGCACGGCTCGCCGCTGGGCGCGGAAGAGATCGAAGGCGCAAGGAAGGCGCTCGGCTGGGAGCACGGCCCGTTCGAGGTGCCGGAAAACATCTATGCTGACTGGCGGGAGATGGCTGTGCGCAGCGCGGCTGACCGCAAGGCGTGGAATGAACGTCTGGCGGCATCGAATGTGCGCGATGCCTTCATGGCGCGCATGACTGGCGGCGTGCCCAAGGCCGCGCAGGAAGCGCTGAAGAACCACATCGCCAAGCTGGTGGCCGAAAAGCCCAAGCTCGCTACGCGCGCCGCGTCCGGCAAGGTGCTCGAAGCGATTGCGGCGGACTATCCCGCGCTCATTGGCGGTTCGGCAGACCTCACGGGCTCGAACCTGACCAAGGCCAGCTCGCAGGCCATCATCAAGTCTGACGATTTCTCCGGCGGCTATATCCATTACGGCGTGCGCGAGCACGGCATGGCCGCCGCGATGAACGGGATGAGCCTGCATGGCGGGATCACGCCCTATGGCGGCACCTTCCTGATCTTCTCCGATTATTGCCGCCCGGCCATCCGCCTGTCTGCGCTGATGAACCAGAGCGTCATCTATGTGCTGACCCACGATTCCATCGGGCTGGGCGAAGACGGGCCAACCCACCAGCCGGTAGAGCATCTCTCCGCCCTGCGCTCCATTCCGGGCGTTGAAACCTGGCGGCCCTGCGACGCGCTGGAGACAGCCGAAAGCTGGGCCTGCGCGCTGGAACGCACGGACGGTCCGGCCATCCTTGCCCTGTCGCGTCAGGGTGTGCCGCACTTGCGCGAGGATGACGGGTCGCAAAACCTCTCCGCGCGCGGCGCCTATGTGCTGCGCGAGGCCGAAGGCGGTGCGCCGCAAGTGGTGCTGATCGCCACCGGCACCGAAGTGGAACTGGCCGTGCAGGCCCGTGACATGCTGGCGGAGAAGGGCGTGAAGGCACGCGTGGTTAGTGCGCCCTCTCTGGAGCGTTTCTTCAAACAGGATGATGCCTATCGCGCCTCGATCCTGCCGGACGGCGTGCCGTGCGTGGCCGTGGAAGCGGCCATACGCTGGGGCTGGGATGCCATCATTGGCCGCGAGGGCGGATTTGTCGGCATGACAGGCTTTGGCGCATCGGCTCCGGCTGAGCAGCTCTACGCGCATTTTGGCATCACGGCGGAGCGTGTCGTCGAGGAAGCGCTGAAGCGGGTCTGACGCTCGAAGGGCGGGGGCAATCCTGTATGCTCGCCCGATGAGCCAGACGATTCGCATTCTTGGCATTGATCCGGGCCTTGCGGCCACCGGATGGGGCGTGATCGACCAGACCGGTACGCGCCTGTCTCTGGTGGCCCACGGCGTCATCAAGGCGCCGGTGAAAGCGCCCTTGCCCGAACGTCTCGAAGCGATCTTTGCCGCTGTCGAGGCACTGGTAGCCGAGTACTGCCCCCATGAAGCGGCGGTAGAGGACCAGTTCGTCAGCGCGAACGCAGGGACAGCCCTCAAGCTCGGTCAGGCGCGTGCAGCCGCGATCCTGCCTGCCGCGCGGGCGGGGCTTAGTGTTTCCGAATACGCGCCGCGTCTGGTGAAGAAGTCTGTCGTCGGCACCGGCGCGGCTGAGAAGGGGCAGGTGGCCGCCATGATCGCCGTCATCCTGCCGGGCAGCCGCGCCACGGCGGACGCCGCTGACGCGCTGGCGGTGGCGGTCTGTCACGCGCATCATCGCGGCATCAAAACAAGGCTTAGCGCATGATCGGGATGCTGAACGGGGTTGTGATCGCGCTGGGCGATGAGGATGCCGTCATCGATGTGGGCGGGGTCGGGTATCTCGTCTCGCTTGGCACTCGCGCGCGCTCGCGCCTTGAGATCGGCACCGGCATCACCCTCCATATCGAGACCTATGTGCGCGAGGATGCGCTGCGCCTGTTCGGCTTTCTGACCGAAGCGGAACGTGCCTGGTTCGTCCGCCTGCAGGGTGTGCAGGGTGTCGGCGCCAAGCACGCACTGGCGCTTCTGGATGCGGTTTCTGCCTCTGGCATCGAGACGGCGGCGGCGCTGGGCGATGCATCGGCTTTCGAGCGCGCCAAGGGGGTGGGTAGAAAGCTCGCTGAGCGCATTGCGGTCGAATTGAAGGGCAAGGCCCCGCCCGCGCGCCGGCGCTCCCAAAAGGGCGCTGAGAGCCTTGTAGAGGCCTTGTCCGACGGCGAGGCTCCGGCGGCCTCCAGCGCGCCCGCAGCCGCTCCCGAAACCGAAGAGGATGACGCCCGCGAAGTGGCGATCAGCGCGCTCACCAATCTGGGCTATGGCGAGAGCGAAGCGCGCCACGCGGTAGCGCTCGCCATCACCGCCAACCCCCAAGCCGGCGAGACCATGCTGATCCGCGCGGCGCTTAAGGAGCTGGCGCGGTGAGGGGCGTTATTTTGTTTTTCTCCCCCCGTTCACGGGGGGAGTGGCCTGAAAGGCCGAGGGGGGGATTGTTCCGAATAGCTCCCCCCTCCGTCTCGCTGACGCTCGACACCTCCCCCGTAAACGGGGGAGGAAAGGGGCCACTGACATGACCGAGGCAGACCGCATCATCTCAACCGAACCCGCGCCGGGGGACGGACGCGACAAGGCGCTGCGGCCCTTGAGCTTTGACGAGTTTGTCGGGCAGCGCGCGGCCATCGACAACCTCAAGGTCTTCGTAAGCGCCGCCGCCAGCCGCGGCGAAGCGCTCGATCACGTCCTGCTGTCGGGTCCGCCGGGGCTGGGCAAGACCACGCTGGCGCAGATCGTGGCGCGTGAGCTCGGCGTCAATTTCCGCGCCACCTCCGGCCCTGTGATTGCCCGCGCGGGTGATCTGGCTGCGATCCTGACCAATCTGGAAGAGCGCGACGTGCTTTTCATAGATGAAATCCACCGCCTGCTGCCGGTGGTGGAGGAAATCCTCTACCCCGCCATGGAGGATTTTGCGCTCGATCTCGTGATCGGCGAAGGGCCGAGCGCGCGCACGGTGCGCATCGATCTGCCACCCTTCACTCTTGTTGGCGCAACCACGCGGGCGGGCCTTCTGGCGACGCCCTTGCGTGACCGGTTCGGCGTGCCCGTGCGGCTGGAATTTTATGGCGAGAAGGAACTGACCAGCATCGTCGCCCGCGCCGCCGGGAAGCTCGGCGCAGCCATTGAACCCGATGGCGCACGGGAAATTGCGCGGCGCGCCAGAGGCACGCCGCGCGTGGCAGGCCGCCTGCTGCGCCGGGTGCGCGACTTTGCCGAGGCCGATGGCGAGACGAGCATTTCCGCCAAGGTCGCAGACCTGGCTCTGAAACGCCTTGAGGTGGATGAGGTGGGCTTGGACAGTCTCGACCGTCGATATCTGCGCGTCCTCATTGAAGGCTTTGCCGGCGGGCCTGCCGGCGTGGAAACGCTGGCGGCTGCCTGCGCCGAGGCGCGCGATGCGCTCGAAGAAGTGGTCGAACCCTTCCTCATCCAGCAGGGCTTCATCCAGCGCACGCCAAGGGGCCGCATCGCCGCCCCGCGCGCCTGGACACATATGGGGCTGGAGCCGCCGCGCTCTTCGCCGGACCTCTTTGGAGGCGATAAATGAGCGCGCCGGAGGCCGGCGCCTGGCAGGGCGGCGCGCATTATCTGCCCGTGCGGGTCTATTACGAGGACACGGATTTTACCGGCATCGTCTATTACGCCAATTATCTCAAATTCTTCGAGCGTGGGCGTACCGACGCGCTGCGTACGGCAGGCATCAGCCATGCAGACCTGCTCAAGGCCGATCCGCCATTGGGCTTTGCGGTGCGCAAGGTCACGGTGGAGTACCACGCGCCTGCCCGCATCGATGATGCGCTGATGGTCGAGACCCGCTTTGCCAGCCTCTCCGGCGTGCGCATGCAGATCGAACAGGTAATCACGCGCGGCGGGGTTTTACTCGCCAGCGCCGAAGTGGAAGCGGTCTGCATCGACCTCAAAGGCCGCCCCAAGCGCCTGCCTGCGGGGCTTAAAGAGGCGCTGGAGAAGACGGCGGGATAGCGTTGATACGCTAAGATATATATCTGATGCGTCGTGATATATAAAAACATATAATTCTTGGGGCCAGCGCTCAGCATGTGATATGCTTTGATAAATCATATTGGCGTATCGATATGTGAAAGCAGATCAAATGTCGTATCTCCTGGAGAAAATCGCTGCCCGCCTGAAACAGGCGCGCGAGGAAAAAGGTCTTAGCCAGCGGGCTCTGGCCCAGCTTACGGGCGTGCCGCAAAGCCATATCTCGAAGATCGAGAGCGGCGCGGTCGATATTCGGCTTTCAAGCCTTGTCGAGATCGCGCGTACGCTGGAGCTGGAGCTGGAGCTGGTGCCGAGACCGGCTCTTCCCGCCGTGCAGGCGATTCTCCGCTCCCGCCGCAACGAGGCCGCCCACGCAGGCGCTGGGGCCGTCTCGCGCCCGCAATACCAGCTGGAGGCGGGCGGCGATGACTAGGTCAGGCGCTTTCCCGTCCATATTGAGCGTCCGGCTTTATGAGCGCGAGATCGGCACGCTGACCCATCTGGGCGGCGACCGGATGCTCTTTGCCTTCACTGAAAACTATATCGGGGATGAAAACCGGCCGACGCTGAGCCTTGGCTTCAAGGATGCGTTCGGCGGTGTGTTCAGCGATTTTGTGCCGACGCAGACACGCGCCCTGCCATTCTTTTCCAACCTCCTGCCCGAAGGACATATGCGCGCCTATCTGGCAGGGCGTGCGCGCGTTAATCCGGTGCGCGAGTTCCCGCTGCTCAAAGCGCTGGGCATGGACCTTCCCGGCGCCGTCACCATCGTGCCGGCAGGCGGCGAGCTGTTTGACGGCGATGACGCTTATGAAGAGGCGCGAGGCAGGCCGGCTAACGGGCCATTGCGATTTTCGCTGGCCGGCGTTCAGCTCAAATTCTCGGCTCTGCTGGAAGCGCGTGGCGGTCTCACCATCCCGGCCAGCGGTCAGGGCGGCAACTGGATCATCAAGCTGCCCTCTCGCGAGTTTGAGGACGTCCCTCAGAACGAGTTTTCAATGATGAGCCTTGCCGCGATGGTGGGGATCAATGTGCCGCCGGTCCGGCTGGTTGATGTCGGCGATATTGAAGACCTGCCCGAGGGCATCGGCCTGGGCGCTGACTTTTTCAGGCGTAAGGCGTTTGCCATTGAGCGGTTTGACCGCGCCGCTGACGGATCGCGTGTCCATATCGAGGATTTTGCGCAGGTTTTTGGGCTTTATCCGGAAGACAAATACAAAAACGCTTCCCTGCGCCGTATCGCCCAGATCATCGGCATCGAGGCGGGCAATGCCGATGTGGCCGAGTTTATCCGCCGCCTGACCTTCAACGTGCTGATCGGCAATGCCGACATGCACGTCAAGAACTGGTCCCTGATCTATCGCGATCAGAAGACGGCGTCGCTCGCACCAGCCTATGATTTCGTCTCGACGATTGCCTATATCCGCGATGAAAACTTTGCTCTCAAATTCAGCCGCACCAGCCGGTTTGGCGGATTTGATGCAGACGAGCTTGCGCATCTGGCCGCCAAAGCTGAACTGCCTGAAAGGCTGGTGCTCGACACTGCTCGCGAAACGGCGGCGCGCTTCCGGGA
The DNA here is from genome assembly GCF_004000605.1 of Glycocaulis alkaliphilus. Classification (NCBI taxonomy): domain Bacteria; kingdom Pseudomonadati; phylum Pseudomonadota; class Alphaproteobacteria; order Maricaulales; family Maricaulaceae; genus Glycocaulis; species Glycocaulis alkaliphilus. Next base: position 2,406,023 of record NZ_CP018911.1, on the reverse strand, counting down.
GGTCTGGACAAAAGAGAGCGCGCATCTGCCGCTCAGCCAGCGCGTCAGAGGCGGTATCAACGATCATCTCGCGGTTCTTCCGCCGCTGGCGTGAGGGCTCTCCTGCGGAGCGCGTCCACTGCAAATCCAAACGCGTCCTTAACCCTTCCTCCTTCAAATCGCCCCAATCGGATCAGAGAAAGCCTGCCGGGAACAGATGAGGGCGGGTTTTGAGCGTGTCAGGCTTGGCGAGAGTGCTGCTCGCCGCTAAGCAACGCGCTCATCCGTTTGCCGGGAGTGTGAGGGAGCCGTCATGGACAGCGTTGCCGTAGAGCTGGCCCAGCCAGCGCAGGAACTGACTATCTTCTACCTTTTCATGCGCGCCGACATCATCGTGAAGGCGGTGATGGGCATCTTGCTGTTCATGTCCGTCTGGTCGTGGGCCGTGGCCATCGAGAAATTCCTGCAGTTCCGCAAGGCCGCCGCCCAAGCCGCCCGGTTCGAGGATGATTTCTGGGCTGGCGGCTCGATTGATGACCTCGCCAACCGCTATGCGCGCAATCCCAAGGACCCGTTCAGCCGGGTGCTGGCCGCCGCGCTGCGTGACTGGGACAGCTTCTCCGTCTCGCGCTCTGGCGGGGCAGAAGCCAACCGGGAACTGACCCGGATGGAGCAGGGGCTTGGCATTCTCGCCATTGTCGGCTCCTCGGCGCCCTTTATCGGCCTGTTCGGTACGGTGTGGGGGATCATGAACTCCTTCCGCTCCATCGCCGCATCGCGCGACACCAATCTGGCCGTCGTGGCGCCGGGTATCGCCGAGGCCCTGTTTGCGACGGGTCTGGGCCTGGTGGCCGCCATTCCGGCGGTGATCTTCTTCAACGCGCTCTCCTCGCAGCTCGCCAAGTATGCGGTGCGCCTGGAAGGGTTCGTGGACGATCTTTCCGCGCTTGCAGCCCGGGAGAGTTAGATGGCCGGCAATGTGGACATGGGCGGCCGCAGGACCGGCCGCCGCTGGAAACCCAAGGCAGAGATCAACATCGTCCCCTATGTGGACGTGATGCTGGTGCTGCTGATCGTGTTCATGGTCGCCGCGCCACTGCTGACCGTGGGCGTGGACGTGAACCTGCCCGATACCGAAGCGCGGGCGATGACCACGTCGGAAGAGCCGCTGACCATCACGATACAAGCCGATGGCAGCATCTTCCTGCAGGAAACGCGCGTCAGCTTTGAAGAGCTGGTGCCGCGTCTGGAGGCGATCTCGCGGACGGGGTCGCAGGCGCGCGTCTATATCCGCGCCGATGAGGCCGTGGGCTATGGCGAGGTCATGCGCGTCATGGCGCGCGTCTCCTCGGCTGGCTACGCCAATATCGGTCTTGTTACCGATCCTTTGAACCAGTAGCAGGGAAACGCTTTTTAGCCCGATGCGCTCGTTTGCCAGCTTCATCCTATCGCTGGTGCTGCACCTCTCGCTGTTTGCGAGTGCGTTCATCTATTTCCCGCGCTCGGCCAGCCAGCTCGACGGTGAAAGCGTGCTGGTTCCGGTCGAGCTGGTCACGCTGGCCGACATCACCAATATCCGCGCTGCCGCGCCCGATCCGGTGCCGGAGCCTGAACCGGACGTGATCGAGCGCCCGCAGCCGGTCGCGCCGGAGCCCGAGCCCGAGCCGCAGGTCTCCGAGCCTGAACCCATTCCGCTGCCGCCCACCGAAGAGCCGCAACCCGAGCCGGAACCCGAACCGCAGCCCGAGCGCGAGCCTGATCCCGTTCCGCCGCAGCCCGAACCCCGGCCAGAGCCGCAGCGTCCGCAGCCACGTCCCCAGCCGCAACAGCAGCAGGGGCTGGATCTGGATGCGCTGTCCACGCTGGTCGACCGTTCGCGCCAGCAGAGCGCGCAGAACCGTCCTGCAGAGCAGGGGGAGACCCGGCAGGGCGCAGGCGCGGGCACGGCGATGACAGCGACCATGGCGGACCTGTTCCGCAGCCAGACTTCGCGTTGCTGGCGCGAGCCGTCCGATGCGCCGGACCCGGCCTCCTTGCGCGTATCGGTGGAGGTGCAGCTGGAGCGTGATGGCAGTCTTAGTGCGCCGCCGCGCCTTGTTGACGCCAATCGCGTGCTGGGCTCGCCCAACCCCTATATGCGTCTTGCCGGCGAGCGGGCGGTGCGGGCGGTCATCGAATGTGCGCCCTACACCATGCCTGCGGGCCAATATCAGCAATGGCGCCGCATTACGGTCAATTTCGAGCCGTCAAATCGATAGTGTGATAGGACCTGTACTCATAAAGGGTTTGGAGCGTGATATGGGTGAAAATCGTTCAATATCAGGAGCAGGCCCGACGGAATGGTTTCCCCCTTTCGAGGGGCTGCGACGTAATAGTGGACGATTTTCGCCATACCCCGTCGGGGCGCGGCAGATTTCCCCCCTGACGACGTCGAGCCGTCCTTGTGGAGGAGTGCTCCACGGCGGACGTCTCTCCTTTTCAGGCGCGAAATCTGCTACGCGTCACGCCCGAAACCTTTATGAGTGCAGGTTCTACCCCCGTACGAACGACAGGAGCTAAATCAATGCGTGTTCTGGCCCGGCTAGCCGCCCTGTTTGCCATGATTGCAGCGCTTGCGGCGCCTGCGCTTGCCCAGTCGGGCAGTCCGCTGGTGGTCACCGTCACGGACGGCAATGTCGATCCCTTCCCCATCGCGATTACCGACTTCATCGCGCAGGACGCGCAAAGCGCCGAGACGGGCGCTGACATTGCGCGGGTGGTGACCAATAACCTGGCCAATTCGGGCCTGTTCGCGCCTGTGTCCCAGGACGCCTTCATCGAGGACATCACCAATATCGATCTGCGTCCCCGCTTTGCTGACTGGCGCATCATCAACGCCTCCGCCCTTCTGGTAGGCCGGGTCAGCATTGACGAGCAGGGCCGGCTTCTGGTGGCGTTCCGCCTTTGGGATACGGCTGCCGAGCAGCAGATTCTCGGCATGCAGTTCACATCGGTGCCGGAGAACTGGCGCCGCCTGGCCCACAAGGTGTCTGATGCCGTCTATGAGCGTCTGACCGGCGAGAGCGGGTTTTTTGACACCCGCATTGTCTATGTGTCCGAAGGTGACGGGCCCAATGGCGAGCCGACGCGCCGTCTGGTCATCATGGATCAGGACGGAGCGAACCCGTCCTTCCTGACCGACCGCTCCTACATGGCGTTGCTGCCGAACTATTCGCCGACCAGCCAGCAGATCACCTATGTGTCCTTCCGTGACCTGCAGGCGACCAGCTATCTCTACGATCTGCAGACCGGCCGTCAGGAAGCGCTGTTTGACAGCAGCAATGCGGCTATCACGGGCGGCGGCCAGTCGCTCTCGGCGCGTTTCCACCCCAATGGCCGCGAGCTGGTGATGTCGGTGGAGCGGCGCGGCCGTCACGATCTTTACGGGTTCGATCTGCGCACGCGGGCCCTGCGTCAGCTGACCAGCAATCCGTCGGACGATACCGAGCCGACCTATTCGCCCGATGGCCGCCAGATCGCCTTTGCCTCCAACCGTTCAGGCCAGCCGCAGATCTATGTGATGAACGCCGATGGCACCGACCAGCGCCGGATCAGCTTCGGGCCGGGCCGCTATACCAGCCCGGTCTGGTCCCCGCGCGGCGATCTGATCGCCTTCATCAAGCAGCAGGGCTCGATGTTCTCGCTGGGCGTGATGCGTGCCGATGGCACTGGCGAGGAACGAATTCTCTATGACGGGTATTTTGTAGATACACCCGCCTGGTCCCCGAACGGACGCATGTTGCTGTTTACACGCGGCGACTACTCCGCGACGGGCACGCGCTATTCGATCTGGAGCGTGGATCTGGGCGGGTTCAATTTGCGGCGCCTGCCTACCCAGGGCGCCGCGTCCGACGCTGCCTGGTCGCCACTTCTGGACTGAAACAGCGACGGAAAATAGTTCGCTAATCCATATCGATTCACCGTCGAATGTGGTGTATGGAGAACTCGGTCGTGCAGGCGTGCTGCACGGACACTATTGAGGGACATTGCTCCAATGAAACTTGCTCCGTTCGCTGCTCTGGCAGCGTGCAGCCTTCTCGTCACCGCCTGCGCCAGCCGCCCGGATGAAACCCCGGTCGTGCCGGAAACCAATACAGGCGGCACCACCACCGACACCCGCACCACGGGTCCGGTGCCTGGTTCGATCGCGGATTTTGAACAGAATGCGGGCGACCGTGTTTTCTTCGGCCTCGACCGTTCGGATCTGGATAACGCCTCGCGCGAAACCCTGCGCCGTCAGGCCGCCTGGCTTGCCCAATACCCGGGCACGCGCATCCTGATCGCCGGCAACGCCGACGAGCGCGGCACCCGCGAATACAACCTCGCGCTTGGCGCCCGCCGCGCCAACTCGGTCCGCGACTTCCTGGTCAGCCAGGGCGTCGATGCGTCGCGCATCTCCACCGTCTCTTACGGCAAAGAGCGTCCGACCTGCACCCAGTCGACCGAGTCGTGCTGGGCCCAGAACCGGAATGGCATCACTGTCGTAACGTCTGGTGCGGTGTCCTAGTCAACGGCTTGCCCGTTGCTACTGCGGAGCTTGAAGGCTCGCCAGCATGACCGGCCCGGTCGTGCTGGCGAGCCTTTTATTTTTCCGGGGCCAGTAACGGGTCTGTCACAGGGACCAATGACAGGGGCGCGTTTATGCGCTGTGCCGTAATTTCGCCCCTTGCATTCGTCACGCTGCCCACTTGACCCTGCGCGGCCAACGCGCGATCCCGGTTACCCGGATTTTTTGTTGTTCAGAGGTGATGGCATGCGCTGGCTCGTTTCTCTCCTGATTGGTTTCGGTCTCCTTGCCGGGACCGCCCACGCCCAGTCCAGCCGGGCGCTGACGATGCGCATGGATGCCATCGAGGCGCGTCTGAACGAAATGCAGCAGCAATCGCTGGCAGGCGATCCTGTGGCGGAGAGCCTGCTGATGCGCGTTGAGGCGCTGGAGCGCGAGCAGCGCAGCCTGACAGGTGAGCTGGAAACACTCACTTTTGAGAACCGGCGCCTGCGTCAGGAAGTTGACCGGCTCAACACCGCCATGCGGCGTATGCTGGCTGGCGAGGACGGCGAGCTGGCGATAACCGAGCCGGGCGATCCGCATGCGGATGCGCGGGCTGCGGCAACGCGGCCCCTGAGCCTTCAGGGCAGTAATCTGCCGGCCGCGCGGGCAGACGCCGATGCCGCACAGGCGTCATCCGGCGGCGCAGATTCAAGCCGCGACCGGGCCTCCTCCGCCCCGTCTGATCCGGACGAGGCGTTTGCCAGCGCACGTGCGCGCCTGCTGGATGGTGACTTTGCCGGTGCGCAGGAGCGCTTTGCCGGCTTTGTCGAGGTCCATGACGGTCACCCGATGACGGGTCAGGCCTGGTACTGGCTTGGCGAAACCCATTTTGCGCAAGGCAATTATCAGGACGCCGCCGATGCCTATATGGCGTCCTTGCGTGCTGACCGCCGCGGTGAACGCGGGCCGGACGCTCTGGTGCGCCTGGGTGCCTCGCTTCATGCGATGGATCAGAGCGGCGCTGCCTGCAATGTGCTCGGCTCTTTCGGGCAGGAATATCCCAATGCCAGCGCAGAGGCGCGCCAGCGCGCCGAGCGTGAGCGCAGCCGTGCCGGGTGCCGCTAGACACTGACCTTGCTGCAGGCGCGCGCGCTGTCGCGCGCCTGTGCCCGTCCGGGCCTCTGGTGCTTGCGCTCTCGGGCGGTGGCGATTCCATGGCGCTCGCCTGCCTGATGGCGGATGTGGCCCGTCAGGCTGGCCGCGATTTTCACACCTTGACCGTAGACCACCGCTTGCGGCCCGAAAGCGCCAGCGAAGCGGCGTTGACGGCACGGCGCGCCGAGGCGCTGGGCGCGACAGCCCATATTCTGGTCTGGAATGCGCCGGCACCGGGGCAGGCGGCGGCCCGGCGCGCACGCCATGGCCTGCTGGCCGATGCTACGCGGGGTCTGGGCGCAAACCGGCTGTTCCTCGCCCACACGGCGGACGACGTTATCGAAACACTGCTGATGCGCCTGTCGCGCAAGGAGGCAAGCTGGCGAGCGCTTGCGGTGATGGGTGAGCTGAGCACCAGCCCGGCCTGGCCGGAAGGGCGCGGCGTCAGCCTTGCCCGCCCGCTGGTGCGCGTGGCGCGGGACGAGTTGCGCCAATGGCTGAGCGCACGGGGACAGGCATGGGTGGAGGATCCCTCCAACACCAACCGGGCCTTTGAGCGTGTACGGGTGCGCGCCGCCGCACCGCCGCCTGCAAGCCCGGCGGGCAGGCACCTGCTTGCGCTTAATGAGGCGGCACTGCGCACGGATGGCCGCCTGAGGCAGCTGGCGCATCTCCGTATCAGGGCGGGCGCTGACATCCTGCCTTGGGGCGCGGTGGGGCTGAATGCAACGAAGTTTGCCGGAGGCTCGCGAGAGGTGAGCTTACGGGCGTGCGAGGCGCTGATGCTGGCAGTCAGTGGCGAACGCGCCCTGCCGGGGCCGGATTGTGTTTCCGGCCTGCTGGAGGCCTTGCTGGCAGGCATCCCGTTCAGTGCTGGCGGGGTCATGTTGACGCGTGAGGGCGTGATGGGGCGCGATCCCGGCGCTGCCGCAGGCCGCGCGGACGGCCATGGGGGTGCTGCCGCGCTGCATGTGGCACCGGGTGATTGCGGCGTGTTTGATGGCCGGATGCTGGTATGCGCAGGATCAGAACCGCTGACCGTGCAGCCCTTGCGGGCGCAGAACCGGCCAGTCCCCGATGTGCCTGCCCGATTGCGGCCATCTCTGGCGGTTATCAGTGGCGGTGGCCAAAGCGTGATTGCCGGACTGGATACGCCGCCCGGCGATGGCGCGGCTGGCGCGTTGATTGCAGACCGGCTGGACGCCTTGCTGGGTGTGTCCGCATACGGCACGGCAGGTTAAAACACTGTATGATGTGCGGCAGCTGGACGCGCAGGGCTGGCGAAATCGTGTGCGCCGTCCAATATTGATGTTGACGTCCCACGCTGGCTGCTGCCGCGTGTCTGGCCGGGACTGACAGGACTTGAGGCGGGCGCATGGGCCCGGCGGAAGGATAAGTAAATGAATTTGCGTAATATTCTGGTCTGGGCAATCCTGCTGGTTCTGCTGGCTGCCTTGTTCAACATCCTCCAGGGTCCGCGCCCGGCCGCGCAGACCAACGAGATGACCTATACGCAATTCATGGACAATGTGGAGGCGGGCCGCGTCCGCGAGGTGACGATTGAAGGCCAGTCGGTCACTGGCGAGCTCAGCGGCGGTCAGGCTTTCCGTACCGAAGTGCCGGCCGATGCGCGCGTTACCGATGCGCTGCGGGCCAATAATGTCCAGATCACCGCGCGCGCCCCGTCCGAAGGCGGCATGAATCTGTTCGGCATCCTGCTGAGCTGGTTCCCCATGCTGCTGCTGATCGGGGTGTGGATTTTCTTCATGCGCCAGATGCAGGGCGGCGGCAAAGGCGCGATGGGCTTTGGCAAGTCGAAAGCCAAGCTCCTGACCGAAAAGACCGGCCGCGTGACCTTTGATGATGTGGCCGGCATTGATGAAGCCAAGGAAGAGCTCGCCGAGATCGTCGAGTTCCTGAAAGATCCTTCCAAATTCCAGCGCCTTGGCGGCAAGATCCCCAAAGGCGCGCTGCTGATCGGCCCTCCGGGTACCGGCAAGACGCTGATTGCGCGCGCCGTGGCCGGTGAGGCCGGGGTGCCCTTCTTCACCATCTCCGGTTCCGACTTCGTGGAGATGTTTGTGGGCGTTGGCGCGAGCCGCGTGCGCGACATGTTCGAGCAGGCGAAGAAAAACGCGCCTTGCATCATCTTCATCGACGAGATCGATGCGGTCGGCCGGTCGCGCGGTGCGGGCCTGGGCGGTGGCAATGACGAGCGCGAGCAGACGCTCAATCAGCTCCTCGTGGAGATGGACGGGTTTGAGGCCAATGAGGGCATCATTCTGATCGCGGCCACGAACCGCCCCGACGTGCTGGATCCGGCGCTGCTGCGTCCGGGCCGGTTCGACCGTCAGGTCGTGGTGCCGAACCCGGACATCACGGGCCGCGAGAAAATCCTCAAGGTCCATATGCGCAACGTGCCGCTGGGAACGGATGTTGATCCCAAGGTGATCGCGCGCGGCACGCCGGGCTTTTCGGGCGCTGACCTCGCCAATCTGGTCAATGAGGCCGCATTGCTGGCAGCGCGCCGCAATCGCCGCCTGGTCTCGATGGCCGAGTTTGAAGAGGCCAAGGACAAGGTGATGATGGGGCCGGAACGCCGCTCCATGGTCATGAGCGAGAAGGAAAAGACGCTGACCGCCTATCACGAGGCCGGTCACGCCATTGTGGCGCTGCGCGTGCCTGCGGCTGATCCGGTCCACAAGGCGACGATCATTCCGCGCGGGCGGGCGCTGGGTATGGTGATGCAGCTGCCGGAAGGCGACAAGCTGTCCATGACCCATCAGGAAATGACCAGCCGTCTGGCCATCATGATGGGCGGGCGTATTGCCGAGGAGCTGAAATTCGGCAAGGAGAATGTAACCTCCGGTGCCGCTAGCGACATCCAGCAGGCGACACGCCTTGCCCGCGCCATGGTCACCCAGTGGGGCTTCTCCGAAGAGCTTGGCCCGATCGACTACGCCGACAATCAGGGCGATGTCTTCCTCGGCCAGCAACTGGTCCAGCAATCGCGCACCGTCTCTGCCGAGACGGCGGCCAAGATCGAGCGCGAGGTGAAAGGGCTTGTCGAGGACGGCCTCAACGAAGCCCGCCGCATTCTCACCGATTATAACAAGGACTGGGAAGCCATCGCGCAGGGCCTGCTCGAATACGAGACGCTCTCCGGCGAGGAGATCAACGATCTGCTCAACGGCAAGCCACCGGTGCGCAATACCGATGTTCCTGCCAAGGGCGAAGGGCCGTCCACGCCCGACAGCGCCGTACCCGTCATCGAGGATGAAGACGAGGACGACGTGACCGCGCCCGGCGGGATGGAGCCCCGGCCCGGCCCGGCCTGAGGCTCTTGAACGCGGACTGGATAACTGACGAAGGCGAGGGAGTGATCCTTCGCCTTCGTGTTACGCCCAAGGCCTCAAAGGATGCGGTCGAAGGCGTGGAAACCGGCGCCGACGGGCTGGCTCATCTGAAGGTCCGCGTGCGCGCCGTGCCGGACAAGGGTGCAGCCAATGCCGCCGTTCTGAAATTGCTGGTGAAGAGTCTGGGTGTGCCGAAATCGGCGCTGGAACTGGTGTCAGGGCAGACCTCGCGGGTGAAGGCGGTGCGCGTTAAGGGCCTGCGTTGTGTGTATGGTGAAAATGTAAAAATTATTTCTAACTTAAATAAAAAATGTAAACAGATATAGATGATAATACAAGAATCTGAAAAAGATGAAGAACTAGAATGCTAATATTTGAAAGCATTGATGTTGCATTCTTGCGCTTTTCTATGTCTGCAAGTAGTCCTTCAACGGCCTTGGCTTTGGCATCTTTTCTTCCAGTAATGGACTCAATGTATATCTTTGCTTCATCTCCGATTATGCGACCGGGCATATTGTTTATTCGTTCTATTCTATATTGATCTGCATAAAAATTCAACGAGAGAACCGTTGTATATAGGGCGCCCAACAGAAGCAAGCCGCTAATAACTATAGATGCTAAAAGCCAAAATAGTGGAACATCAACATCTGCTGATGTTGCCGAGCTCGATAAAATTGTTAATATTGCTATATAGACTGCAGATATTGTGCCAGATACCCTCGCAAAATTAACCGCAGTATCAAACCATTTCTGTAAATTTTTCGCGTCTGTTTCTGAAAAGGAAGCTGTTTCCATTGTGTTAACACCCATTAATTATTGAAAATTAACGGCTTTCTCACGGATTTTCTACGCAAAAATATATGTATAAGCTATCCATGTCAAGAATTGCTTGTTTTATGTGATTGAATTCGACGTATTGAGTTCCATTTGCTCGGTGAATGTCGGTGATCGAACGAGAAAGCTGTTCGCCGACGTAATTCGATATAATTGTAGCTGCCACCATAAATCTGATGCGGCCTTTTGGGCTGAGTTGGCTAATATGCCTTAATACCCGGTTATTCGCTGCTGGGCTTGCTTTAATGTTATACTTTGATGCTAAGTACCTAAATGAAACATAGCACTGCCGTCTTGAATACGCGCTTTGGTGGATGGCGTATGACCTCTTGTCAATATAATTATTTAAGTCTTCTTGCAAATATTGGTGTGGACGATTCTTGTCTAATTTTTCAGACGGGTCAATTATTTCGACAAATCTGCGATTAAGCAGATTGTCGGTTTTTTGCAATTCTTCAAAAATGCTTTTTCCGGCCATTTTTTTGATGCTCCCAATTTCCTATGCCATATAAATATTTTTGTAAAACTCCGTCAATCACGGAACAGGTCGCAGTATCGTAGAGTGAGGCTTAGTGCTTACTCAGTTCCGAACGCTGCGAATTTGGTAGGCGGTTGTATGAGGTGGGAATCCTACGCTGAACGAGAATAGAGGGCTCAAAGGGTCGCTTGCAGCTAAGGGAGAGATTGATTCATAACTGATGCCTACAATCTGTGTTTTTCGTCGGCCGCCGTGGCAGCTTTTTCGGAAACAACACTATCGGGCTGGCTGATAGTGTGGCGAGGTCGGATAGCTGGGCGCGGTAATACGCAGGCTGCCGCAATGGGAGAGATGCAGTTTTGCCTCACAAATCCGTTTGCCTGCCGCTCGCGTATAATGGCCACAACACCCTTTCATAGCCGGGAATGACCCATGCCCGATCTGCCCTTGCCCTGGATGCTGGCCGCCACCGCTTCTGCAATCGGCGCCCTGATGGGATTGATGAGCCTAGCCGTGCCGCGCTGGGGCGCGAACGTCGTGCGTCTGGCCCCGGCACCCGATCTGAAGGGTGGCTGGGCGGAATTCCGCTCCAGCTATGGCGGCGCGCTGGTGCTGGCCCATGGCGCGGTCCTGCTAACCCTGTCGATGAGCGCTCAGGCCGGGTCCGGTGCGGTCATGGGGGCGAGCTTCGCCGTCGGGCTTTACTGGCTGGGGATGGCGATAGGCCGGGCCATTTCGATGGCTGTAGACGCCGATCAGGGCACGCGCACACGCTATAATGCCGCCGCTATCGGGTTTGAAACGGTGATGGGCCTCGCGCTGTGCGCCCCCTTTATCGCCCATCTGGGCGGGTAGGGCTCAGGCGCTCTGATTGACCACGATGGCGCCGATCTGGCCTGAACGCGCCGATCGCGGGCCGTAGCCGGCGTTCTCAGATTTCTGGCGGACGGCTTCGTCGGCAATGGACTTGACCAGGCCTTCGGTGATGTCTTTCAGCACCTCTACCACGAGGCCATTGCGCTGCACGGCAGCTTCCAGCTTTTCCACATTTGACCGCAAGGATGCCTTCAGAGACGGCTCCAGTCCTGCGAGGCGCTCCGGATCGCCAGCGGCCAGCTGGGTTTCGCGCCGGTAGATATTGGCCAGCTGCATCTTCTCGTCCTGCAGGTCGAAGGCCTTGTGCGGCTGGCGCGCCTCGAAATGCGCGGTCTCGGTGTCAAACAGCTCGGTCAGCCGGGCCGTCAGGCGCACCAGCGCGGCAGCGCGTTCGGCGGGGGTGTTTGCAGCCAGTTCACTCATTAGCGGGCTCCTGCTTCCTGAAGGCGCAGAATTTCGCGGGCAAGGTCATCGGCGAGACCAATGCCGCCTGCGCGCGCCATCACCTTCGCGTATTCTTCATTGAGCATGCCCCGGAAGGCGCTCTCGCCGGCACCGCCGCCAAACATCTCGCTCTGGGTGCTCTCGCCCATCATCTGCTCCACGAGCTGGGCCAGGAAGACCGCCTCGAACTCTTCGGCGACACGGCGAGCCTGTTCGGCATTGGTGATGCCGCCCGTGCCTGGCAGGGAGGGTTCGCGGGTCTGAAAAGCGCCCTGAACCTGACTGGCGAGGAAGTCATCCATCACAGCACCTCGATCTCGGCCTGCAGCGCGCCTGCCGCCTTGATGGTCTGCAGGATGGTGATCATGTCGCGCGGGGAGACACCCAGCGCGTTCAGGCCATCGACCAGCTCGCGCAAGGACACTGTTCCGTTCAGCACGCCGAGCTGCATGGAGTCTTCCTCGGCGGTGACCTGGGTGCGCGGCAGCACAACCGTCTCGCCTTCGGAGAAGGCGCCGGGCTGACTGGCTATCGGGGTCTCGCTGACCGTGATGGTGAGATTGCCTTGTGCGATCGCGACCGTGGACACGCGCACATTCTCGCCCATCACGATGGTGCCGGTGCCTTCATCGATCACCACGCGGGCGCGCATGTCGGCGGCGACGCGAAGCTGCTCCACATCGGCGACCAGGCTGACCATGTCGCCCCGGAAGCTGGCCGGGCGGTTGACCACGACCGTTGCCGGATCGGTGGCATGCGCTGTGCCGGTGCCCACATAGGCGTTGATGGCGTCCGCCATGCGGCGCGCCGTTGTGAAATCGGGATTGCGCAGGGCGAGACGGATTTCGTCCCGGCTGGCGAGGTCAAAACGAAGCTCGCGCTCGATGATCGCGCCGTTGGAGATGCGGCCATTGGTCGGCACGCCGCGCGTGATGCTGGCGCCTGCGCCCTGAGCGGCAAAGCCGCCGACTGCGATGGAGCCCTGCGCCACGGCGTAGACCTGACCGTCCGCGCCCATCAGCGGTGTGGCGATCAGAACGCCGCCCTGCAGGCTGCTGGCATCGCCCATGGCCGACACGGTGACATCCATGCGCGAGCCTTGCGTGGCAAACGGCGGCAGATGCGCCGTCACCAGTACGGCGGCGACATTGCCGGTGCGCAAATCGGCATCGCGGATATTGACGTTGAAGCGCTCCATCAGCGAGTTCAGCGACTGGCGGGTAAAGGCCGCGTTGCGCAGCGTGTCGCCGGAACCATCAAGGCCGACCACCAGGCCGTAGCCCACAAGCTGGTTCTCCCGGACGCCCTCGATGTCGGCGATGTCCTTGATGCGTGGATTGGCATGCGCCGGCGCGAGCAGCGCCAGGCAGAGGGCAGTGGCAATCAAAATCCGGGTCAGCATCGTGCGCGGTTCTCCGCATTGGGTGTGTTTCGCGCATTAACCATGCGAATTCCGTGCCAAGGTGGTCTCCGCTAACACATTGATATATTGTGCCTTGGCCGCAGGCGCCCGGCGGCAGAACACGCGCACGGCCGACGCTGCCGGGAAGATTTTGCCGGGCGCGCGAAGCGGTTTAAGGGACTGTTAAGCAAGCTTAAGCAATTTGGCTCATATGTTCCTGTCGAAGAGGCATGACCGATGAAAATCAGCGGTCCGGGCAGCACCCAGGGGCCGAGCGCTCCCAAACGCACCAGCCGCACACAAAGCGGTTCGGGCAGCTTCGCGCCTGCCTCGCCGGCATCTGCGCCGGCATCGTCCAGCGTTGCGGGAACCGGGCCGGTTGCGTCGGTCGGATCGGTCGAGGCGCTGCTGGCGCTGCAGGGCGATCATGACGAGGCCGGAGCCCGCCAGCGTGCTACCGAGCGCGCCTTCACCCTGCTGGATGTGCTTGATGATCTGAAAATCGCGCTGCTTGAAGGCGGTGTGCCGCGCTCCAAGCTCGTCCGGCTCATGGACGTGCTGAAGGCGCGCCGCGAGTCGGTGTCGGACCCGCGCCTGGAAGCCATGCTGGACGAAGTTGAGACGCGCGCGGCGGTCGAACTGGCCAAATATGACGCTTGAATGACGAAGGCGTGGCCGTCTAGTCCTTGAAAGTCTTCATCTAATCGTATTGGCACCAAACTTGCGGTCTAACGGTTATGCGCCGTTGACTTGATGAGTTGCGCCGATATTCTCCGCCGCGCTCATGGGCAGGGGCGTGAGCGTCATGGAGGCGGGCGTATGAGCGCATTTGAATCCAAGATCGAGCTGCCTGAGGGGTATCGTCCCAGCGAGGACGAGGACTTCATGAACCCGCGGCAGAAAGAGTATTTCCGCCGCAAGCTGCTTGCATGGAAAGACGAAATCCTGCGTGAGAGCAAAACGACGCTCTACGCCCTGCAGGAAGATATTGGTGCGCTGCCGGATCTGGCTGACCGCGCTTCGACTGAAACCGACCGTTCCCTGGAACTTCGCGCCCGTGACCGTCAGCGCAAGCTGATCTCCAAGATCGACTCGGCGCTGCGCCGGATCGAGGAAGACACTTACGGGTATTGCGACGAGACGGGTGAACCGATCTCGCTGGCGCGTCTGGATGCGCGCCCGGTAGCGACGCTGAGCCTGGAAGCCCAGGAACGCCATGAGCGCTCCGAGCGTGTCCACCGCGACGACTGATATTCAGTCGATCCCGCGCGCGAAGCGCTCTGCATCGGCCCAGTTGCCGAAGGCACGGGCCTTGAAGCCGGCTTTGTGGAGTATTTTCGTCATATAGGCGGCGTGCATCATGTTTGATGCGTGGTACACGTAGCTGAAGCGCACATGGGCGGGCATGTGCCGGACGAACAGATCCCCGACCCTGATGAATTCTTCCAGCTTATGTTCCAGCTGGCACTGGCTGTAATCGAGTATGACGGCATCGCGGTTCTCGCGCACGACGCGCTCTGCCAGGCGCTGCGCGTTGACGAGGCTGTCTTTCAAGCGGTGGGTACCGATCAGCCGGGCGCAGAAGACATTTGCGCCTTCCAGCTCGAAGCGTTCGATGCTGAGGTCAGAACTGTCAGGCGCTTCGGGCATGAATATTCAGGCCTGCGCGCCGGGCATCGGCGGCTAGCTGGGCCATGGCAATCTGCTGGCGTGCCCAGGCAATGGCAGGCCGGTGGGTGGCGAAGGGTTCGGTAATGATCCCCTTGCGGGTCAGTGTGCGCATCAGCGTGACGACGAAGCCGGCGTGCTGGCGGGCCAGCACATAGGCAACCGGAAAGCCGGCTGGCAGGCGGCTCGCCACCCGTCCGGCCAGCGTGCCGATCTGGAAAGTGTCATGGGTGTAGACCATGCGCCGGTAATCGAAGATCACCGCATTTATGCCGCCCTTTGCGACCCGGTCGAGCAGCATGCCGCCCCGGTCACGGCTCAGATCTGGCCGGCTGACACCGAATATGCGCACATACATCAGCCCTTCAGGCTCCAGAATACGCGTAATGTATGAGAAACGCCCGGTCATTCAGCCCCCCTTCGAGCTTGCGCCCGGAGACTATCCTAGGGGCCGAATGGTGAGCAAAGTGTTAGCATTTTGCGGTTAACGGGCGGTCTAGAAGGGCCAGAGCAGGTTGTATATTTCCTGGCCAACGGGCGGGCGCTGCATCTCGGAGATATGACCGCGACCACCGTAGGAAATGCGTGCCTCGGCGATCTTGGAGTGGTCGATCGTGTTGTCCGATGCGATGTCCTGCGGGCGCACAATGCCGGAGATCAGAAGCTCGCGCACCTCGTTATTGATCCGCACTTCCTGACGGCCATGCACGATCATGTTCCCGTTCCACAACACGTCCACCACGATGGCGGCGGCCGTCAGGCGGATGGTCTCTGAACGGTTCACCGAGCCATTGCCGCGCGTGGAGGTGTTGGATCCCATATTGACCAGGTTGGCCGGGTCAATCGCGTCGTTGAAGAAGCCGTCGAGCGCCGCTTCGCCGCCAAAGAAGTTCGAGATACCCGAATTGGTTGCCGTAACGCGTGAGCGGTTGGTCTGGTTGTTCAGCTGGGCACGGTCGGCAATGTTGATGTTGACGGTGAGAATGTCGCCCACACGTGCCGCACGCGGATCGCCAAAGAAGGTCGAGGAGTTGGACCGCCACAGCGAGTTCAGATTGCCGCTATCGTTCTGGCGGGCGGCGATGGCGGCCTGCAGGGCTTCCATCTGACGCTGGCCGGATGCGCCGTGCTGCTCGGTGATGCCCACCCCGCGAATGGCCGCATCGGCAGAGATGGGCGACAGGGGTGGCGGCTGGCCGATATAGCTGGCGCGGTCGCGTACGGCGCAGGCGCTCATGGCAGTAAGGGCGAGCGCGCAGACGCCGAGGCGGGCAAGGCGCGTCAGGTGGGTGCTGGGCATGATCGTCGTCTCCTGACGGCTAGAAGATATTGCTGGTGGCGCCGGTCACGCGCGCGCGGCCCGGGCCCTCGACCACACCTTCGACGGTGCGGTTGGACTGAAGGTTCACAAAGCGGATCGTCTGGCCGAGCGCCGCGTTTTCAAGGGCGCGGGCACGTGCGGTCAGGGTCAGCGGACCGGACTGGAAAACCAGCGCCACGGTTTCGCCGCGCGTGATGGCGGCAGGCTCGCGCAGATCATAGCCACGCAGCGCTTCACCGGCGCGCAGGGCGCGGCGCGCTTCCTGGCCGACAAGGGCGGTCTCGCTGGTGATGGCATCGGCGCGGATGCGGTCAGAGCGCATGCGCACCCACTCGATGTCGCCCGCTTCAATGACTTCGCCGCGCGCCACCGGGCGGCCCAGAACCGGCACATCCATGACCGGGTCGGCGCGGCCGGTAATGGTCACGGCATCGCCGCCATCATGGGTGCGGATCTCGGCGCGGAACGGTCCGGTGCGGCCATCCAGCTCCAGCCGCACGATTTCCGGCGTGCCGGGCGCATCGACTGGCGCATGGATAGAGAGCATGCGGTTGGAGAGCGTGACTTCATGGCTGCGGCCGGTTTCGCGGTACATATGCGCCGCGATCATGTCGGCGATCTCGCCCGCTGACAGGCTCTGCGAAGCGCGTTCAACCGCCACGCGCTCAATGCCGGTGGCGTTCGCCCATTCCAGCCCGTTGCGGCTGGCCTGGCGGCTGACCCAGACAGGGTCAAGGAAGGTGCGTGAGCCGGGCTGCGGTGCGCGCGCCAGCGTCACCGAAGCGGCCTCGCCTTCAACCCCTTCAAACAGGTCGCCGAGCGTCACGGTTGCGCCCTCGACCACCACGCGCTCGCGCAGAAGCACGCTTTGCTGTGCGGCGGCGAAGGCGGTCCCGGCGATGGCGAGAAGCGTGGCAGTGGCTATGACGCGCAGCATGATAATTACCCCTATCAGCGCAGGTTTGCAGAAGCAGCGAGCATTTCGTCGGCAGCGCTGATGACACGGGCATTCATCTCATAGGCCCGCTGGGCGCGGATCAGCGCGGTTATCTCGGTGACGGCATCCACGTTGGAGGTTTCCACAAAGCCCTGCCGGATGATGCCGAAGCCGGGCTGGCCCGGTACGCCGACATTGGCCGCGCCCGACGCTGCGGTCTCCAGGTAGAGATTGTCGCCTGCCGCCTCGAGACCCGCCTCGTTGGCAAAGGTGATGAGTTCGAGCTGGCCGAGGATCTGCGCCTCGGCGTCGCCATCAAGCTGCACCTGTACCTGTCCTTGCTGGTTCACTTCCACGCGGCGCGCCTCTTCGGGGATCGCGATGCCCGGCATGACGAGGTAGCCGTCAGAGGTGACCAGCTGGCCTTCCGGGCTGCGCGAGAAGCTGCCGGCGCGGGTATAGGCCTCGCCGCCATTGGGCAGTTCGATGCGGAAATAGCCCCGGCCTGAAATGGCGAGATCCAGCTCATTATTGGTCTGGGAGAGGCTGCCCTGCTCGGTGATGCGGTAGACCGAGCCTGCCTGCACGCCCAGACCGATCTGCAGGCCGGTCGGCACGATGGTGCCCGCGTCCGAGCTGGCAGCGCCGACCTGGCCCAGATTCTGATAGAGCAGATCCTGAAACTCGGCACGCTGACGCTTGAACGCGGTCGTGTTCATGTTGGCGAGGTTGTGGGCGATCACCTCGACATTGAGCTGCTGGGCTTCCATTCCCGTGGCGGCGGTAGACAGTGCGCGCATCAGTTGGGTTTCCTTATCAAGAATTCACTAGCCCGGCCGGCCAAGACGCTCGATCGCCTTGCGGCTGAGTTCGTCGGCCTGCTGGAGCATGCGGGTAACGGAGGAATAGGCGCGCGACACTTCCATCATGGAGGTGATCTCCATGATGGGGCGCACGTTGGAGCTTTCGACAAATCCCTGGCGGATCACGGGTTCGAGCGCGAGTTCGCGCTCGGCGTCGTCAGGGGCGGTATAGAGATTGTCGCCGATCTTGGAGAGGACGCCCTGATTCTCGAAGCGGGTAACGGCAATGCGGCCCGCAACAAGCCCGTTCTGGTTGACCTCGCCATTGGCCAGGATGGTGACGGGCCCGGCGTCCGGGTCGATGGTTATCGGCGCACCGTCCTCGCCCAGTACAGGGGCGCCATTGGCCGATGTGAGCGTGCCGGCGGCATCCATGGAAAAGCGGCCGTCGCGCGTGAAGCGCTCGCCTTGCGGGGTATCAATCGTGAAGAAGCCTTCGCCAGTGATGGCCACGTCCAGAGGACGCCCGGTCTGCTCCAGCGTGCCCTGGCTGAAATCGCGGCCCATACCCCACTCGGCGACATAGTTCAGGCGGGCAGGGCCGTCTTCTGCGCGCGCACGGGTATAGGGTTCGGCCTCGACCAGAAGCTGCTCGGCCTTGAAGCCCGCAGTGGAGACGTTCGCAATATTGTTGGCAGTGATGTCCATGGCCCGGCGCAGCACCTGCTGCTGGCTCAGGCCTATCATCATCATGTTGTCCATCGCGCCCTCCTCGCCCTTTCTGGCCGTGTGCCGCGTGCGGCCGGACTTTTGCCAGCCACGCCGCCCAGCCATCGCAAGGGGCGTGCCATGGTTAATGCTGATTAATTACAAAGGGTTGGGTTTTCGGCCTGTGCTTCCGGCCCGTTCCGCCCGGCAGGCAATGCAGCTTGATGCGGAAAAAACTGCCTATCGGGAAACTTTCCCAACGGATCGTTAACCGGGACGCCCCCTAATCCTTGCTGAAGCGTGAATCAGTGCGATCTGGCGGGATCATCATGGCCGAAGAAAACGACGAAAACGAAGACGGCGCCGGCGGCGAGAATGCCGAAGGCGAAGGCAAGTCCAAGCCTGATATCAAGAAGCTGGCGCTGTTTATCGGCTTGCCGGCCATCATCCTCGTGCTCGCGCTGGTGGCAGGCGGGCTGTTCCTGTTTGGCGGGGGCGGGGACGATGAGGAGGCGATGGCCGAAGCAGAGGCCGCCGAGCAGGCATTGGCCGAGGCGGGGCCGGAGATCCTCAGCTTCGAGATCGGCGAGCCGCTGGTGGTACAGATTTCCGGTTCGGGCAATGTGCGCCCGATCCTCACGCTCAAGGTGAGTTTCGAGTTTACCGATCCGGCCGTGGAGCCCGCGCTGGAGGCGGGCATGCAGCGTATTCTGGACCAGTATCAGGGCTTCCTGCGCGAGCTGACACCGGACGATCTGGCCGGGTCTGCGGGTCAGCACCGCCTGCGGCTGGAGCTGCTGCGCCGGACCAATCTGGCGATTGCACCCGCCCAGGTGGACCGGGTGCTCCTGACCGAAATCCTAATCAGCCAGTCGTGATGATGGTGCCCTTTGCGCGAGACAATGACCGGATTGCCCCATGAGTGATGTAGATCAGGATGCCTTGGCCGCCGAATGGGAAGCCGCCGCCAGTGCGGAACAGCCCGACTTTGACGGCGCCGGTTCGGATGCGCTTGCGTCTGAATGGGAAGCCATGGTGGGCGCCGATGGCGAAACCTTCCTGCCCCAGCAAGGCGCGCAGGGGCCTGAGCGTATCCTCAACCAGGACGAGATCGACAGCCTTCTGGGCTTCTCGGTGTCGGACGAGGACGGGGCCGAGCGCTCGGGCATCCGCGCTATCATCAATTCCGCGCTCGTCTCCTATGAGCGTCTGCCCATGCTGGAGATCGTCTTTGACCGCCTTGTGCGGCTGATGACGACGAGCTTGCGTAATTTCACCTCCGACAACGTGGAGGTGAGCCTTGATAACATCTCCTCCATCCGCTTTGGCGATTATCTCAACTCCATCCCGCTGCCTGCCATCCTGTCGGTGTTCCGCGCGCAACAACTGGACAATTACGGCCTGCTGACGGTCGATTCCAATCTCATCTACTCGGTGGTGGACGTGCTGCTGGGCGGGCGGCGCGGCACCAGTGCCATGCGTATCGAGGGGCGTCCCTACACCACGATCGAGCGTACGCTGGTCCAGCGCATGATCGAAGTGGTGCTGGCTGACGCCAAACAGGCGTTTGCGCCACTGACAGATGTGGACTTCACCCTGGACCGGGTGGAGACCAATCCGCGCTTTGCCGCTATCGCCCGGCCTGCCAATGCGGCCATTCTCGTCAAGCTGCGCATTGATATGGAGGACCGGGGAGGGCGAATCGAGCTTCTTCTGCCCTATGCGACGCTTGAGCCCATCCGCAAAATGCTCCTCCAGCAATTCATGGGGGAGAAGTTCGGACGGGACAATATCTGGGAAAGCCACCTCGCAACCGAGCTGTGGTCGACGCAGATGGAGGTTCACGCCGTCGTTGACGAATTGCAGCGGCCACTGGGCGAGATCATGAAACTTCAGGTCGGCGATACGATCATGCTCGATGCCGGGCCAGATAGCGCCGTTGAGCTGCGCTGCGGCACCATTCCGCTGACGCGCGGGCGCATGGGCAGGCTGAACCATAATGTGGCCGTCCGGCTCGATTCACCGCTCACCCCCGCCGCACGGCGCACGCTGACGAGGTTCTCATGAGTATGGCGGCCTTCCTGTTTGAAGCCCTGATCGGTGTCCTTCTGGTGGGCGCGGCGGTGATGTGCTGGCGCGTCGACCGCCGGCTGAAAGCCCTGCGCGACGGGCAGGACGGGTTGAAAGAGACCGTGTCCGCCCTTAACGACGCGGTGGACCGCGCGCGTGCCGGCCTCGCCGCGCTGGACCGGGCCTCGAAAGAGACAGGCGAGGTGCTGGAGCAGCGCACGCACGAAGCGCGCGCGCTGGCCGATGAGCTGCGCCTTCTGACCAGTGCGGGCGAGACGCGCCTTGACCGTTTCGACCGTGCGCGCCGCCCGCAAGCGGCCAGTGAACTGCCCCGTGAACGCGAGGGTGCGCAGCACCCGCGTGAGCGCGAACACCTCAAGACGTTGCGCTAGGAAAGGTCACTTCCCATGCCCGGCCTTCGTCCCCTTGCCGTTATCGCCATTCTGCTGGCGGCCATGTTCGCGCTCAAATCGGTGTCGCTGGCCGATAGCGCCGTGGCGCTGATGAACACGCAAGGCGGTGACGAGCCGCAAGTGCTGGCCCCGCGGGCGGAAGCTGTGGATCAGCCTGCCGCCGCGCCGCCAGCGGCAACCCCCGCCCCGGCTTTTGAAGCCGAACCGGACGAGTTCAATGTCACGCGGTCCCAGTTCCAGCTTTGCGAACTGGTGGAGAACCGGCGTGTGGAGCTCGATATGCGCGAGGATGAGCTTGATACCCGCGAGGCGCTTCTGGAAGTTGCCGAGCGGCGTATCGAGGCGCGCATCGCGCGTATGGAGGCGCTGGAGACCAGTCTGGAAACACTTCTGGGCACGCTGGAAACCGAGCGCGAGCGCCGTGTTGGCGAGATCGTCTCGGTCTATGCCCAGCTGGAGCCGGAAAACGCGGCTGCGATCATGTCGCGCATGGATGAGGACACGCTGGTCCTGCTGGCTGAATCCCTGCAGCGCGATCAGGCACGGCGCTATGCGGCAATCCTGGCGGAGATGGATCCCGGTTTTGCCGCAGAGCTGACCTTGCGGCTGCGCTCGCGCGCCAATCCTCCGGAGACCCAGACCGAGGTGGAGGCCCGCCTTGCCGGCCGGGACAGCTAGGCTCGCCGCCCTTGCCGGGGCGCTGCTCCTTGCGGGGCTGAGCGCTGACGCGTGGGCGCAGGTAACAGGCAGCGTTGCCGTCGAGCGTAGCTCTGCCAGCACGCGCCTTGTTGTGACCTATCCCCAGTCCATGGGCGGTGAGCTGTCGGCGGATGCCGAGATAGCGGCCGGCGCGGTGCTGGTTGCGCGCTTTTCACAGCCTGTCTTTTTTGATGCTGCCTCGATCCCGGCTCAGACAGGCGGACTTGTTGCCATGGCGCGGCTCGACGAGGACGGGCGGGCCTTGCGTCTTGCGCTGAACCTGCAGGCCGAGCCGCATGTCAGCGTCTCCCATAACGTCATCGCGATTGATCTGACGCCTCCCGGCGCCGCGGCACCGGCCCCTATTGTGTCCGAGTTCGAGCGGAATGCCCGTGCCGAGGCGCAGGCCGCTGCCGAGCGGGCGGCGGCAGCCAATGTGCCGCCTCCGCCTGCCAATGTCGCCGTGCGCTCGGGTGAGGCGGCGGACTATACGCGCATCGAGTTCATCTGGCCGTCGCGCACCGGCTACACGCTGGAAAGCGCAAATGGCCGGGCGGCGCTGCGCTTTGATGCGCCGGGCGAAGCCGATTTGCGCCGGCTTTCTGCCAGCCCGCCGCGCCTGATCGAGATGGTACGCGCAGCCAATGAGGATACCGGCCTTACCGTTACCGTGCTGCTGGAGGACGGTGCCACCGTCCGCGCGTGGGATGATGAGGAGGGCCGGCGCATCGTACTGGACGTGCTGCCAGCGGGGCATGTGTCGCCTGAAGCCATGCTGGCCGTGCTGGCAGGCCTTGCTGATGAAGAAGCGGCAGCGCCGCCTGAACCGGAACGGGTTGAAGAGGCTGCGCAGCCAGCCGCGCGGCCGGACCCGGTGCCTGATAGCGGCATTGTGCCGGTCCGCCTGACGCGCAGCGGCAATGACGCGCTATTGCATTTTGAATGGGCACACTTGCCGGGCCTTGCCGTTTTCCGGCGCCCGGATGCGGTGTGGCTGGTCTTTGATGCCGCCGCAGAGCTGGACGTGTCCGAGCTTGCAGAGGCGCCGCGCCGCCATGTACGCGGATACCAGATCGTGGCAGGCGAGGACTATACCGCCCTGCGCATCGAGTCTCCCGAGGCCACCCTGCCTGATCCGGTGGCTGCGGGCGCGACCTGGACGGTTGCCCTGCGTGACAGTGTGGACCAGCCGCCGCGCCCTGTCGTGCTGATGCGCGAGACATTGCCCGGCCAGCCTGCCCGCCTCCGGCTCGGTCAGGAAGGTGCCCGCTCGGTGGTCCGGGTGGATGATCCGGTGCTGGGTGACAGCCTTCTGGTGCTGACCGCTGATGGAGCCAAGAGCGGCGTTCTCATGCCCTACCGCATGGTCGAGGCGCACATATTGCCGTCTGTGCATGGCGTGGCCGTGCAGCCGCTGGCGGACGATCTTCAGCTTGTCCTGCGCGAGGGCGGTGCAGAGCTGACCCGGCCGGGCGGCATGGCCCTGTCGCGCGCGGGCGGCCCTGCGTCCGCCGACAGTGCCGTGATGCCGACATCGCCCGGCTTTGCTGACCTTGTGGCATGGCGCGGCGGAGATGATTATCAGTCAGGACTGACGCAGGCCCTGCGGCGCGCATCAGGCGGCGAGCCGCGCGAGCTGCTCAATCTGGCGCGTTTCTATCTGGCGTGGGAGCTGGCCCCTGAAGCCCTCGGCGCGGCCCGTCTGGCAGCACAGGCCGATGCCGAGCTGGCTGGCAGTGCAGAGCTGCGCGTGGTCAACGGTATCGCCATGCTGATGGTGGGGCGGCTGCCGCGTGCCGAAGTGTTTCTGTCTGGCGCGGCACTCAACGAGGATCCGGCCGCGCAGCCCTGGCGCGGGCTGGTCGCGGCGCGCCGGTCTGACTGGGCTGAAGCGCGGCGCCGGTTTGATGCCGCCGAAGGAAGCAGCTTCTTCTTCGATCCGCTCTGGCGCGCACGGGTGCAGTCTGCCTATGCCCGCGCTGCCGCCGAGACCGGCGATGTCGGCGCCGCCTTGCGTGTGCTGGAGGGGATGGACCCTGAGCTCAACGATCCGCAGGCCCGCGCCGAAGCTGAATTTGCCGCCGCGCGTGTGGCTGCCCTCTCAGGGCGCAATGACGAGGCGATCCGGCGTTTCGCGGCGCTGGCCGAAGACCCGTGGCTGCCTATCCAGGCCGCTTCCCTTCTCAATCAGGTCCGCCTTGAGCTGGATGAAGGACGGGTGGCGCCTACACAGGCTGCAGACACGCTGGCAAGCATCGCCCTGCGCTGGCGCGGAGACGATACCGAGCTGGAAGCAGCCCGGCAGCTGGGCGAGCTTTACGCAGAGGCCGGGCGTTTTGGCGATGCGCTGGATGTGATGAGCCAGGCCCGTCTGCGCCAGCCCGGCAGCGCGGCGGCGCGGGCTATTGCGAGCGATATGGACGCGCTGTTCCGCCGCCTGTTCCTGCGCGATGAGGCCGCGCGCATGTCGCCGCTCGAGGCGCTGTCCCTCTTTAACGAGTATGCATCGCTGACCCCGCAAGGGGCCGATGGCGACCGGATGGTGCGCCGCGTGGCCGAGCGGCTGGTGGCGGTTGATCTGCTCGATCCGGCAGCCCAGCTCCTCCAGCATCAGGTCGATAACCGTTCCATGCCCGCGCAGGCGCGTGCGGCCATCGCCTCTGATCTGGCCGTGATCTATCTGATGGGGCGCCGCCATGAAGATGCGCTGCGTACTTTGCGCGCGACCCGCGTGACCGGGCTGGCGCCCGCGCTCGTCGCTGAACGCCGCCTTCTGGAAGCACGGGCCATGGCCGGTCTCGGCCGGGCTGATCACGCCCTTGAGATGATCGGCGATGATGACAGCCCGCAGGCGCGCCGTCTGCGGGCCGATATTGCATGGGAGCAGCGTGACTGGGCCAATGCCGCGCGCGGGCTGGAAGCTGTTCTGGGCGCGCGCTGGCGTGAGGATGAACCGCTGAGCGAGATCGAGGCACGCGATGTCATGCGCGCGGCGATTGCCTATGCGCTGGCCGGGGATAGTGGCTCTCTGGAACGTGTTGAAGCCCGTTACGGTGATCGCATGGCGGTGACGCGTCATCGCGGCAGCTTCAGCCTGGTTACCACCGAACTGCCCGCGCCGGGCGACCGCCGTCTGACAGAGCTGGTGTCCAGCCTCGCCAGCCGGGGCACGATGGATGCGTTTCTGACCGGATTTGCGCGCCGTTTCGAGGCGGGCGGGGAGCAGGGGCCGTCCTGAGGCTTAAAGCCTCAGGCACTAGATCGGCATGCGCAGGATTTCCTGATAGGCCCGGATCACCTGATCGCGCACGGCGATAACCGTTTCCAGCTGCACTTCAGCGGCCGCCATGGCGGTAACGACATCCACCAGCTCGGCCTGTCCGGCGGCATTCTGTGCGGTCAGGCTTTCGGACGCCTGCATGACGGCCTGCGTCTCGCTGAGCGCATTCATCACCATGTCGCCAAAGCCGGAGGCGACCGGATTGCCCGCGCTGGCGGCGCCAGTGGCGTTCGGGGCGGCCACCTGGCGGGCGGCCTGCGCATAGGCGCGGATGGCTGCGAGATCCATCGTTCAGTCTCCAGACTTTCCTAGCGGCGCAGAAGGTCCAGCGTGCGCTCCATCATGCGCCGCGTACCTTCCACCATGTTCATGTTCGCCTCGTAAGAGCGCTGCGCCTCGCGCATGTCCATCAGCTCGATCAGGCTGGAGACATTCGGATAGCGCACATAGCCGTCTCCGTTGGCGGCCGGGTGGCCCGGCTCGTAGACCAGACGGAACTCCGATTCGTCCGCGCGCACGTCGGTCATGCGCACAAGGTTTGCTCCGGTAACGCGGTCCAGTTCGGCGCGGAAAACGGGCATCTGGCGCTGATAGGGGTTTTCGTCCGGCGTGCGCCCGGTAGAGGACGCATTGGCCAGGTTCTCCGCGATGATGCGCATGCGCGCGGACTGGGCGCGAAGGCCCGCCGCGGCGATCTGCAAGGTATCTGAAGCGTTGTTGGACATGATCTATATCCTTCCCTTGCCTTATGCGCCCGGCCCGCGGGCCGCCATGCGGATGAGCGACAGGCTTTTCTGGTAAAGGCCGAGTGCGGTTTCAAAGCGCATCCGGTTCTCGCCCGAGCGCACCATCTGCTCTTCCAGCACCACGGCATTCCCGTTGATCGTGGTTTCGCTGTCAGGCGTTGCCATGGAGCGCCATGCGCCCGATCCGCCAGAATTGACCCGACCCTGAATATGGCCCGCTTCGGTGGCGTTCAGCGTGACCCGGCGGGTGCTCTGGGCGCCAGACAGGGCGCGCGCGAACTCACTTTGCGGAATATCATCAGGCACATAGCCCGGCGTGTTGGCATTGGCGACGTTCTCGGCAATCACGCGCTGGCGGTCGGAATGATAGCCGAGCGCCTGGCGCAGTATGCCAAGGACAGGAATGTCATCCGGACGCATGCGTTTCGCTTCCCTTTTCGGCGCAGCCATTCTGGCGCGCAAGGCTCCATCCCCACCCTTGTGCTGATGCGGTTAAGAGTGGCTTAACCAAAGGCGCGACTCCCGCTAGCGGTTGAAGTCCGCAAAACGGACGGGCGCCCAAGGGGGCTGCGCCCTTCCGCCGGGGAGCGCGCCAGATGGACGTAATGGATTTTGGACGCTATTTCGCGGCGCTTCTGCTCGTGCTGGGTCTGCTTGGCGGGCTGGCGCTGCTGGCGAGGCGGGCAGGGCTTGCCCATTTCCTCCCCAATATTCAGCGCCCGAATGCGCCGCGCCGCATGGAAGTGGCCTCCACCCTCATGCTCGATCCGCGCCGCCGCGTGGTGCTGGTGCGCGTGGACGATGAGGAGCATGTGATCCTGCTGGGCCTTGCCGGTGAGACGGTGCTGGACCGGCGTCCTGCTCCGCCCCGCTTTGAACCTGTGGAGCCGGACACGGGCGATGAAGCTGCGCCGGAGGGTCAGTCCTGATGGCGTGGCTGCGTTCCAGATCAGCGCTTTTCTGGAGCCTCGCGCTTGGGCTGCTGATGGCCGGACTGGCGTTTGGCGGCATGGCCGAGGCGCAATCGGTCAGCATTGATGTGGGCGAAGAGGATGGGCTGACCGAGCGGGTGATCCAGCTCGTCATCCTGTTGACGGTGCTGTCACTGGCGCCGTCCATCCTCATCATGACGACCAGCTTTGTGCGCATCATCGTCGTGCTGTCCCTGCTGCGTACGGCTGTCGGCCTGCAGCAGAGCCCGCCCAATGCGGTGCTGGTATCGCTCGCCCTGTTCCTGACCGCCTTCATCATGGCGCCTGTGTTCACGCAGGCCTATGGCGAGGGCATCCAGCCCTATCTGGACGGGGAGATTGAAACCGAGGAGGCGTTCGAGCGGACTACTTCGCCGGTGAAGATGTTCATGCTGGCCCATACGCGCGAGGATGATCTGGCGCTGTTTTTCGACATTGCGCAGGTCCAGCCCGAAACGCCCGAGGCCACGCCGCTGCATGTGGTGGCGCCCGCCTTCATGATCTCCGAACTGCGCCGGGCCTTCGAGATCGGTTTTCTGCTTTTCATTCCCTTCCTCATCATCGATCTGGTGGTCGCCTCCATCCTGATGTCGATGGGCATGATGATGCTGCCGCCAGTCATCATCTCGCTGCCCTTCAAGCTGATCTTTTTCGTGCTGGTAGATGGCTGGCGGCTGGTGACAGGTTCGCTGGTGGAAAGTTTCCAGACCGGCGTGCCAGGTGGGTAGCGGCGTATCGCCGCTTTTGCCGCAGACCCTCAAGCGGGCTAAGACACGCGGGTGATGAGCAAGCCAGATACCCGCCCCGCACCCCGACCGCGTCCAGGAGGCTGGTCGCGAACCGTGCGGCTGTTCCGCCTGCGCCTGATACGCGCGGCGCGGGGAAAATGGGCGGTGCCGGCCCTGTTCGTTGGCTCCTTCATCGATTCCACGATCTTCCCGTGGCCGGTGGCCCTGCCGCTGGCGGCGCAGATGCTGCGCGGGCGCCGGTATGTCTTTCCGGCCGCGGCCGCGGCGGCTCTGGGGTCCATCCTTGGCGGCCTGCTGGTCTACACGCTGGCCCGGCTGGCCTTTGATACCATTGCACCGATGATCGTTGATGATAGCGGCGCGGCAGCAACCCTGTCAGACGCCCGCGCGCGTATCGAGACCGGCGGCGCGGTGGCCGTGTTTGCCGCCATGCTGACGCCTGTGCCGGTACAGCTGACCAGTCTCGCTGCAGGGCTGGCCGGGGTTGGCGGCATGTGGTTTGCGCTGGCCATTACGCTGGGGCGGGGCCTGCGCTATTTCGCCATGGGGCTGGTGCTTTATGCGGTGGGCGACCGCATCGTGGCGGGCTGGCTGTGGCTGCCGCGCTGGGGAAGGTGGCTACTGATCGCGTTTTTCGCCGCGCTGTTTGTCTGGCTGATAGCGGTGTCGATCTAGAAGGTCCGCACACGCTGGCCGGTTTCGATGCCGATAAAGCTGAGCAGATGGGCCAGCAATAGCAGCAGGAACACGGCAAGGCCGATGCATATCAGCGTCCAGGGCACCATCCTTGGGCCGCGCAGCGGGTCTGATGGCCGCCCGCTACGCCACGCGCTGAAGGCGAACAGGGAAAGTGCCGCAATCATCAGGATGAGCGTGAGGGTGAGGCTCATCAGGGGCCATCCTGTGCTGGGCAGTGACGCCGTGCTCGGTCTTTGTCCACACATAGGGTTGGCTGGCGATTTCGCGCAAGCCCCGTATGGCGGCAGGCGTCTGCAAGAGCCAGTAGAGCGGCAGCGCCGCCAGATCCCTCGCACCTGCCCGGAAGCCAGCGCGCCGTGCGCCGCGTGCCGCCGCGAATATGGCTGCGCCATATCCCGCAGCTACGGGCAGTATGATCCAGGGAAGCTGTCCAGCCGCCAGACTGCCGGCGATCATCCAGATCACAAACAGCGCCGCCGGCCCGTGTATCAGCGCGCTGAGCACGTTCACCCCAAGCGATGCCTGCAGGGAGGCCATGGCGCGCAGGCCGCTTTCACCGGTGAGGCCGCCGGGCTGGCGCATCTGTACGCACCAGCTGATCGCATGGCCCTTAAGCCAGCGGCTGCGCTGCGCTATCCAGGCGCGGCGCGTAACGGGCGCTTCTTCCAGCGTGCCATGGTCTATCATGCCGGTTTTCCAGCCATGGCGTGCCAGCCGGAAACCCAGATCCGCATCCTCGGTGACATTGTGGGAATCCCAGCTGCCGCTGGCCACAAGGGCATCGCGCAAGAACACATTGCTGGTGCCGCCCAGCGGCAGCGGCCAGCCCATCCGCAAGAATAGCGGCAGGATAACGTGGAATTGCGCGGCATATTCCAGCGCGAACATGCGCGTCAGCCAGTTTTCGGAACGGTTATACCAGCCCAGCGGCGCCTGCACGCAGCCAAGCGCCGGGTCAGCCGCGAAGGCTTCTGCCGCTGCGCGCAGCTGCTGCGGGGCGGGGGCATCCTCCGCGTCATAGACCGCAACAAGCGCTCCTGTGGTGCGCTGAAGCGCGAAGTTGAGGGCTTTGGGCTTGGTGCGCGGCCCGACGGGTGGCACCGCCATGACCCGTACCGGCAGGCGGCTGGCATGGGCTCTCGCCGCTGCGTGGGCGGCGCGCAATGTCTCCCAGTCATCGGCCTCTATGGCGAGGGCGACATCCATCCGGTCGCGTGGATAGTCCATCTGCGCGAGCTGCCTGACCAGCCCGGAGACAACAGAGGCCTCCTTATGGAGCGCAACGATCACCGTCATCGAGGGGAGAGCGTGAGAGAACAGCGTGCGGCGCGGGCTGGTGTATGCAGGCAGAACCGCTGCGGCAAAGCGCAAGCCTGCCACACCCAGAAAGAGGAGTGAGGCCAGCGCCCCCATGACCGCCAGCGCCAGGCCGGGGCTTATCGTTTCAAGCACAGCCAGAAACCCGGCCGGGCCGGCCCACAGGGAGCGCGGGACGCTCAGTGGATGGGCAGCGCTCGCCTGCGGGGCTTCATCTGCAAGGCCATAGGCGGCGCGATAGGCATGCGCATGGTTGCGCGTGGCCTTGAATGCGCCGGTAATGATCTGCGCCTGCGCTGGTGCGCGGCGTGATCTTTGCCCCACTGCATGCCCCATTGCCGCCAGCTCCCTGCGGAACGGCGGGTATGGTTAATGCAAATTAACCTTTGAGGCGAATCGTTTCGAATCACGCCTTCGGATTGAAGAGGAAGGTGCGTGTGAGCCGCATCAGGCTGGCATCGGCCAGATCAAAGGCGATGGCGGCGCTGGTCGGCCAGCCATAGGGCACGCCCTCCATGGCGTCTGCGCGTGCGGCGAGGGCGTGGGCAAATTCGCCTATGCCGGGATTATGCCCGACCAGAACGATGGCTTGTGAGCCGCCCTCCAGCGCTTCGGTCACGGCCCGCTCGAGCATTTCCTGCGAGGCATGATAGAGCGCCATCGGGTCTTCAAGCTTGGCGCCGGGGAAGATGGCGCTCAGCGGCTTGAAGGTTTCGCGCGTGCGGCGGGCAGGGGAGACCAGGGCAAAATCCGCTATCAGCCCGGCGTTCTTCATGGCGTCTGCGGCACGGGCCGCGTCCTCATGACCGCGCGTGGTCAGCCCGCGGTCGAAATCGTCTTCAGCCTCTATCCGGTCGACGGCTTTGGCATGGCGCATGATGATGAGGCTGGGCATATTGGGTCCGCCAGTAAATCTGAACGAGGGGTGGAGGCGCGATGACCTTACATCGCCCAAGCCCGCTCCCTAAGTAAAGCGCATAACGCCCTGACAGCCGACAAACGGAGCTAACAGATCATGTCCCTCCTCCTTGGCGATACCGCCCCGGACTTCACCGCCGACACCACTGAAGGCCCGATCCGCTTCCATGACTGGATCGGCGATAAATGGGTGGTGTTCTTTTCCCACCCGGCCGACTTCACGCCCGTCTGCACAACAGAGCTCGGCTTTACCGCCAAGCTGAAAGACGAGTTCGCCAAGCGGAACGCCAAGGCCATCGCGCTGTCGGTCGATCCGCTCGACCAGCACAAGGCCTGGATCAAGGATATCGAGGAGACGCAAGGCACGGCGATGAACTTCCCGATCATCGCGGACGTGAACAAGGAGGTCTCCACCCTCTACACGATGATCCACCCGAAAGCTGATCCCAAGGTGACGGTGCGCGCCGTCTATGTGATCGACCCGAACAAGAAAATCCGCGCCACCTTCACCTATCCGCCGAGCGCAGGGCGCAATTTCACCGAGGTGCTGCGCCTGATCGACTCCCTCCAGCTGACCGATGGCTACAAGGTCGCCACGCCCGTGAACTGGACCGATGGCGATGACGTGATCGTGGTGCCGAGCGTGTCGGACGCCGACGCCGACAAGCTCTTCCCCAAGGGCTACAAGAAGATCAAGCCCTACCTGCGCGTCACGCCGCAGCCGAACAAGTAAGCGCATTCATCGCAGGAATGCCGGAAGTGCCGGGCTCCGAAAGGGGCCCGGTTTTCGTTTATCTTGATCCAGCCATCGGTGGAGCTGACGGCTCTTAAACGTTGCCGCCACCAACATCCCGGCTGGCGTGGAATATCCGTTCAATCCGAACGCCGTTCTGATCCGGCCTGTAAAAGACCAGGTATCGCCCGAACGGCCGCATCCGCAGGCCAGGTAGAAGGTCGGAGCGTTCTGGCCACGCAAGCGGGTTGTCTTCGATGTCCGCCGCTGTCTGCCGAAGCTCTGCGATGAAACTCAGCGCCCGCCCCGGATTGTCCTGCGCAATATAGTCGGCAATCGCTTCCAGATCGCGTTCCGCTGCGGGCGAAAAGCGCAAACTCACTCTGCAGCGCCTTGCGCCATCGCCTGGTACTTCGCTTCCAGCCGGTCAAACACCGCATCCGCGTCAACGCCGGGGCCGCTATCGGCGCCTTCCGCGATGGCCGCGCGCAGGGCTTCGAGCCTCGCCTGCCGCAGCGCTTCGCGATCTTCGAGCAGGCGCAGCCCGTCCCGGATGATCTCGCTTTTCGAGTTATAGCGGCCAGAGGCGATCAACTCGTCCATCAGGCTTTCGAAATGCCCGCCAAGGGCGTAGCTGCTGGGCATGACGTCTCCATCAGTTTGACCTTATGATAATTATTATCATAAACGGCACCAAATGCCAGTTCGGGCGTCCTGCGAAAAAATGTTGTAAAGCACCCTTGACGTAAAGCGAGCTTGACGCTACATCGTAAAGCACGCTTTACAACGGAGGTGAATTATGACTTTCTCAAAGAAACTTCGCATCGGTCTGGTCGTGCTGGCCGGTTCTGCAACTTTGCTGGCCTGGACGGGTGCGGGGGCCGCGTATTTTTTGGACGCGCCGCGGGCGGTCTTTGTGGTTGCGCTGATTGCAGCGGCACTGGCGACCGAGGCGCTTTTCTGGCTGACCATGTTCGTTCTGGGCTGGACAGCCTTTGCCAACCGCCACTGGCTGGTACGCCTGTTTACTGGCGCCCGGAAGCCTGGTGAGGCGCATCAAGCCTGAAGGATGCCATGATCAATCTCGTCCCTGAAACCCACACTGCACCTCCAGCCGCACGGCGGCGTTACATCTGGCGGTCCCTGGCGATTCTGGCGGTCGTGATGACTGCTGTGATCGCCGTGGCCACCCAGGCGCCTGGCAGCGGGATATGGCCAGTCCTCGCCGCGCTTCTGGCGGTGGCTGGCATTGCGTGCGGGACATACGAATTCGTCGTCCTGATACGGTCCCTCGACGAGCTTCAGCAGCGTATTCACATGACCGCCCTGGCCGTTGGCTGCGGCGGGGCGGTCATGATCGTCTCGAGCCTGGCAGTGGCCTCAGCGTTGTTGCAATGGGGACCCTTTCAGCCAGCCTTCACGGTCGTGATCGCTGTGGCGGCTTACTACGTCTCCCTGTTCGCTATCAGCCGGCGCTATCACTAGGCGTCAGCGGAGGACTCTTTTTGATGAACGCTTCTCAAGACCAGCGGGCGCGTGTGCTCCATCCCATCCGGGCGACCGGCACGCTGGCCTTCCTGCTGCTTCTCCTGACAATCTGTCTGTTTATTGCGTTTATGTTCGCTCTCGTGGGCAGGGGCGGTGAACCTGTGGTTCTGGCCGTTACCGGTGGCGCAACCATCGCCAGCTTTTTCCTCTGGGTGCGCGAGAATCGCATTGCACAGATGGCGGCCAATGCGCCAGCGGCCCCGCGCCATGAGATCAAGGCATCCTGGCTGATCCCTCTGCAGGCCGGGCTGGTGATGGCCTATGTGGCGGCGCTGATGGCCTCGATTCATTACGTTCCCGGACTGGACGGATTTCTCAAGGGTCTGGTGCAAAGCCTGCCCATCGGGCTGGTCGCGGGATGGGTCGTCGTGTGGGTCTACATTATCGTCGAAAGTGACGAGATGATCCGCTCGCTGATGATAACCGCGACGGCGATATCGGCGGGTGCGGTGTTGTGTCTGGTGACGTTCTGGGCGCTTGTCACACTCCATGCCAGCTTGCCGGCGTTTGACGCGATCTTTCTCTTCCCGGCCTTTGCGACGATTTATGGTGTCGCGGCCGCCATCCTGACATCGCGCGTCGAATGAAGAACCGGCTGAAAGATCTGCGCGGTGAGCGCGGCTGGAGTCAGGCGCATCTGGCAGAGCAGCTGGATGTGTCGCGCCAGACCGTGATCTCGCTGGAGAACGGCAAGTATGATCCGTCCCTGCCGCTGGCGTTCAAAATCGCGCGCCTGTTTGGTCAGCCCATCGAGGCGATTTTTGACGATGGCGTAGAAGGCTGAGGGGCAGGGTTGAGGGCAGAGCTGTCATTGACGGTTGGGCGTGTGAGGTCTACCTGCCAGCCCATCCTTCAACGACAGACAGGACGCCCGTCCCATGACTGAGTATTCCGCCCTAGCCGCCAACGCCAAAGCCTGGCCGTTCGAGCTCGCGCGGGAATTGCTCAAACGCGTGGAAAAGCGCGGCGATGCCTCAAAGCCCGTCGTGTTCGAGACCGGCTATGGCCCGTCCGGCCTGCCGCATATCGGCACGTTCGGCGAGGTGGTGCGCACCACCATGGTCCGCCATGCGTTCGAGGTGCTCACCGAGGGGAAAATCCCGACCCGCCTCATCTGTGTGTCCGACGATATGGACGGGATGCGCAAAGTGCCGGGCAATATCCCCAACCCGGAAAAGCTCGAAGCCCACCTCCAGCGCCCGCTGACCGATGTGCCCGATCCGTTCGGTACGCATGAGAGCTTTGGCCACCACAATAATGCCCGCCTGCGCGCGTTTCTGGACGGGTTCGGCTTTGAATACGAGTTTCTGTCCGCGACCGAGCTTTACCGCTCCGGCGCGTATGACCAGATGCTGCTGACGGCGCTGGAGCGTTATGACGACATCATGAAGGTGATGCTTCCGACACTCGGGGAAGAGCGCCGCGCCACCTACAGCCCCTTCCTGCCGCTAAGCCCGAAAACGGGCCGCGTGCTCTACGTGCCGATGAAAGCCATCGATGCGAAGGCCGGCACGATCACGTTTGATGATGAGGATGGCGAGGAGCTGACCCTGCCCGTCACCGGCGGCAACACCAAGCTGCAATGGAAGCCGGACTTTGGCGCGCGCTGGGCCGCGCTGGGCGTTGATTTCGAGATGTATGGCAAGGACCACCAGGTCAATGGTGCCATCTATTCGCGTATCTGCCGCATTATTGGCGCCGAGCCGCCGGTGCAGTTCTGCTACGAGCTGTTCCTGGATCAGGTGGGCGAGAAAATCTCCAAGACCAAGGGCAATGGCATCGCGGTGGAGGAATGGCTGCGCTATGCGCCGGCTGAAAGCCTGTCGCTTTACATGTTCCAGAAGCCGAAAACAGCCAAGCGGCTCTATTTCGATGTCATCCCCAAGGCCGTGGATGAGTATCGCCAGCATCTGGCCGCCTATTCCGGGCAGGAGCCGGACAAGCGTATCGAGAACCCGGTCTGGCACATCCATTCCGGCGAGCCGCCAGCCCCCGGCGCGGACATTTCCTTCGCGCTGATGCTGAATCTCGTCTCGGCGGCAAACGCGTCCAGCAAGGAGACGCTGTGGGGCTTTATCGGCCGCTATGCGCCGGACGCGAGCCCGGCGAGCGAGCCCTTCCTCGACCGGCTGGCCGACTATGCCCTTGCTTACTATGAGGACTTCGTCAAACCGGCCAAATCCTACCGCGCGCCGAACGCGCAGGAGCGGGCAGGGCTGGCAGGCCTCGTGGCGCGTCTCGAAGCGCTGTCACCCGATGAACGCGACGCAGAGCTGATCCAGACCGAGGTTTATTCCGCCGGCAAGGATGCAGGCTTTGAACAGCTGCGTGACTGGTTCCAGGCGCTCTACGAAGTGCTGCTCGGTCAGTCGCAAGGCCCGCGCTTTGGCGGGTTTGCCGCGATCTACGGCCTGCCGCGCACGATTGCCCTCATCCGCCGCGCGCTGGATGGCGAAGATCTGAGCAAGGGCTAGTCGACGCCGAACGCATCACGCAGGAACGGGATCAGCATGACCTCGTCGATCTCCTGCGTATGGCCTGCCGCCAGCGCCTCTATGCGGACCTCATAGCCCGCGGC
Source organism: Glycocaulis alkaliphilus (assembly GCF_004000605.1). Classification (NCBI taxonomy): domain Bacteria; kingdom Pseudomonadati; phylum Pseudomonadota; class Alphaproteobacteria; order Maricaulales; family Maricaulaceae; genus Glycocaulis; species Glycocaulis alkaliphilus. The sequence continues at coordinate 2,370,810 of NZ_CP018911.1, read as the reverse complement.
CTGCAGGGCATTGGCCGATATATGGGCGTTGTAGAGGAAGGTGGGCTCATACAGTCCGGCCGCGAAGTAGAAACGTGCGGCGTTCTCAGGAGCCGGATCGGCTTCGCGCACCGGGCCACGGCCCGTGGACATGGAGAAGGCGTGACCGAATCTGTCAGGGCGCCTGAACCCTGCCTGCAGTGAGAACGCACCCCCGCTGGAACGGCCAAACACGCCGCGTAAGACCGGATCTGGGCTGGCGCCCCAGTGTGTGATGGCGTGCTCCACCAGCTCGTCGGCGAAGAAGATCAGGTGCGCGTCGAAGCGATCCACACCGCGAATCCCGCCGGGCAGATAGTCCGCATTGCGCAGGTCGCGCTCAACGTCGGAGCGGTCTTCCACAATACCCTGCTGGCCGGACTCTGCGCCCACCAGCACCATGGGCGGCAGGCTGCCATCCGCTATGCGCGGTTCGATCAGGCGGCCGAAATGATTGACCACTCCGCCATCGCCAAAGAACACCGCCGGGTAGCTGGCAGCGGGATCGTGGCCAGGTGGCAGGTAGACGTAGAGGCGGCGCGTCTCGCCCAGTGCCTCGCTCCACAACTCGGTGGCGATCAGCTCGCCCTCGATCCCGCCATCGTTCTCCACAACGGCTTTCGGCGGTGCATCGGGCCCCTCCCATCCCGGCATCATGTCGAGGGTGATCTGGGTGGCGCCTTCGGGAAACACGTAGAATTTGAGCCATGCGGCCTGAAGTTCCGCCAGCCGGAACCGGGCCGCATGTATCCCGTCGGTGCCCTCCAGCTCCGGCAGCGAGGCGTTGAGCGCACCGTGCAGGCGGTTTGCGCCGCTGCCGCGCCGCGCGGCAACGAGTTCCTCGCCGTCAATCTCGAACGCGAAATCCTCATCGCCGAGCATCGACTCGACGTCGCCAAGGCTCAGCGCCAGCGGAAGACGGCAGGCATCCAGTGCAATCTCTCGGCGCAGGGCGAGGTCTGCGTCGCCTGCCGGGTCAAAAGCTTCTGCGGCCGAGCAGTACGGATAATCCAGCAGATCGGGGTCTGGGCTGTCGACGAGAACCAGAAGGCTGGCCGCCACGGCCGTTGCGATCATCATTATGTGCCCTCCCTGATCTACACGTTCAGGTTGGCAGCCAATAGTCGCCGCGTCAAACTGGCAGTGGTTGAACTAATCGACGCCGAACGCATCACGCAGGAACGGGATCAGCATGATCGTATCGGCCTCGCGGGTGTGACCGGTGGAAAACGTCTCGAAGCGGACATCATAGCCAGCGGCATCGAGCGCTGCGGCTGATATGCGGGCGTGGTACATGAAGAGGCTCTCATACCGTCCTGCGGTGAAGTAGAAGCGGGCCGCATTGTCCGGCGCCGTGCCTGCGTCGTTGATGGGGCCATGCCCCGTGGACATGGAAAAGGCGTGGCCGAACCTGTCCGGACGGCGAAAACCGGCCTGCAGCGAAAAGGCAGCGCCACTGGAATAGCCGAAAACACCGCGCAGGGCCGGATCAGGGCTGATGCCCCAGTTCTCCAGAGCGTGCTCCACCAATTCGTCAGCGAAGAAGGTGAGGTGCGCATCAAAGCGGTTAAGGGTGCCAGAGCCGCCGGGAAGGTAGTCCACATTGCGCAGATCGCCTGCCAGATCGGAGCGATCCTCGACGATCCCGGCCTGACCAGCTAGGGCACCGATCAGCACCATGGCGGGCAGGCGGCCAGCCAGCATTTCAGGTTCCAGCCTGCGCGCCACATTTTCGGCTTCTCCATCGGTGAAGAATACTGCCGGATAGCTGTTGCCGGCATCGTGGCCGGGCGGCAGATAGACGCGCAGACGGCGGGTTTCTCCCAGTGCCTCACTCCACAGCACCGTCTCTAACAACTCACCTGCAAGTTCCCCTTCGTCGTCCTCTTCAGGAACCAGAGGGGCATCCGGCCCACGCCACGAAAAGGTGGCGTCCATGTTTATCCGGTCGCCATCGATCGAGATGACGTAGAAGGTCAGCAGGCCTGCGTTCAGCCGGGCCATCCGGAAACGGCTGGCAAACAGCCCCTCGGCGCTGGCAACAGGTGCCAGCCGGGTGTTGAGCACACCATTGACAAGATCACTGCCGCGCCGCGCGATCACCAGCTCCTCGCCATCAACCTCGAACGCAAAGTTCTCATCGCCCAGCAGGGCCTCGACATCGCCTGTACCAAGCGCCAGCGGCACGCGGCAGGCCTCCAGCGCGATCTCGCGGCGCAGGGCGAGGTCTGCGTTCTCGCCGGGATTGAAGGCTTCGGCGGTGGAGCAGGGCGGGTAACCGAGAAGACTGGGAACGGGCGTGTCAGCGGCCAACAGGAGACTGACGGCCAATGCGGCAAGTATTGTCATTTCTGCTCTCCCCGATTGCACGCTGAGGTTACATGCCGGTCTTGCCTGGCGTCAAATCCGCCTTGGTCTGCCAGAACCGGCCAAGGCCTTCACCTTGCCATGATCCGCGCTCATCTTGCCGTTGAGAGCAGGTGAGGGTGGTGCGTGATGGCGGGCGTAAAACATCTGATGGCTGTGCTTGTGGTGCTGGCGTTGTCGGCTCCGGCAATGGCCGATCTGCCTGCGGCGCGCGAAGCATATGCGGCGGGTGATTTCGTCCGCGCCGAGACGCTTGCCAGCGCAGACCCGTCCGCAGAAGCGCAGGCCCTTGCCGCCGGAGCTGCGCTGGCGCTTCTGGTGGCTGATAGGGCAGAAAACCGCCGCAACGTGGCGGACCGGCTAGCCCGCCACGCCAGAGCGGCCATCGCTGCCGATGAGAGCCTTGCCGAGGCCCATTTGCGCATGGCTGCGGCGATAGGGTTTGAGGGGCGCTATACCGGCACGCTGCGCGCCTTCATGCGCCGCCTGCCCCAGCAGGGCAAAACCCATATCGAAAGGGCCATGGCGCTGGATGGGGATGATCCGTGGGGACCGGCCATGCTGGGCGCCTGGCATTTCGAGGTAGTACGCCGGGGTGGCGGACGCGCGCTCGGCGCCCGCCTGGAAGACGGGATGGAGGCCTATGGTCAGGCCATTGCGAGTGCTCCGGACGATCCCGTGATCGCCTATTTCTTCGCCGTCGCCCTGCTCGCCAGCGGAGAGGCGGTTTATCTGGATGCGGCCCGCGCGCAGCTTGCCCGCTCGGCTGACCTGTCACCCCGCGAGGGCCTTGATGCTGCGCTCGATACGGTAATCAGCGCCCGTGCCCGCACGCTTCTGCGCGCGCTTGAGGATGACCCCGCCCACGCCGCCCGCCTCGCCGTGGCCGAGATGGAGCGTTAGCCCTACTGGCTCGCCCAGACGATGCGGGCCATCCAGACCAGATCGCTGACATCCAGCACGCGGGTCTCGTACTCGGCGTTGAGCGAGACCAGCTCCACCGTGCGCGCCGTGGTGCGGCCTAGCTCCTTGGCCATCACCTCGCCGGAGCGCAGCTTGGCCACCACCCGGTCGCCGCGGCGCAGCTGGGCGTGGGGGGCAACCACGATCCGGTCTCCGGGCCGGTAAACCGGCAGCATGGATTCGCCGGAGATTTCCAGCGCATAGCACGCCTCGTCATCAAGCCCCGGAAAGATCACCTCTTCCCAGCCGGACCCGACCGGAAAGCCCGCATCATCGAAAAAGCCCTGATTGCCGGCTTGTGCCAGACCGATCAGCGGCACAGAGCGTCCGGCAATCGTGTCGGTGGCAAGGCCTGCGAATTCGGCAAAGCTGACCTTGGCGGCTTCCAGCGCCTTGGCCAGGCTCTCGGTGGAGGGCCAGCGCGGCTTGCTGTCCGATGAGGCCACGCGCTTTGACGGGTTGAAGGTGGTCGGGTCCAGCCCCGCTTGCCGGGCGAGGCCGGATGGCGTCGTTCCTGCGCGCTGGGCAAGCCGGTCAATACCGCGCCAGACCTGGGCGTGGGTGAGCATGGCCGCGCCTCCTTCGTTAATGGTAAGGAATTTATTCCTCTGCCGGGGAAGAATGTCAAGCCTTGCGCCCGCCCTTGCCGGAGCGTTGCTGGCGGTCTAGAGCGATGCCATGACTGATGATGTGATCTACCGTTTTGCCGATCCCGCCGTGCTGGGCGCTGCCGCGCTGTCGGGCAGCTATGAGGGCGAGGCCCACGACCAAGCCGATGGCTTCATCCATTGCTCGGCCCGCCATCAGCTGGAAGGCACGCTTGCAGCCCATTTTGAGGGCGTGGAGCGCGTAGCGCTGGCCGTGATCGACGCAAAGGCGCTGGGCGGCAGTCTGAAATGGGAAAAGTCGCGCGGCGGAGAGCTGTTTCCGCATATTTACGGGGCGCTGCCGTTCGCCGCGATTATGTCTGTGCATATTCTGCGGCGTGACGATACGGGCGGCTGGCGCCTGCCGGAGGAGCTGTAATGGCGCTTGCTGATCTCGCTGCGAAAAGCCTCACGCTTCTGCCGGCTGAAACCGCCCACAAGATGAGCCTGAAGGCGCTGGCAGCCGGTCTTGGCCCGAAACTGGCGGCAGACGCCGAGCCCGTTCTGGCAACCTCCATCGCAGGCATAGAGCTGGCGCACCCGGTCGGTCTGGCCGCAGGCTATGACAAGAATGGCGAAGCGCCTGATGCGCTGCTGGCGGCGGGTTTCGCGTTTGTGGAGCTGGGCGCGGTCACGCCCCGCCCTCAGGTTGGCAATCCGCAGCCGCGCCTCTTCCGTCTGCGCGAGGACCGCGCCGTCATCAACCGCATGGGCTTCAACAATGAGGGGCTGGACGCGCTGAAAACCCGCCTGGAGGCGCGCGCGGGAAAGCCCGGTATCGTTGGCATCAATCTCGGCGCCAACAAGGATAGCGAGGACCGGGCGGGCGATTATGTGATGCTGGTCAAGGCGCTCAAGGGTCTCGCCAGCTTCTTCACCATCAATATCTCTTCGCCCAATACGCCGGGCCTGCGCGACATGCAGGGTGAGGAGGCGCTGGGCGCGCTGCTCTCTCGCGTCAATGATGCGCGCTGGACCGAGCCGGTCTTCCTGAAAGTCGCCCCTGATCTCGATGCAGCGGGCATTGAATCCATCGTGCGCGTGGCGATGGCGAACCGCATTTCCGGCCTCATCGTGTCGAACACCACGCTCGCCCGGCCGGATTCCCTGAAAAGCCAGCACAAGGGCGAGGCGGGCGGATTGTCTGGCGCGCCGCTGACTAAAGCCTCCACCGAAGTGCTGCGGCAGGTGCGTAAAGCCGCCGGACCGGACCTGCCGCTGATTGGTGTGGGCGGTATCAATTCGGTCGACAGCGCCTACGCAAAGATCCGGGCAGGCGCGAGCGCGGTCCAGCTCTACACCGCGCTCGTCTATGAAGGGCCGGGTCTGGTAAAGCGGCTGCGCGACGGTCTCGCCGCGCGCCTCAAAGCTGACGGCTATACATCTCTGGCCGAAGCGGTGGGCGTGGACGCCTGAGCGGTCACATCGCGCTTCAGCCCTGAAAGGCCGAAGCTGAGCGTGCCTGCCCGCGCGACGTAATAGCCCAGAAACGCCAGCCACAGTCCCGTCCCACCAAAGGCCGGGCGCAGCGCAGAATCCAGCGCCAGATAGATCAATAGCGCCGCGATCATCGCATTGCGCATGAGTGGGCCTCTGGTCGTGCCGATCATCAGCCCGTCCAGCTGCCAGCTGGCAAATCCCATCAGCGGCACCAGCGCGCAGAGCGGCAGATAGGCCATCGCCGCCCCACGCGTGGCGGGGTCTGTGGTGATGAGGCCGATCAGCGCTTCGCCGGCCAGCAGGAGCATGAGGCTTGCCAGCACGGCAAAGCCCGCAGCCTGTTCGGTTGTCAGGCGCAGCGCGCGTTTAAGCCCCTTCCAGTCGCCTTTTCCCGCCGCCTTGCCCGTCACGGTCTCGGTCACATGGGCAAAGGCATCGAGGAAATAGGCGATGATGGAGATGAACTGGAGGAGCACCGCATTGCCAGCCATCACCTCAGTACCTTCGCGCAGGCTCGCCTCGTTGAACCAGGCAAAGCCCGCCAGCAAAGCCAGCGTGCGCAGAAAGATGTCGCGGTTGACGCCCAGCAGGCGGCGTATGGCAGCAGGCGCCAGAATGAGCGCGAGTGGGACAGAAGCCGCGATCCGGCTGCGCAGTATCCACGCCACAATGGCGATACCGGGCAGAAGATGCAGCCACAGCGCCAGCGTGCTCGCCCAGGCGACACCGGCCACGCCCCAGCCAAATCCGGCCACAAACAGGATGGAAAGCGCGGCATTGATGACGTTCAGCACGGCCTGCAGGGCGAGCGCCATGCCGGTGCGCCCCAGCCCGATCAGCCAGCCATAAAGCGCAAATCCGGCCAGCGCCGCAGGCGCGCTCCAGATGCGTGCATCGAAATAGGCCCGCCCCGCTGCCTCCACGCCGCTCTCAGCGGAAAACAGGGTGAAGGCGAGTTCGCGCAAGGGCCACTGGGCCGCCAGCAAGACGCATCCTATGGCCAGCCCGGTAATGATGCCGCGTAAGAGGCTGGCGCGTACTTCCGCCTCGTCACCCCGCCCGTCTGCCTGCGCGGTCAGGCCCGTCATCCCCATGCGCAGAAAGCCGAAGGCCCAGAAGATGAAGTTGAAGATCAGCGCGCCCAGCGCCACGGCGGCGATCTCGGCGGTGGTGCCGGTGCGGCCTATGACGGCAATGTCCACCAGCCCCACCAGCGGCGTTGCGATATTCGCCGCCATGATCGGCAGGGCGAGGGCCAGAACCTTCCGGCGGGTGAGGGGCGATGCAGATGCCATGTGCGCCGCATAAATCCAAACCGGCGCCCTCGCAAACGCGATGTGTTCACTTTAGCTTGCGGGGTGTGATTGCCATCTGCCCCAGCCTGAGGACCCCAGCCATGATCCGTGCCTATGCCGCAAGTGAACGCGCCGGAGCGTTCAAACAGATCAGCTTTGATCCCGGCCCTCTGGGCGATGATGAGGTGGAGCTGAAAGTGGAGGCCTGCGGGCTCTGCCACTCCGACCTCTCCTTGCTGGACGAGGAATGGGGCGAGACGCAGTTTCCGCTGGTGCCGGGCCATGAAGTGGTCGGCACAGTGGCGGCGGTGGGCCGCTCGGTGACGCACCTGAAACCCGGCGACCGGGTGGGTGCGGGCTGGATGTCCCGCTCTTGCCTCACCTGCCACAACTGCATGGGCGGGGATCATAATCTCTGCAAGGACTCTGAAGGCATCGCGCTTGGCCGCCATGGCGGATTTGCTGACGCCGTGCGCCTGCAAGCGGCCTGGGCGGTGAAGCTGCCCGAGGGGCTGGATGCGCGCAGCGCCGGGCCGCTGTTCTGCGGGGGTATCACCGTGTTTGCGCCTATTCTCGAATTTGGTGTGAAGCCGACCGACAGGGTGGGCGTGATCGGGATTGGCGGGCTCGGCCATCTCGCCGTCCAGTTCCTCAAAGCCTGGGGCTGTGAGGTAACGGCGTTTACGTCCACAGGCTCCAAAGCCGAGGAAGCGCGCGCGCTGGGCGCGCACAGGGTCGTCGATAGCCGTTCAAAAGACGCGCTGAAAGCCGAGGCCGGCCGGCATGATTTCATCCTCTCGACCGTGGCTGTACCGCTGGACTGGAACCGCTATATCGCCGCGCTGGCACCCAAGGGCCGCTTGCACACGGTCGGGGTCATTTCCGAACCCATTCCGGTGCCGGCCTTCAGCCTGATCGGAGGTCAGAAATCAGTCTCCGGCTCGCCCGTCGGCAGCCCCGCCGTAATGGGAAAAATGCTGGAGTTCTGCGCGCGCCATTCTATAGCGCCTTATGTCGAGTACATGCCGATGAGCCAGATTGACGAGGCCTTCCAGCGCTTGCGCGAGGGCAAGCCGCGCTACCGTATCGTGCTGGAAAATGACTTTGCCTGATGAAAAATGGCCCTCGCGCCAGGGGGGACGCGAGGGCCAGTGCCTGCCTCGGCAAAGGGGAAACAGAGCCGGGCAAACTGTTGCGGGCGCGTTAGCGCGAGCTGCTGGCGACTATGACCCGCACATGGCGAGCGGAAGCAGGCGCGCTGGCCGCCATGTGATTGCTCGCATGGAGGTCGTTGAGGGCATGCTGCCGCGCGTCTTCGCGGCATTGCGCTTCGATTGCGTGGCGCTCGATCCCGCGCAAGGCGTTCTGCCTGCACACCTGCCGGGCGGCCTGTTCGATGCGGGCTTCAACAGACTCCCGGCCTTCCGATGACTGAAGTTCGGCAGCCCGATACTCAACGATGCGCGTCGGGCCAGGGGCCGCGAATGAGGGCGCACTGATGCCGAGTGCCACCATTGCGGTGAGCATGAGGGGGAGAGCTTTCATGGGGTATGTTTCCTTGTTCCTTGAGTGACGAACCAACCTCGCCCGGACGGCTCGGGATCTGGTGTCCCGGTCTTTTGCGTCCGTGCGAGTGTCACTGTGGATCAGGAAAGATTGCGCCTTGATGGCGCGCGCGTGAACATGATTTAAGGCGCAGTTTTCTGCCGTGCCTTCTTCGCCTCGCCCGAGCAGCGCTTCGAGCAATAGCGCACCTCGTCCCAGACCCGCTCCCACTTCTTGCGCCAGGTGAAGGGACGGCGACAGGCCGCGCATATCTTCTCAGGCAAATCGCCCTTGCGCCTCATCGGGCCAACCTGCGCCAAAGGCGCTGCAAGAAAGGGCGGACCGGCAGGAAGAGCCGGTAGGCTAGCTCCAGTACCCAGACGAGCGGCGGCGCAGCGGCGATCCGGCCCAGCCAACGCCAGCCGGGCGTGGCTTTCCACAGCTCGGCAAAGGCGCGCGCGCCGCTTACCAGCTCGCCGGAAGGCGTGCGGACGTGAAAGCGCGCCATTGCCGCTTCATGGCTCAGAGAAGGTGGCAGCATGTCGGGCGATGCGGCAACATCATGAAAGGCAGCGTCCGCTCCCTGTTGCCGGTAAAAGCCGATTTCGGCGCGGCACATCGGGCAGCTGCCATCGAAAAAGACTTCGCACGCGCCATATTCAAATGCGTTTGCAGCGTGTTGATCTTGTGTTTGGGTTTTCCGGGTCATTTAAGCGCTAATCTAGGCGGACACGAGGGCAGGAAAAGGGGACATGGCGACACGCCGCATTGCCATCATCGGAGCCGGGCTTGCCGGCGCGGCCTGCGCCCGCGCCCTGGTCCAGGCTGGACATAGCTGCCAGCTTTTTGACAAGGGGCGGGGGCCGGGCGGCCGGCTATCCACCCGCCGGGTTGAAACCCCTCTGGGCGAGGCGGGTTTCGATCACGGCGCACAATTCATCACGGCGCGCGGTGCGGCGTTCTCGGCCTTTATGCATGATGCGCGCGATGCCGGCGCGGCCGCGGTCTGGGATGCTCGGCTGGTCTCGATAGACCGGCGGGGCAATGTTGAGCCGTTGCGCGAGGAAGATCGCTGGATCGGCGTGCCGGGCATGAATGGGCTGGTAAAACACGCGCTGGACGGCCTTGATGTGCAGTTCGGGGCGCGGGTGGCGGCTCTCAAGGGCGGGGCGGGCAGCTGGACGCTGGTGCGCGATGATGGGCGCCGGGAAGGGCCCTTCGATGCGGTCGCGATCACCATACCGCCTGAACAGATGAGTGATCTGCTGGCGCGCACGGACGGTGATTTTTCAACGCAGATAGCGCAGGCCAACACAGCGCAAATCGGCCCGTGTCAGGCGGTGATGACGGTGCTGAATGCGCCCTTCGATCCGGGCTTTGACGGCGCGAAGCTCTATGGCGGCGCGCTCGCCTGGATGGCGCGCATGGGGTCACGTCCGGGCCGGGCCGGGCCGGAAGCGTGGATACTGCATGCCACAACGGGCTGGTCGCGGGCCAATCTGGAAGCCAGCCCTGACGCCGTGGTCCGCAATCTTCTTGAAGAGGCGCATGTACGTTTCGGATTTCCGGCGCGCCCGGTCTGGAGCGCGGCCCATCGCTGGCGCTATGCGCTCAGCGAACAGGCGCCCGGTACGCCGTTTGCCCTTGATGAAACTGGGACGGTCGGGTGCGCGGGCGACTGGCGCCTTGGCGGGCGGGCAGAGCTGGCCTGGGATAGCGGCGCGGCTCTGGGTGAGGCGCTGGCTAAGTCCTAGCCACCCATGGTGTCTCCCCCCGTTCACGGGGGGAGTGCCGCGAAGCGGCGAGGGGGGGAACTCATAATAAAACATCCCCCCTCCGTCTCGCTTGCGCTCGACACCTCCCCCGTAAACGGGGGAGGACATCCCATCTTTTCCTGATGCTCCGCACATCCGTGCGTCGCTTCGGGCAATCCCCGATCAAGCCGGGGACAGGCAGTGCCCGGCGGCCGGTCGGCCTTGCGGACGGCGGGACGCCTTCCGAAAAGCGCGAACGCGCGCCCGCGACTTTTCGCGGAACATCGCAACGCGGATGCGTTGCGGAACTAAAAGAGGCATGGATCCCCCGGATCGTTTCGCGGCCGGAGGATGACAGAGGATGGAGCTAGCCTTCCCCTTCGGGCTTGATCAGGAAATGGCCGTGCAGGGCGGCGACGGGCGCAGCCCGGCGGTCCTGCCAGGCTTCCACACGCACATTGGCCACACGTGCGCCCTGCCGGGTGATTATGCCGCGGGCATATACGTCCTGGGGGCGCGCCGGGCGCAGATAGTCGACGGACACATCGATGGGCTTGGGCAGGGCCGCGAGGCGCGTCCCTGCCAGCAGGGCGGCGGAGGCCGTGATCTCCATGAAGGCGCCAATCGCGCCGCCATGCAAAGCCGGGATCAGCGGATTGCCGACCAGCGTGTCGGCGTAGGGCAGGATGGCCGTCAGCTCGTCGCCATGACCATCGAAACGCACGCGCATCATCTGCACGTACGGGCTCGAAAGCAGGGGCTCCAGCGGGCTCATTCTTCTTCCACCTTGCTGATCTGGCCAAAGGCACGCCTTGCCTTCTCGGCCGCTTCCTGACTGACGCGAGTGACCATGAAGGCGGCGGCAGCGGTCGCAACCGGATCGGTTTCATCCCCGTCATGGGCGATGGCACTGACAAAGGCGAAAAGGCCGGAGGCGCGCACGCAGCGCGCTATCGCCACCACATCGCGTCCCGGTTCTGCCGGGCGCATGTAATCTAGGCGCAGATCGAGCGTGGCGGTGGCATGCTTGCCGCCCAGCCCCGAAATGGCGGCGAGCCCGCAGACATGGTCCAGAAGCGCCGTCACCACCCCGCCATGCAGCACGCGGGTATCCGGATCGCCGATCAGATCATCGCGGTAGGGCGCGCGCATCTCGGCGACGTCCGGTTCGATGCGCTCCAGCTTGAAGCCGAGCGCCACCGCATGGGGCGAACCATCCACCAGCAGCGGGGCGAGGGTATCCAGAAGGGTCTGCAGATCGTCGGCCATGCCTGCCCTTTAAAGGGCAGCGCATGATAAGGCCAGTGCTGCGTTCAGAGCCGCAGCCAGGGGGGGCGATGTCAGGCGGCGAGCCTGCGGGCAGTGATTTCTTCCAGACCGTTGACCAGCTCGTTGCGGTGGGCATCGGGCGCATTTTCGAACTCCTGCAGCCGGCGCAGGGCCGAGCGGTGCAGGGTGATGATTTCCGTTTCGCGCGGGCCGACATCGCGCACCGTTTCCAGATACTGACGCAAGGAGCGGCCGACGCGCGCCGCGATCATGTCGCCCTGGCGCATCATGGCCTCTGCCATGGCATCTGCCTGGGCGAGGGCGGCCTCAAGCGGTGTGGCAAGGCCGGACTCAACATCCACGCCGCGCTTCCACGCGATGCGGCCATTCTGGTTGGGGCGGATGCGGCGGTCTGGCCCGGCGAAGGTTTCGGTCTCCACATAAGGCCTTGGACGGCTCGCGGTTTCCTCCAGCCGCGCGAAGAGCGAGGCCGGCGATACAGGGCGGAGCAGGAACGCATTCACGCCCGCATCGCGCGCGCGCTCGATCTCGCGCATCTGGCCGTTATTTCCCAGCGCGATGATGGGCGCCCGGCGCACGGGCAGGTTCTTGCGGCGAAGGGCGCGCGTCAGGGCCGGTCCCGGCGATGTACGGCCCGACCAGTCCGAAATGATGATCGGGCGCGCATAGGTGGTGGCAGCCGACAGGCCGGTCTCTTCGTTCGCGAAGGTGAATACGTGGTCGGCGCCGGCGTGACGCAGCACATCGGCGATCAGCCTGCGCAGGAAGTTGGATGGATCAACAACGAGGATGGGGCGGTCTTGCCATCGGCTGGACACGGGCACGCGCACAGGCGTGCTGGTCTCGATATCATCAAGCTTCATCGTGTTCCCGCCACGCAACGCTTCCCTTGAGAAGGCAAGCTAGCAGCAGGTGCTGTCCATTGCCCGCTCAAACCTTGGACAGGGTTAATGGCGGGTAAGTTCGCTCAGGAACGGCGGCTGGCGGCAGAGATGATCCGCCAGACGATCCAGATCGGTATGACCAGAACAGCGCCCAGCAGGAAGTAGCGCACCGACCAGCCGAGCGATTCGGTGATGATCAGGAAGAAGCGGTCCCAGGCGCGCGCAATCGTACCGAAGAAATCGACCCAGAGCTCTGCCGGATCGACATTGAAGAGAGCCAGCACCACGCCTGCCAGCACGCAGAGCAGGAACAGGACCAGTAAATCCCTCAGCCGCACCGCGATGAGGCGTTGCAGGAAGGTTTTGCGCGGGGCTTGCGTGTCGTTCATGGGGCCAGATTAGCGCAAAGATTGCGGCACGTGTGAGGCGAAAATCGCGCCTATCCTTCCTTCTTGATATGCACCTGATGCGGATAGGGAATTTCGATGCCCTCGGCGTCGAAGGCCAGCTTCATCAGCCGGGTCTTTTCCCAGAAATAGGGCCAGTAATCGCTCGAGTTGACCCACGCCCGCGCCGTATAGTCGATGGAGGACGCGCCGTGGGCCGCCACTTCCACCACGACTTCAGGCATGGGCAGGACGCGCTCGTCATCTTCCAGCACCCGCCGGATCGTGCTGCGCACTTTTTCAATATCGCTGTCATAGGATGCGCTGAACATGAAATCGACGCGGCGTGTCGAATAGCCGGAAAAGTTGATGATGACCCGTCCCCACGACTGCGCATTGGGAACAATCACCTGGCGGTTATCGGGTGTGGTCAGCTCGGTATAGAACAGGGTGATGTCGCGCACGGTGCCGGAGGCTCCGCCAATATCAACGAAATCCCCGATCTTGTAGGGGCGGAAAAAGACGATCATCACGCCGGCGGCGACGTTGGAGAGCGTGCCTTGCAAGGCAAGACCAACCGCCAGCGTCATCGCGCCAAGGGCGGCGACCAGCGAGGTCGTTTCGACGCCAAAGCGGGTCAGCACCGCGATGATGACCACAGCGACGATGAGATAGCGCACAATCGAGGCGAAGAAGACGGCCAGCGTGGTGTCGATCTTGGGGTGATCTACCGCCCATTGGCGTACCCGGCGCGAGATAAATCCGGCCAGATACAGGCCAACCACCAGAATGATGGCAGCCAGCGCAACATTGGACAGCACCGCCACGCCCAGCGTGGTCAGATATTCCAGCATCGTGCCGATCTGACCGTCGAGCTCACCGCCAAATTCCATGAGCGGACATCCTTTTCCCAATGATTTCCGAACGAAGCGGGCCTCTAGCATGGATCAGGGCAAAGGTCGAACTGCGCATGTGGCGGGGCCGCGCCTTGCGCCGGCGCACTGTCTGAACCTGCCGGTGAACGGAAAAAGCAGGGTTTCCTAAAGGCCTCGTGAATGCTTAACCTTAGCCCCTTGCGGACGGCCCAGACCGTTCCGCTCGGTGATAATGCGCAGTCGCTGGCCTGACAGACGGTTGGCGCGCCAAGGGGGAAAGCAATATGGCAAACGTAGACGCGCCCGCAGTTGAGGAGCGCCAGAAAGGTATTCTCGGCTGGATCGAGAAGACCGGCAACAAGCTGCCCGACCCGGTCATCATCTTCGCGTATCTGATCGGCATACTGATCGTTGTCTCGGTGATCACCGATTTCTTGAACGTCTCGGTCGAGCATCCGGTGCGCGTGAATGAAGACGGCTCGCCTGTGGTGGAGCCCGCGCGCATGCTGTTCCGGTCAGAGCTGATCGAGCATCTGCTGGTGCGCATGCCGACGATCTTCACCTCCTTCCATCCGCTTGGCTATGTGCTGGTAGTGATGCTGGGCGCCGGTGTCGCCGAGCGTGCCGGCCTGTTCGGCACCGCCATGCGCGCAGCCGTGCGCAACGCCCCGCGCTTCCTCCTGACCCCGGCTGTCGCCCTGGTGGCGATGCTGGCAAACCTTGCTGCCGATGCGGCCTATGTGGTGCTGATCCCTCTGGCGGGTGTCATTTACGCGGCGGCCGGCCGGCATCCGATCGCGGGCATTACGGCCGCGTTTGCCGGGGTGTCAGGCGGCTTCTCCGCCAATCTTTTCCCCGGCCAGCTCGACGCGCTGCTGTTTGGCATTACAGAAGCGGCGGTAGGCAGCCTGGTGACCGACTGGGTGATGAACATTGCCGGCAACTGGTATTTCATCGCCGTGATGACGTTCATCTACCTGCCGGTGATCTGGTTTGTCACGGACGGCATTATCGAAAAGCGCCTCGGCAAATGGACCGGCGGCGCCGTTGCCGGCAGCGATGATGCGGATGATGATCCTGATGCCCCGCTGACGGCCGGTCAGAAGAAGGGTCTCGCTCACGCGGGTCTGGCGGTTCTCGCTGTTGTCTTCCTGTGGCTGTTCCTGACCGTGGACATGGTCGAGCTGGTCAGCTTTGGCGCCCTGTCGATCTGGGGTGGCAATCCGCCTCTGCTGAACCCTGACCCCACGCTGGAAGTGACCCAGCAACTCATCCCGTTCTTCACCTCGCTGGTGGCTGGCTTCCTGATCCTGTTCCTCGCGGCAGGCGTCGCGTACGGCATGGCAGCGGGTACGATCAAGACCCACCGCGATACGGTGGAGATGATGGCCGGCGGCATGAAGGATATGGGCTATTATCTCGTGCTGGCCTTTGCCGCGGCGTACTTCGTGGAGATGTTCAACCTCTCCAATCTGGGGATCATCTCGGCCGTCAACGGCGCCAACGCGATCCAGCAGTCAGGTCTGCCCTTGCCGATCGTGCTGGGCCTGATCGTGCTGTTTGCCGGCGTGCTGAACCTCTTCGTCGGCTCGGCGAGCGCGAAATGGGCCTTCATGGCGCCTATCCTCGTGCCGATGCTGATGCTGCTCGGGATCAGCCCGGAAATGGCCACGGCGGCCTATCGCGTCGGTGACAGCGCCACGAACATCATCACCCCGCTGATGGTCTACTTCCCGCTGGTGCTGGTGTTTGCCCGCCGCTGGGTGCCTGAGTTCGGCATTGGTTCGCTTACCGCAGCCATGCTGCCCTACTCGGTCTGGCTGATGATCACCGGCATCGCCATGACGATCGCCTGGGTCTATCTCGGCCTGCCGCTCGGACCGGGCGCAGAGGTCGGCTACACCCTGCCGGCTGCCAACTAGCCGGTATCCGCCCGCAGCCCCCAGGGCTGCGGGCATGCCTGCTTTTCAAGGAAACACCTGATGAGCCTTGTCCTCCATCACCTCAATGCCTCGCGCTCCCAGCGCATTATCTGGCTATTGGAGGAGCTGGGCCTGCCCTACACGCTGGTGCGCCATGAACGTGATGCGCAGACGCGGCTCGCCCCGCCGGACCTGCTGAAAGTTCACCCGATGGGCAAGGCGCCCCTGCTGGAGCATGAAGGGCAGGTGATCGCCGAAACGGGCGCGATCGCGCAGTATATTCTTGCCGTGTTCGACACTGAGCACCGCTTGCATCCCAAGCCCGGGCGGCCCGAATTTGCGCGCTATCTGGAATGGATGCATGCAGCGGAGGGCTCGCCCTTCCTGCCCGGCCTGATCCTTGTCTTCACCCGCGCCACGGGCTTGCAGGATTCGCTGCTGGCAGCCTGGATGACGGGCGAGCGCGACAAGGCAACGGCCACTATCGAGAGCCATCTTGCCCGCCACACCTGGTTTGCGGGCGATATGTTCACGGCTGCCGACTGCCTGATGGGCTTCCAGCTTGATGGCATGGAGAAGTCCGGCCTGCTGGACAACGCGCCGGCTACGAAAGACTGGCTGAAGCGCGCCCATGCCCGTGAGGGCTATAAGCGGATGATCGAGCAGGGCGTTTAGGGGGCCGCGGCAAGCAGCGCCTGTAGCTCCGTTTCTAGCGGTTCCAGCCGTGCGGTTACGAGGTTCCAGAGCAATACCGGATCGACGCGGCCATAGTGATGCGCGAGGATATGTCGTGTCCCGACGATTTGTCCCCAAGGGATACCGGGAGCCTGCTGACGGATGTCCGCCGGGACATGACGGGCTGCTTCTCCGATCACCTCCACACAACGTGTGACGGCATGTACGGTTTTCAGGTCCGCGCAGAAGTCGTCCCGGTCCATGTCTTTCACATGAAAGCGGGCATAGCCTGCATGCTCGATCATGTCGGCTACGAGAACTTTCCAGTCGTGAGACTTACCCCGTTCAGGCATCGACCAGACTGTCTTGAATACGGTGTGCCATCCGCGGTGACAGGGAGCGTGGCGTCAGCAGGTCCACAGAGCAGCCCAGCCGCTTTTCCAGCTCAAGGCGAATGCCGGAGAAACTGAAGAGGTCCGGCGCACCGCTTTCTGCAAACTCCACCAGCAGATCGACATCGCTGTCGGGGCCGGCCTCGTCGCGGGCGTGGGAGCCGAACACGCGCACGCGGATGATGCCATGGTCTTCAAACCATGGTTTCAGCTCCCGCAGGCGGGCCAGAAGCTCATCGCGTTTCATGGGCGTTATTGTCTCACTGGCACCGGTACGCGGCAAGGCGTTTAGGGGGCTATGGCCAATCCGCTTTTTCGGATCGCTGCTTCGAGCTCAGGAAGGTCGTCGGCCGCGGTCCGCCAGACAGCCTCCATATCGATTCCGAAATAGCCGTGGACAATGCGGTTCCGCATGCCCCGAATATCGGGCCAGGGCACACCGGGAATTGCTGATAGCGTCTCTGGCGAAAGCTTGCCCGCGGCCTCGCCTATGGTTTGCAGCATGTGCAGCATGTGCAGCAGGGCGCGCTGGGCGAACGGGTCAGCGCTAAAGGCGTCATAGCCCATCGACTGGGTGAGCTGGCACGCTAGCGCGATCTCATCAAGTATGTCGTTTAGCCAGTCGCGATCACTGCGTTCAGGCATCGACAGCTTCTGCGGCAATATGGGCGCGCGCGCGCGGCTTCAGGCCACGCTCGGTTGCAAGGTCGACCGGGCAACCGAGTTCATTTGCAAGCGAACGCTCGATCCCGATCATGCCGATCAGGCTGGGTGTTTGAGCAAACTCCACCAGCAGATCGACATCGCTGTCGGGGCCGGCCTCGTCGCGGGCATGGGAGCCGAACACGCGCACGCGAATGATGCCGTGGTCCTCAAACCACGGCTTCAGTTCGCGCAGGCGGGCCAGAAGCTCATCGCGTCTCATGGACGCCATTGTTCCACTGACGGGCAGTGGCGGCAAGACAAAGCCCGCCTACCGCCCTGCCGAGGTGGCGACGACCGCTGTTGTTGCGCTCGTGATAGCGATAATCGCCATCGTCTGTGCGGCGATCATGGCCGACATGGCCGCCAGTGCGCCCAGCGAGCCATCCGTGCGTTCGCCAAGCCAGACAAGCTGGGCGAGGCGAAGCCGCGCCGCCCCGGTCTGCGGCACTTTGGAGAGCGCTTCCATGTTCGCCTCGATCACGGGCAGATCAGCGGGCGTGACGCCCTGGGCGGCCCATTCCATCCAGATATGGTGATTGCCGGTATAGCGAATTTTGCGGTGCGCTTTCACAGCCTCGCGGAGGGCAAGAAAGCGGCTCAGCACCTCGTTGGCCGGCTGCTGGTAAAGCACGCTGAGGCGTGCGCCTTCGCGTTTTAGTCCGCGCGCCGCCTGGTCCGCTTCAAACACCGCCATGGCCGCTTCGCGCTGGCGCTGGACGTTGTCGCCACTCTCATCGCGCGCAGCGTGGGAGGCGGCAAACAGATCCGTCACCTCCGGATTGGCCCGCCACCATGAAGGCAGGATGGCCTGCTTGATCGAGAAGAACCGCCTGACAGCTTGCGCGGACGTGGCATCTGCGAGTGTCAGGACCAGTGCGGCCCGGCTGCCACCCTCATGGAGCTTGCGCGTGCGGGAAGCCTTCTCGTCCTCGCGCAGGGCATCACGTACCTTTAGGAAGGCCTGCGCGGTCTTGCCATGGCTTGCCAGCAGGGCTGCATAGATCCAGAGCAGGTCGCCCGTTGGCGCACGCCAGCCGCCCAGGCTGGATTTTAGCGCCTCCCGGGTCAGTTGCATGTCGGCAACGGCTTCATCTGTCTGAGCCTGTGAGGGCGTCAGCGCATAGGCGGCGAACCAGGCGGCAGCATTGCCCGGCCCGCGATTTACCGCCTTCACCGCGTCATGGATTGCCTCAAGGCGTGCGAGGGCATTTGTCTGTTCCATCCTGGCTATTCCGTTCGTTGTGGCTGGCTCAGGTCCAGTCCGGTGTGGAAGGCGATAAAGGCCCATTTGTCGGCCGTTTCCTGGATCAGCATGGAGACCGGGGTGCCTGCGCCGTGTCCGGCGCGGGTCTCGATACGGATGAGGGTGGGCGCATTGCCGGTATCGGTGGCTTGCAGCGCCGCGATGTACTTGAACGAGTGGCTGGGAACCACGCGGTCATCTGTATCGGCGGTCGTCACCAGCGTCGCCGGATAGCCTTCGCCTTGCGGTATGGTGTGCAGCGGCGAGTAGGCGTAGAGCACGTCGAACATATCCGGGTCCTGCGGGCTGCCATAGTCCGACACCCAGAAGCGGCCTGCGGTGAACTGGTTGAAGCGCAGCATGTCCATCACGCCCACGCCCGGCAGGGCGGCGGCAAACAGGTCCGGGCGCTGATTGGCGACGGCGCCGACCAGCAGCCCGCCATTGGAGCGGCCTTCGATGGCGATATTGGCGGGGCTTGTCCAGCCCAGCTCGATCAGGTGCTCGGCGGCATTGATGAAGTCGTCATAGACGTTCTGCTTGTTGGCGAGGCGGCCGCCATCATGCCAGTCGCGGCCATATTCCGAACCGCCGCGGATATTGGCTAGCGCGAACACGCCGCCCATCTCCATCCATTGCAGACGGCGCACATCAAAGGCGGGCGTCATCGGGATGTTGAAGCCGCCATATCCGTAGAGCAGCACAGGGCGCTCGCCATTGGGCGTCACATCGCGGTGGTGGACCACATACATCGGCACCTGCACCCCGCCCGTGCTCTCATAGAATACCTGGCTGACTTCATAGTCATCGGGATCAAAGGTGAGGGGTGCTTCATGGAAAAGGGTGCTCTCGCCCGTTTCCACATCATAGCGATAGACCGTGCCGGGCCGGTTGAAGCTGGTGAAGCTGTAGAAGGTTTCCGGGCTGTCCGGGCGGCCATTGAAACCGCCAGCGACGCCAAGGCCGGGCAGTTCCACCTCGCGCACCTCATCGCCCTCCAGCGTATGAACGCGCACGACCGAGCGCACATCCTCGAACGTGCGCACGATCAGGTGCCCGCCGACATGGCTGGCCGCCGAGATCGGGAAATCGCCTGCCGGGACGATGTCGGTAAGGGTTGAGGGATCGGAAAGATCAACCGCGACGATGCGCTGGTTGGGCGCATCAAGATCGGTCATGAAGAAGAAGGTCTCGCCATCATTGCCGACGGGCGAGTGGTTATTGTCAAACCCTTCAAAGATCGCCACCGGCTCGGCGTCTTCATCGGTCAGGTCGAGGATATGGATGGCATTGCCGTCAGTGCCGGCGGAGGAATAGATGAAGAGATAGTCGCCATCATCGCTCACGCCTGCGCGCCAGCTGACTTCCGGGTTTTCCGGATCGGCCATGATCTGGCGGTCTTCGCTCTGGCCGGTGCCCAGCGCGTGGAAATAGATCGCCTGATCCATGTTCAGCGAGGTGAATTCCTCACCTTCGGCCGGCTGGGGATAGCGCGAGTAGAAGAAGCCCGATCCATCCTTTGCCCAGGACAGGTTGGAAAACTTGATCCACTCAATCCGGTCTTCCAGCATCTCGCCGGTCTCGACATCGATCACTTGCGCGATGCGCCAGTCAGAGCCGCCATCTTGCAGCATGTAGGCGACGTAGCGGCCATCCGGGCTTGGCCAGGTGCCGGCCAGCGCCACCGTGCCGTCTTCTGACAGCGTGTTGGGATCGATCAGGATACGGCCTTCGCCGTCCAGCCCGTCACGGACCATATAGACCGACTGGTCCTGCAGGCCGTCATTATAGGCGTAGAAATACAGCCCCTCGCGCGCCGCAGGCGTGGACAGGCGCTCATAATTCCATAGCTCGCGCAGGCGCTCGGCGATCATGGGGCGACCGGGCAGGTTTTCCAGATAGCGGTTGGTCACGGCGTTCTGCGCCGTAACCCATGCGGCCACCTCCGGGCTTACCCGCACATCCTCTTCCAGCCAGCGATAGGGGTCGGCGACTTCGACTTCACCCCGGGATGCGGACTGATAGGTGTCGATCTGTTCCACGGTGCGCGTGGTCGGGTAGTTGAGGCGCTCTTGCGTGTGCGCCGCGCCGACGACAACCTCGCGGGCATCACCGTCTCCTGTGGCGACCTGATCGCCGCAAGCGGCCAGAACCAGCATGCCTGCCAGCGGAAGAAGAGTTGCACGCTTCATGTTGCGCTCCTGGATGATGACTGTCTGGTGCGGAACCTAGGCAGGCAGGGTGAAATTGTCGACCGGAAGCGGCATTGGTTCTATCTGTGGGGGACATGGATAATGCCTCTCCCGTTCCCGGCCTGCCGCCGCTTTTCGACCGCTGGTTTGCCAGCCGGGGCTGGCAGCCGCGCGCCCACCAGCTGGCCATGCTGGAGGCAGCCAAAGCAGGCGAAGATGTTCTGCTGACCGCGCCGACAGGCGGCGGCAAGACGCTTGGCGGTTTCCTCCCCTCGCTGATCGAGCTGGCAGGGATGGTCGAGGGCGCGGGCAAGGACCGGCCCCACGCCCTGCACACGCTCTACATCTCGCCGCTCAAGGCGCTCTCCCAGGATGTCGCGCGCAATCTGATGGTGCCGGTAGACGAGATGGGGCTCAAACTTCGCATCGAGACGCGCACGGGCGACACCCCGCAATCGAAACGCGCCCGTCAGCGTGCTGCGCCGCCCGACATATTGCTGACCACGCCCGAACAGCTCGCGCTTTTCGTGGCGCAGGAAAATGGCGCGGCGTTCTTTGCCGACCTCAAGGCCGTAATCGTGGATGAAGTCCATGCGCTCGCCCCGCAAAAGCGCGGTGATCTGCTGGCTCTGGGTCTCGCCGCGATCAGCCATTATGCGCCCACTGCGCGCCGTATCGGCCTTTCCGCGACGGTGAAGGATGTGGAGGGCCACGCACGCTGGCTGTCGCGCGATCCGCAAAGCCTGAAGCTCGCCACCCGCATCGTGCGCGGCGCTGCGGGGGCTGAGCCTGAGGTGTCTATCCTTACCCCCGATGCGCGCATCCCCTGGGCGGGCCATATGGGCCAGCACGCCATGGAGGGCGTGTATGAACTTCTGAAAACCGCGCGCACCGCGCTGGTCTTCGTGAACACGCGCTCTCAGGCCGAGTTCGCCTTCCAGCAGCTCTGGCGCATCAATGAGGACAACCTCGCCATCGCGCTCCATCACGGCTCGCTCAGCGTCGAGCAGCGCCGCAAGGTGGAAGGGGCGATGGCGGCGGGAAAACTGCGCGCGGTGGTGTGTACCTCCACGCTCGATCTGGGCATTGACTGGGGCGATGTGGACCTAGTGGTGCAGCTCGGCGCGCCCAAGGGTACGTCGCGCCTGATCCAGCGTCTGGGCCGGGCCAATCACCGTCTCGATGAAGTGTCACGCGCCGTGCTGGTGCCCACCAACCGGTTTGAACATCTTGAGTGCCTGTCGGCGCGCGATGCCGTGGCCGAACATGCGCTCGATGGCGAGCCGCTAAAGAGCGGCGCGCTCGATGTGCTGGCCCAGCACGTGATGGGCCGCGCCTGCGGTGATCCGTTCGAGGCGGACGCGCTCTATGCCGAAATCTGCCGCGCTGCGCCCTATACCGGCCTGCCGCGCGAGACGTTTGACCGCGTGCTGGAGTTCGTCGCGACCGGCGGCTACGCGCTTGGCAGCTATGACCGCTTCTGCCGCATCGTGAAAGGGCGGGACGGGCTGTGGCGGGCGCGCGACCGCAATGCCGCCCAGCGTCACCGGCTCAATATCGGCACTATCGTGGAAAGCCCGATGCTGGATGTGCGCGTGGTCAGCGCGCGCAGCGGTGCGAAAAGCCTGCGCGCCGCCGGTCCTCGCCTAGGCCAGCTGGAAGAATGGTTCGCAGACCAGCTCAGCCCCGGCGACACCTTCCTTTTCGCCGGGCAGGTGCTGCGCTTTGAAGGCACCAGCCAGACCGATCTCTTCGTCAGCCGGGCGAGCGGTGAAGACCCCAAAGTCCCCTCCTGGCAGGGCGGGAAATTCCCGCTGTCCACCTATCTGGCGGCGCGTGTGCGCAAGCTGGTCAGCGAGCCGGAGCAATGGCCGAAACTGCCAGATCAGGTGCGCGAATGGCTGGAGATGCAGCAGCTTCGCTCGCGCCTGCCACAGGCTGACCGCCTGCTGGTGGAAACCTTTCCGCGTGCGGGCAAGCACTATCTGGTCTGCTACCCGTTCGAGGGGCGGCTGGCGCATGCGACGCTGGGCGTTTTGCTGACCCGCCGGCTGGAGCGGCTGGGGCTGAAACCGCTGGGTTATGTCGCCAACGAATATGCGCTCTCGGTCTGGGCGCTGGAGGATATGGCAGGCGTGGATTTCGCTGCGCTGTTCTCGCCCGATCTGATGGGTGATGATCTCGATGCGTGGCTGAATGAAAGCGTGCTGATGCAGCGCACTTTCCGCCATTGTGCGCTGATCTCCGGCCTGATCGAGCGCCGCCATCCGGGGCTGGAAAAGACCGGCAGGCAGGTCAACTTCTCCTCCGACCTCATCTACAACGTGCTGCGCGAGCATGAGCCTGACCATATCCTGCTTCAGGCGGCCTGGGCCGATGCGGCGACGGGCCTTCTGGACATTCGCCGCCTGTCGGACCGGCTCGCCGCCATTGAGGGCCGGATTGATGCAATTTCGCTGGAGCGCATCTCGCCGCTGGCGGTCCCGGTCATGCTGGAGATCGGGCGTGAGCCGGTCTATGGCGAGGCCCATGAGGCCATCCTGGAAGCCGCGTCCGAAGACCTGATCGAGGAGGCGGCAAGACCTTGACGCTGTGCCTGCGCAGACCGACAATAGGCCTATTATGAACTAGCACCTTTCAAGGCGCGCCCTGCGCCCTCTCCGCCCAAACTGGCAATAGAGACGCCCCGCCATCTGGCGCGCGGGCGTGAAAGGTGACTACCCCATGCATGGTCCTGATCCGATGAACCCGCACCCGATGGCGGGATTTGACCGCGTCTGCTTTCTCAAACCCGTCATCACCCGGCCCAATATCGAGGTCGGCGACTACACCTATTATGACGACCCGGACGCGCCTGAAGAGTTCGAGAACCGCAACGTCCTCTACCATTACGACTTCACCGGCGACCGGCTGGTCATTGGCCGCTTCTGCGCGATTGCCACCGGCGTCACCTTCATCATGAATGGCGCGAACCATGCGCTCGATGGCATCTCCACCTATCCCTTCCAGATATTCGGCGGCGGCTGGGAAAAGGGCTTTGAGGAAAGCTCCCTCGACAGCGGATACAAGGGCGACACGGTCGTCGGCCATGATGTCTGGATCGGCCGCGGGGCGGTCATCATGCCGGGCGTGCGCATCGGTAATGGCGCCATTATAGCCGCGCACAGCGTGGTGACCCGCGATGTGCCCGACTACGCCATCGTTGCGGGCAATCCGGCAGAGCTGAAGAAGAAGCGCTTTGACGGCGCCACCATCGCCGCGCTGTTGCGGATCAGCTGGTGGGACTGGCCGGTGGAGAAAATATCATGCCATATCAATGCGCTAAGAGCAGGCGATGTGCGCGCCCTGCAAGAGGCGGATTGACGAACGGATGGGGAACGCGCTTGTCTGGGCAGATGCTACAGGCTGCCGCTCCCATGGTTCAGCATATAAACGTCAACGGCGTGCCGGTGCTCGCCGATGTGTCGGGCGTGGCGTTCGTGGAAAGCGCGTCGGCATTGATCGTCGCCGATCTGCACTTTGAGAAGGGATCATCCTTCGCCGCCAAGGGCGTGATGCTGCCGCCCTATGACACGCGCGCAACGCTGGCCCGCCTCGCCGATGCGATGGTGCGCGTGCAGCCGCGCACGGTCATCGCGCTCGGCGACAGCTTCCACGACCAGACAGCCGAAGCGCGCATGCATGGCGAGGACGAAGCCTTCCTGAAGGATCTGGTGGCTTGCGTGGAGCGCTGGGTGTGGATTGCCGGCAATCACGATCCTGCGCCGTCACCGCGCTATGGCGGAGAGCTGGCGGGGGAGATGGAGCTGGACGGCCTCACCCTGCGCCATGAGCCACGTGAAGGCGCGTCACCCGGAGAGGTGGCGGGCCATCTTCATCCTTGCGCGAAGGTCTCCCACAAGGGCCGTTCGGTCCGCCGCCGTGCCTTTGCCAGTGATGGCAGCCGCCTCATCCTGCCAGCCTTCGGCGCCTATACGGGCGGGCTGAATGTGCGTGATGATGCCTTTGCGGCGCACTTTGAGCGCACGCCCGATGTCTGGATGCTCGGCCGGGACCGGGTCTACCGCGTGACGGGTAAAAGCGTGCTGGGGGATTAGAGGTTATCTTTTAGTGATGCTCCGCACATCCGTGCGTCGTGCCTCGCATTAGCTCGGGCGCGCGTTCGCGCTTGCGGCGCTGCGCGCCGGGGAGCCAGGACGGCCCCATCAGGGGCCGCAAGGCCGACCGGCCGCCCGCGACTTTTCGCGGAACATCGCAACGTGGATGCGTTGCGGAACAAAAAAGAGACTGGGCACCGGCTTGCGCCGGTGAAACGCGATGTGTGTTGCCCCTACATCGCCCGTATGGCCAGCGCTGCGCCAAGCCCGATCACCGCGCCCAGCGTCAGCACCAGCCGCAAGGGCAGATACCAGCGTGGCAGGGTGCCGCCGCGCACCGCGCCGCGGTCCCACAGATACTGGATGACGAAACCGGCAATCAGAATGCCCCATCCGGCCAGCTCGGTATCAAAGGGCAGGTCAGGCCGGTTCCAGACCTGCAGGAGCACCGCAAACCAGCCCGACAGCGAGAGCAGCACAGCCAGCAGCAAAACGCCGGTGCGCGGCGCATCGGCGCGCAGCACGATCTCGGTGGTCCAGCGCCCGCCCGCCAGGAAGGACAGCACGACAGCCGCATAAATCGGCAGGAAGTTTGCGGCCTGCAGCCCTGCCTGGCCGCCCAGCGCGATGCCGAATGCGCCGGCGAAGAACGGCACCAGACCGGCAAATCCGAGAAGAAGCGGGGTGCCGGGCGCTTCGCTGAGCTGTCTGAGCATGGTCGGTATTCCTATCTGCGGCGGAAGACTTCTGCCGCGCCCCATCCTGACAGGAGCGCGATGATGACGGCAATCATGCCATAGAGCGGCGCGTGATCATGCGCAAAATCATACAAGGCCTGCTCGAACCCGGCCTTGCGCACCTCCAGCGTCGTCCGGCGGCTGGCGATGGGTACGCCGTCACGGAACAGGTAGATGTCGAGCGCATACTCGCCCACCGGGGTTACGGGTGGCAGGCGCACATCGGCGCGGAACAGCCCGCCATCGAGTATCTCCACCCCGCCGGGGGATTCCACGTAGAGGCCGTCGCGCGCCCGGTTGCGCACCACCGCCCGGCGGTAATCGACGATTTCCGCGCCCAGCTCCGTGACCACCACGCCGCCTACGCCAAAGCGCGTTTCCTCGCGTTCATGGGCGGGCGCAGACAGGCGCAAATGCTCCATGCCGATGGCTTCGCGGCGCAGTGACGAGAAGGTGGCGAACTGGCTTAGCGAGCGGGTGGAGGCAACGGCGTAATACCCGTAGATGTTTTCAAAGGCGATGGGCGCCCGGTTGATCCAGATGCCGAGCGTGCGGATCTTGCGCATGACGCGCAAATCCTCCTGCGGCCCGCGCACAACCACGACAATGTCGTCGCCTTCGGCAAGGCCGGTGACCGCGCCATAGACCAGAAAGTCTGCGCCGGAGAAATTGGAGCGTATCTCCACCACTTCCTGGGTGAGGGCGGCCACGATGCCGACGGGCTGTATCTCATCCTCCGGCGCGGCATGGGCCGTCCCGGTAATCAGCAGCGCCATGAGCAGAAAGCGGATCATGACGCGGCCCTTCCGGTGGTCTCCATCAGCTCGAACATATCGACCGGATCGGACACCAGATCGAAGGCGAGTTTGAGGCAGACCGCCAGCACCATAAGGGCCAGCGCTGCGCGTAATTCCTCTGCCCGGATGCGCTGGCCCGCACGGGCGCCAAACTGCGCGCCAATGACGCCGCCAACGATCAGCAGGGCCGCCAGCACCAGATCGACCGTCTGGTTCTGGGCCGCCTGCAGGAAGGTGGTCAGCGCTGTGACAAACAGGATCTGGAAGAGGGATGTGCCGATCACCACCGAGGTCGGCATGCGCAGGATGTAGATCATCGCCGGCACCATCACGAAGCCGCCGCCCACGCCCATCAGGGCCGCCAGCAGGCCGACCAGTGCGCCAATGCCGATGACCGGGATCAGGCTGATATAGAGGCCGGAGACCGGAAAGCGCACCTTGAAGGGCAGGGCATCTATCAGGCCGCGCTTGCGCCGCTTCGGACGCGGCGTGATGCCCGTCTTGCCCTGCCGGTAGCGCCGCCAGAGCGCGCCTGCGCTCTCCACGAACATCAGGCCGCCGATAATGCCGAGAAAGCCGACATAGCACAGCGAGATGACCAGATTGATCTGGCCGGTGGCCTGCAGGAAGGAGAACAGCCAGACGCCGCCGACCGACCCCACCACACCGCCTGCCAGCAGGTAGAGCCCCATTTTCAGATCAAGGCTCTTGCGCCGGAAATGGGCAATCGCCCCGGAGGCCGATGAGGCGACGATCTGGTTGGTCTGTGTCGCCACCGCTACCGGAGGCGGGATGCCGATAAAGATCAGGACGGGCGTCATCAGGAAGCCGCCGCCAACCCCGAACATGCCGGAGAGGAAGCCGACGGCGAGGCCAAGGCCCAGTATCAGGAAGATATTTACCGAGACTTCCGCAATGGGAAGGTAGATGTCCATCGCCCCGCCCTACCGGGACGGGCCGCGCTCGAGCCGGGCAACCAGAGCGGTGTCTATCGCCCCGCTCGCTTCCAGTCCTTGCGCGCGCTGGTATGCCACCACTGCCTCGCGGGTTTGCGGGCCATAAGCCCCGTCAGCCTGACCGGAACCATAGCCCATGGCGAAAAGCAATTCCTGCGCCCGGGCGATCAGGCGCGTGCCTGCACCCTGTTCCCAGGTCTGGGCGGGGTAGCGTCCCTGCGCTTGTGGATCCAGGGTGCGCGGTGCGAAACCGCGTGCAGCGTCTTCCGCAGCGGCACGCTCTTCAGCAGAGAGTTCACGGCGCAGGCCGGCGGCGCGCTCGGAGGCGGCACTGTCTCCGCCCGCTGCTGCGATGAGGAACCAGGCATAGGCGTCAGCGGCGCTTTGCGGCACGCCAAAGCCTTCTTCAAACAGCAGGCCGAGATTGAACTGGCTGTCGCCCATGCCGTGCAGGGCGGCCTGTTCAAACCAGCGTGCCGCGGCCTGCTGGTTGGCGGGGGTGGGGGGCTGGTTCACATAGGCGACGCCTGCCTCGTACATGGCGCGCAAGTGACCGTTTTCTGCAGCACGCACCATCCACTGGCGCCCGGCATCGGGGTCAGCGGTCACACCTTCGCCGCGCTCCAGCATGCGGCCATAACGGAACTGGGCGTCGGGCACACCTTGCTCGGCGGCTCTGCGGATCAGCGTAACGCCGCCTTGCGTGTCCCCTGCCTCAAAGCGCTGGAGCGCCAGCTGATAGCGGGCAACCGGATCACCGGCGGTCGCTGCTGCCTCAAGGGTAAGCGGCGTGTCGGGAAGCGTGTTGGCGGCAGGCTGGACCACTGCCGGGGCTTCTGCCTGCTGCGTGGAAGGCGAGGGGGTCTGAACGGGCCGCGCCGGAGCCGCGCTCACCTCGACCGGCGCGTCCAGCGCGTCTGCGGGCGCGGCCTCGCCGCTGCTTGCTGATGCGCTCTCGTCTGCGCTGGCAGGTTCTGCCGGAGCGGTCGGTTCGGTGCGCACATCGGCAAACAGGCTGGAGAGCGCTTCGGCCGAGATGTCGCTCTGCGCGGTTTGGGTTCCGCGATTGAAGCCATCGGTCAGGACGAAGGCAGCAGCGGCCCCAAGCGCCAGGAAGCCCAGAAGGCTCACACCGGCCAGCAGCCAGCGGCTGCGTGAGCCTTCGGGCTGAGGCGCTTGTGCGGCCGTATAGTCATAGCGCGCCGGATCCGAGCCGCCTGTACGGATCTTGCGCCGGGCGGCGGACAGGAATTCAGCGTCGGCAGTGGCGCCAAGCACCTGGGCGGCGCGTGTGCGGCGCGCAGGTTCGGGCATGGGCGCTGGCCGGGGTGCTTCCTGCCAGACATCTTCCTCGCCGCTGTCTTGCGCGGATTGTTCAAACTCCTGGCGCTGCGGGCCGGTCAGCGGGTCTTCCACCGCGACGACGAAGCTGCCAGCGCCGCTAATGGCAAACTCGCCCTGCAGGGCTGCCTCGCGCTGGCCGGGCGGGGGCTTGAGCGGGCTTGCAAAACTGTCGGCTTCCGGCGCGGGTTCGCTGGCGCTTTCGGCCCGCTTTTCAAACGCAGCGGCGGGCATTTTGCGCCGCGGCGGTTCATGCAGCGCGTTCTGCTCGATGGCTTCCAGCCGCTCGGCCAGCGCCGTCATGGCCCGCTGAACGGGCGACAGGGCTTCTGACGTTTCGGTGCGGGCCGCGTCGAGGCGCGCATGCACGCCCTGCATGGCCTCGGCTATGCGTGCGGCAGTGCGCTCCTCGGAGGCGGCGATGCGCTCCTGAAGCACATCGTCGTCTGACCGGGCGCGGCCATTGGCATCGAGTGTTTCGACCACGCGGGCCATGCGTTCGCCTGCTGCCTCCAGCGCTCTGGCAGAGCGTTCCTCGGCATTGCTTACTCTTTCGGCCAGGGTCTCGCCCAGCTTTGCCACCTGTTCGCCGATCTGCCGGACAGCATGACTGCTTTCCCGGCGCACATCGTCAAGACGGCTTTCAATATCGGCCTGATTGCGAAGCTGGCTGCGGCGCTGCTCCTCTTCGCGCAGGCGCGCTTCCAT
Source organism: Glycocaulis alkaliphilus (assembly GCF_004000605.1). NCBI lineage: Bacteria > Pseudomonadati > Pseudomonadota > Alphaproteobacteria > Maricaulales > Maricaulaceae > Glycocaulis > Glycocaulis alkaliphilus. The sequence continues at coordinate 2,341,581 of NZ_CP018911.1, read as the reverse complement.
ACGGCTTTCATTGTCCGTGAAGCGCCGGTCAATGGCGCGGGCAAGGCGCGATACTTCCTGGCTGATGCGTGCCAGCGTATCGGCCTGACGCGTTTCTGCCGCAGAGAGGCGCGCTTCAGTGGCCTGCAGGGCCTGCTCGAAACGCCCGCCCTGACCACCGGAGCGGGCCAGCGCATCAAGCTGGCCGGCAAACTCGCGGCGCGTATCACGGATCACTTCGGCAAGCTCGGTCGCGAGCCGGTCAAAGCGCTGCTGGAACTGTTCCTGCGTCATGGCAGAGCCGCTGCCCTGCTCCAGCTGGGCAAGGCGCGCTTCGAGACGCTCATGGGACTTGGCCAGCGCATCGGCGGCCTGGAAGGTCGCGCTTTCCGCTGCCACCAGACGGCGCTGCATGGCCCGGGAGCCGTCATGCACGCCTTCCAGCGCGCTGGTCATGTCCTTGTGGCGCTGCTCCACAAGATCACGCAGTGACTGCTCCTCGGCGCGCGTGCGCCGCTCGGCCTCGTCGATACGTTCGGCCAGCGTGCGGATCGACTTTTCCGCGCCGTCCTTGCGGCGGTCCTCACGGTCCAGCAGGCCGTCAATCTCGGAGCGGAAATCACGTTCGGTTTCATACAGCCGCGCAGCCACCTTGCCGAGCGCGGCTTCGACTGCGCGTACCGGCGCAGTATCGCCGCTGCCGCCATTGCGCTCCAGCTTGCGCAGCCGGTCCATCAGCTCGTCCTGGCTGGCACGCATGCGGGTGAGGGCGGCCTGGGTGGATTCTTCCTCGTCCTCCAGCCCGTCCTCGATACGCTCCAGACGCCGGGCCAGACCGTTTACTGACTGATCGACGCCCGAAATGGCCAGTTGCGCGCGCGATTCAGCTGCCTCGATGCGGGCGCCCAGCCGCGCGATCATTTCGTGAAGATCATCATCGCCGCCGCCGCCAACACCGTCGGGCGATGCAGTAAAGCCGGGAAAGGCGCTCAGCCGGTCCGACCAGTCACTGGACAGCGGGCCGTCTTCAAGGATGACGCGGTTCAGCCATTCGCCAAGCGTCATGCCTTGGCGGCGCGCAGCTGTCTTGGCCATCGCCCGCGCGCGCGGGTCGATGCCTTTAACGCTCCAAGGTGTCCCGGATGTCATCCGACTCACGCGCTCCCGACCCGATAGGGCGAGGGTAGCGGAACGGTTAATATTGTGTAAACAGGATCGCTGACCGCAATATGTGGTGTTTCCACAGCTATCCGTTGCACACGGGCGTTCCACCCCCGTCCTTAACGGTTAACAAGAACCCGCGATGCGGTTAACGGCGCGTAAAGTTTCCTTAAATTCGGCTCACTGTGCTGCATTGCCCGGAAACAGCGCCGGGGCGAGCAAGCGCAGGCGCTGTTCAAGCGCCTCTGCCTGGCCAAGCGTCGGCGTGGACGCGCGTCCGGGCAGGGCCCGTCCTGTATCAAGGAAATACCACGCTTCATCGGGCGCCCCGGCTACCATATAGCGCATGGCCAGATGCCAGTAGAGGTTCGCGGCAAACGGATCCATCGCCAGCGCCTCGGTGAGCAGCCCGGCCGGATCGAGGCCGGGGTGTTCGGCCAACCCTTCTTCGCCCCATTCAATCAGCTGGCGGGCCACCATGGCGCGGGCGGCCGAGCCTGCGTGACCATCACGGTCCAGGTAGGGCAGGAGGCGCTCCACCGCGAGACGGTGCGCGCCTTCGCCGGCGGCCTGCGTTGCTTCGGATATGGCCTCGAACCCGGCATCGCCTGTCCCTGCCCCGGCGAGCCTTTCGGCACCGGCGCATGCGAGGCGCTCCGAACCGATTGTCTCGGCTGGGCATAGATCAAAATGGGTGGTCTCCTGCACGAGGGTGAGCAAGGCACCGGCGAAGTCGTCTTCGCGCTGCAGGCTCTGTATTTCCACCATGAAATCGGGTGGGGAGGGTGGATCGCCCAGCCCACCGTTCAGCGCAGAGGCAATGGTCTCCCGCAGGCTGTCTTCGATGAGATCCTGACCGGGGAGGGCAAGGGTTGCTTCGTCAAATCCGAAGGCGTCGAAGGGCAGTGGTTCGGTGCCGTCCAGCCGCCAGTGCTCGACCCGCCCTTGCGGCGTTTCGGGGCTTATGACGGTGAATGACAGGCCGCATACAGGTTCGCCGCCATCGCGCAAGGCCGTCAGAATGTCAGGATGAATGGCCAGCCTGTGGGCGAAGGCCGTAATCAGAGTGCGATGCCCGGCGGGTGATATTTCCACGCCGCTGCACCCTGTCCAGGCGCTGGCAATGGCAGGGCTATCCTCGCCGCGATACCAGCTTGTGACGGTTCCACCGGAGAGGGCGCCCTCCTCCGTGTCTGCAGGGCGTGTGGTGTGCGTCAGGCCGGCCGGCGCAGCGGCGACACCCATCGCTGCCTCCAGCCAGAAGCGGTGGAAGCTCGTCTGCGGACCGAACGCGATTTCCTCTGCCTGACCGCCGCCCGAGAGGGCGGCGTAGATATCAACATTGCGCCGGGCGGCGGCAAAGGCGGAGGTGTTGGTGTAGGTGCTGCCAGCGGCATCGAGCCGCAGGATGCGGCTTGCCTCGAAATCATAAATCCAGACGCCATTGACCGAGCGTTCTCCGGCCCAGTTGCTTCCGGCGAAAAAGGTGCGTGACTGTATGTGAGCTTCGTCCTCAAACGCCACATCCGCATAGGGTGCGCCGGAATCGTCCAGCGGCGCGACAGTCACCTGCCAGTTCAGGGCCAGAGCGCTGCCAAAAGCCGAGCCGCGCACGGCCTCATACTGGTCCATACCCACATGGGGCGTCATGCGGTGCGGCAAGGGGGCGGGGCTGGCTTCAGCGGAGGCTGCCGGAGCCGGCTCATCGTCATCGGCGGCCGCTCCGGCGTCCGGCTCTGGCGCCTCGCTGCCGTCTCCGGCTTCTTCTTCTGCAGCTTCCTCGTCCAGTCCCGTATCTTCCAGGACTGCGTCGTCCTCAGCGGCCTCGTCTGAGGTGTCCCCATCACTGGCTGCCTCCTGCTCCTCTGCCGGGGCATCCATGGCGCGCAGCAGCGCTTCAAGCGCCTCAATGTCGGTCGGGTCAAGCCGCGACGGCCCGGCTGGCGGCGTTGCCGCGAGGGACAGAGCCAGTAAGATGGTGCTGACAGACATTGGATGTTTTTCCTCCGGCGCAGGCTTGGCGCAGAGCCAAGCGCGCCATTGGGGCGCGGTCAAGGCGGCATGCAGTATGTCTGACGTTAACTCGAATTGACGTTGACGTGAACGTCAACTTCGCGGACAGTGCGTGCATGACGGCGTCACCCTGTGCAGAGACACTCTATTCGATCCGCGATCTGGCCGCATCGTTCGGTGTGACGCCGCGCGCCTTGCGCTTTTACGAACAGCAGGGGCTCATAACGCCGCAGCGCAAAGGGGCTACGCGCCTCTATACGGCTGCGGACCGGGCCCGGCTTATCCTCATCCTGCGGGGCAAGCGCGTCGGGTTTTCGCTAGCCGAGATCAAGGAAATGCTCGATCTTGAGGCGACCGAACATGCCAGCCGCGGGCATCTGGAAAACTCGATCCTGCGGTTTCGCGCGCGCATCGAAGATCTGAAGCGCCAGCGCGACGACATTGACGATGCGATAGGCGAGCTGGAAGCGGGTGTCGTGTGGATGGAGGAGCGCCTCAATGATCGCGATCCGCCTGAAGACATCAAGCGCCGCGCGCGCGCCTTCGAGGCGCTGGCCGCTGCGCGCCTGATGCAATGGTCTGTCGGACCGCCAGACCAGCCCTAGATTTTCGATGCGCCCGCCCCGCGGGAGCACCCCTAGAACACACCCAGGACATCAATACCGGAGATACTCCTCATGCCCAGCTACCGCGCCCCTATCCGTGACCAGCGCTTTGTCCTCAACGATGTGCTGAACATCCAGCAATACAGCAATCTGCCGGGCTTTTCCGATGCCAGCGCCGATATTGTCGATGCCATTCTCGAAGAGGGCGGCAAGTTCTGCGAGAACGTACTCTACCCGCTCAACAAGGTAGGCGATCATGAGGGCTGCCGCCTCCAGCCTGACGGCGAAGTGGTAGTCCCCAACGGCTTTAAAGAAGCCTATGACCAGCTGACCGAAGGTGGCTGGACGGCACTCTCTGCCGATCCCGAATATGGCGGGCAGGGCCTGCCCCACTATCTGAACCTTGCCTTCAACGAGATGGTGACGGCCACCAATATGGCGTTCGGCATGTATCCGGGCCTTACGGGGGGCGCCGCACAGGCGCTCCATGTCGGCGGGTCTGACGAGCAGAAGCAGCTCTACCTGCCCAAAATGATCTCCGGCGAGTGGTCAGGCACGATGAACCTGACCGAGCCGCATTGCGGTACCGATCTTGGCATGCTGCGCACCAAGGCGGTGCCCAATGGCGATGGCACCTACAAAATCTCCGGTCAGAAGATCTGGATCTCGGCCGGTGAACATCCGATGAGCCAGAACATCATCCACCTGGTGCTCGCCCGCGTCGAGGGTGCGCCTGCTGGCGTGAAGGGTATCTCGCTCTTCGTGGTGCCCAAATTCATCCCCGACGAGAATGGCAATCCGGGCAAGCGCAATGGCGTGAAGTGCGGCGGGCTGGAAGAGAAGATGGGCATTCACGGCAATGCCACCTGCGTGATGAATTATGACGAGGCGACCGGCTGGCTCGTCGGCGAGGAAAACAAGGGCCTGCGCATCATGTTCGTCATGATGAACGAGGCGCGCCTCGGCGTTGGCCTGCAGGGTCTGGCGCTCGCCGAAACCGCCTATCAATACTCGCTGGCGTTCGCGAAGGACCGCATTCAGGGCCGTTCGCTGACGGGGCCGAAAAATCCTGATGGTCCCGCCGACCCGATCATCGTCCATCCCGATGTGCGCCGCATGCTGATGGACCAGAAAGTGTTCGTCGAGGCGGGCCGCGCCTTCACGCTGTGGACCGCGCTGCAGGGCGATCTCGAACACAAGGCGGCCGACGAGGAAACCCGCACCAAGTCGGGCGACTACATGGCGCTGCTCACCCCGATCGTGAAGGCATATCTCACCGACAAGGGGTATGACAGCGTCTCGAAAGGCCTGCAGATCCATGGCGGGTCAGGCTTCACCCGCGAATGGGGTATCGAACAGCTCCTGCGCGATGCCCGCATCACCCTGATCTATGAAGGCACCAACGGCGTGCAGGCACTCGATCTGGTGGGCCGCAAGCTCGCCATGAACGGGATGCGCCCGATCAACACCTTCTTTGCCGAGATGGACGCCTTCGTGGCCGACAATAAAGGCAATAAGGAGCTGGAGCCCTTCCTGGACGGCCTCGCCGCGACCAAGGCCAAGCTGCAGAAAGCCACCAACTGGCTGGTCGAGAAGGGTCTTGAGAATTTCGACAATGCCGGAGCGGCCTCGACCGATTACCTCCACCTCTTTGGCCTGACCTGCTTTGCCTGGATGTGGGGGCGGATGGCGAAAGTGTCGCTGGAGAAGATCGCGGAAGGCTCTGACGATCCGATCTACGCCTCCAAGCTGGCGACCGGGCACTATTTCCTGCAGCGCTGGCTGCCCGACGCCGACGCGCATCTGGCCAAGGTGGAGGCCGGCGCCGACACCATGATGGCGCTGACGGCTGAGCAGTTCTGATGACTTGCGAACCCTTGATCCTTCGAGGCGCGCTGACGCGCTCCTCAGGATGAGGGTTCGCCGTCAGCCCTCATGTCGAGGAGCGCAGTGACGCTCGAAGCACGAGGGCTGGAAACACGAAACAAGACTAGACCGGAGGAGACGACCCCCATGTCCGCCAATGCCGCCGCCATTCTGGCCAATCCCAAGCCCGCCTGGCTCGACCAGGAAGACGTCAATATGTTCGATCATGCCGTACGCGGCTTCCTGGAAAAGGAATGCCTGCCGCATGGCGACCGCTGGGAGAAGGAAGGCGCGGTCGACCGCGAAGTCTGGACCAAGGCCGGTGAAGCCGGGCTTCTCTGCCCGGCAGCGCCAGAAGAGTTCGGCGGTGCGGGCGGCGACTGGCGCCACGACTACGCTTTCCACATGGCCGTGTCGGAGCTCGGCGTGGATGGCTGGGGCGCGTCTTTGCACAACTCCATCGTCGGCCCCTATGTCTGGCATTACGGCACGAAAGAGCAAAAAGAAAAGCTGATCCCCAAGCTCATTTCCGGCGAATATGTCGGCGCGATTGCGATGACCGAGCCGGGCGCAGGTTCCGACCTGCAAGGCGTGAAAACCACTGCCGTGAAAGACGGCAATGGCTATCGCATCAATGGCGCGAAAACCTTCATCACCAATGGCGGCACGGCCAATTTCATCATCGTTGTGGCCAAGACAGATCCCAAGGCCGGCGCCAAGGGCACCTCGCTCTTCCTCGTGGAAACCGACGGGCTGGAAGGCTTCCGGCGCGGGCGCAATCTCGACAAGGTGGGCCTGAAAGCCCAGGACACGGCAGAGCTGTTCTTCGAGGATATGTGGGTGTCGGCCGACGCGTTGCTCGGCGAGAGCGAGGGCATGGGCTTTATCCACCTCATGGAACAGCTGCCGCAGGAACGCCTGCAGATCGCGGTGCAGGGCGTGGGCATGATGAAGCGCGCGCTCGCCGAGACGATTGCCTATGTTAAGGACCGCAAGGCGTTCGGCAAATCCATCATCGAGTTCCAGAACACCCAGTTCAAGCTGGCCGAGCTGAAGACCAAGGCGACCATCGCCGAGGTGTTCGTCCAGCACTGCTCGGACCTGCTCATCCAGGGCAAGCTCGATGCCTCTACCGCCTCCATGGCGAAATACTGGGTCACCGACATCCAGTGCGAGCTGGTGGACGAATGCGTGCAGCTGCATGGCGGCTATGGCTTCATGAACGAGTACCCGATTGCCCGCATGTGGCGCGATGCGCGTGTGCAACGCATCTATGGCGGCACCAACGAGATCATGAAGCTGCTGATCTCACGGACTCTGTAGGGATGAGCGAACACACCGCCACGATTGTCTGGGAGCGCGATGGCCAGGACTTCGCGTCCAACCGCTATTCAAGGCGCCATGACTGGCACTTTGATGGCGGGGCGGTTGTGGCGGGGTCGTCGGCACCCAGCTCGGTTCCGGAGCCGATGTCGGACCCGGCGGCGGTGGACCCGGAAGAGGCTATCGTGGCGGCGCTTTCCAGCTGCCACATGCTGTTCTTCCTCGCGCTGGCCGCCAAGGCGGGCTTCACCGTCGACCGTTATGAGGACAAGGCGATTGGCGCGCTCGGCAAGCGCGAGGATGGGCGCACGGGCATGACATTCGTGGAACTTCGGCCCGGGATAACCTTTTCAGGTGACAGGCGCCCGGGCGCTGAAGACATCGCCCGGCTTCATCACGAGGCCCATGAGCGCTGCTTCATCGCGAACTCGGTGAATTTCGACGTAGTGGTGAAGGGGGCCGGAAACGGAGATTCCCGATGACCCGCTATATGTTTTTCACCGCCCTTGCCGCTGCCGTCATGCTTGCCGCGTGCGAGCCGCCCGAGCGTCCGCCGGAAGAGGATATGCGCCCAGACCCGGTTGACGGCATGACCGTTGAGGATGAGGCAGAGCAAGCTGGCGTGGAACCCGCGCCTGACGACGCTTTCGACCATTTCAACGCCAATTTCGCCGGGCGCTGGGGCATGAGCCGCGCCTGCGAACGCGAAGGCATGTTCACGCTCACCGCCGAGCGCTGGGCCCTTTACGAGCTTGTCTGCGCGGTAAACACGCTGGGCCGGGAAGGCGATATGAGCTTTGCCCGTGTCTCCTGCACCGCCGAAGGCCAGAGCGAGCCTGACAGGACACTGACCATAAGGGCCACCGGCCCGGACGAAATCACGGTGGAGGACGGTCATTACGACTGGATCCGATACCGCTGCCAATAAGAAACCGCCAACAGGGAGTCTCCCATGACCGACGCCTATATTTACGACGCCACGCGCACCCCGCGCGGCAAAGGCAAGAAGAACGGCACGCTGCACGAGATCACGGCTCTGCAGCTGGCTACCCAGCAGCTCGAGGCGATCCGCGAGCGCAATAATCTCGATACCAGCGTCATTGATGACGTGATCCTGGGCTGCGTCTCGCCGGTGGGCGAGCAGGGCGGCAATATTGCCCGCGCAGCGGCGCTCAATGCCGGCTATGCCGAGACGGCGTCTGGTTTTCAGGTGAACCGTTTCTGCGCCTCTGGCCTTGAGGCGGTGAACCTGGCGGCTGCGAAAGTCATGTCCGGCGAGGCCGACATGGCCATTGGCGGCGGCGTGGAAGCCATGAGCCGCGTACCGATGGGCTCTGATGGCGGCGCGATGGTCGTCGATCCGGAAATGGCGTTTGACCATTACTTCGTGCCGCAAGGCATCTCCGCTGATCTCATCGCCTCCAAATATGGCTATTCGCGCGATGATGTGGACGCGTACGCTGTGGAGAGCCAGAAGCGCGCCAAGAAGGCGTGGGATGAAGGCCGCTTCAAGAAGTCGGTCGTCGCGGTGAAGAACCAGCTCGGCCTCACCCAGCTGGACCATGACGAATATATGCGCCCCGAAACCGACATGCAGTCACTGGCGAGCCTGAAGCCCGCCTTCCGTGATCTCGCGGCCTTTGTGGGGCTCGATAACGTGGCGATCCAGCGCTATCCGGACGTTGAGAAGATCAACTTCGTCCACCATGCGGGCAACTCGTCCGGCATCGTGGATGGCGCGGCGGCCATTCTGGTTGGCAACAAGGAGATGGGCGAGAGACTGGGCCTGAAACCCCGCGCGCGCATCCGCTCCATGGCCTCCATCGGGTCCGAGCCGACCATCATGCTGACCGGCCCGGCCCCGTCTGCGCGCAAGGCGCTGAAGAAAGCCGGCATGAGCGCATCCGACATCGATCTTTACGAGATGAACGAGGCGTTTGCCGCGGTCGTTCTGCGCTTCATGGAAGACTTAGGCGTCCCGCACGACAAGGTGAACGTCAATGGCGGCGCGATTGCGCTTGGCCACCCGCTCGGCGCGACCGGCGCGATGATCCTTGGCACGCTGCTGGATGAGCTGGAGCGCACCGGCAAGGGCACGGCGCTCGCCACGCTCTGCGTCGGCGGCGGCATGGGCACAGCCACCATCATCGAGCGGGTCTAGGTCACAGGGTTTGCCTGTCCCTCGTCCTTCGAGACGGCCTGACGGCCTCCTCAGGATGAGGGACAACAGCACAGAACCAAGCCCTCACCCTGAGGAGCCACAACGTGGCGTCTCGAAGGGCGAGGGCGCAGGAGAAACAAAATGAGCTACACACATTTCAAATTCGAGCTGGATGGCGACGGCATTGCCCTCATCACCTTTGACTCACCCAACGTATCCATGAACGTGCTTTCGGCCGCGGTGATGGCCGAGCTGGGCCAGATCGTCGACAAGATCGGCTCTGACGACGCAATCAAAGGCGCGGTCATTACCTCCGGCAAGAAGGCGTTCTGCGCAGGCGCGGACCTCTCCGAGCTGGGCGCAGGCATGCTGGACCTGAAAGGTCTGTCCGAAGAGGAAGCCAAGCAGAAGCTGTTTGACACTGCCTTCCGCCTGAACTCGCAGCTGCGCGCGCTGGAAACCTGCGGTAAGCCGGTCGCGGCGGCCATTAATGGCCTCGCGCTCGGCGGCGGGTTCGAGGTGACGCTGGCCTGTCATTACCGCGTGATGGCGAACGATACCGGCGCCAAGCTCGGCCTGCCCGAAAGCCTTGTCGGCGTTCTGCCCGGCGGTGGCGGCACGCAGCGCCTGCCGCGCCTTGTCGGCGTGATGAATGCGGCCCCTGTCATGCTGCAGGGCAAGCAGCTGGATGCGGACACTGCCAAGCAGCAGGGCGTGGTCCACGAAGTGGCCCCTGCTTCGGAGATCGTTGCCAAGGCGAAAGAGCTGGTGAAGGCCAATCCGCTCGGCTCGAAGCAGCCCTGGGATCAGGACAAGTTCAAAATCCCCGGCGGTGGTCCTTTCCACCCGCAGGGCATGCAGATTTTCGGCGGCGCGTCCCCCATGCTGCTTAAAGAGACCTACGGCAACTACCCGGCCCAGCGCTACATCCTGTCCTGCGTCTATGAGGGCCTGCAGGTGCCGATGGATGCGGGTCTGCGCATTGAGAGCCGCTATTTCACCAAGCTGCTGATGCGCCCGGAAAGCCGCAACATGATCCGCTCGCTCTTCCTGTCCAAGCAATCGCTGGACAAGGGCAGCCGCCGCCCCGCCGGTCAGGAGAAATCCGAGATCAAGAAGATCGGCGTCATCGGCGCAGGCTTCATGGGTGCGGGCATCACCACCGTGTCGGCCCAGGCCGGGATCGAGGTTGTGCTGATCGACGTCAATCAGGAAGGCGCCGACAAGGGCAAGCAGCACGCGGTCGACTTCTTCGCCAAGGGCGTGAAACGCGGCAAGATCAGCGAGGAGAAGGCCAAAAAGCTGGCTGACCTCATCACCGCGACGACCGATTACGGCGCGCTGAAAGACGTCGATCTCGTCGTCGAGGCGGTGTTTGAAAACTCCGACCTGAAAGCCGAGATCACCAAAAAGGCCGAAGCTGTCATGCCCAAGGGCGCGATCTTTGGTTCCAACACCTCCACCATTCCGATCAGCTCGCTGGCGAAGGCTTCGGAGCGTCCGGACAATTTCATCGGCATTCACTTCTTCTCGCCGGTCGAGAAGATGAATCTGGTCGAGCTGATCGTGGGCGAGAAGACGGGCGATCTCGCCGTCAGCCGCGCCATCGATTTCGTCGGCAAGATCAAGAAGACGCCGATTGTGGTGGCCGATACGCGCGGCTTCTACGCAAACCGCTGCGTGATGCGCTATATCGAGCAGGGCATGTATCTGCTGACCGAAGGCGTGAAACCCGCCCTCATCGAGAATGCGGCCAAGATGGCGGGCATGCCCGTCGGCCCGCTCTCCCTGCAGGACGAGGTGGCCATCGATCTCGGCTACAAGGTGCTCCAGCAGACCAAGAAGGATCTGGGCGACCAGTTCGAAGACACGCCCAACGCACAGGTCATCGAGAAGATGTATGAGCTCGGCCGCTATGGCCGCAAGAATGCCAAGGGCTTCTACGTCTATGAGGAGGGCGGCAAGCGCCTGTGGGACGAGCTGGGTCAGTTCGCTCCGGGCGGCAAGCTGCTGCCCGAAGACCAGCAGCCCAGCGTGGGCGAGATCAAGGACCGTATCCTCTACGCGCAAGCCATCGAGGCGGCCCGCACCATGGCCGAAGGCATTGTTGAAGACCCGCGCGAGGCCGATGTCGGCTCGATCCTCGGCTGGGGCTTTGCGCCCTATACCGGCGGCGTGATCTCCTTCATCGACACGGTTGGCACCGGCGTGTTCGTGACACGTGCCGACGAGCTCGCCAAGAAGTACGGCAAGCCGTTCGAGGTGCCCCAGCTCCTGCGCGACATGGCGGCGAAGAAGGAAACCTTCTACGCCCGCTTCGCGCCGAAGAAGGCGGCCTGATTTTCAGGTGAATGACTGACGAAGAGCCCCGGTGCGGTGACGCACCGGGGTTTTTTTGTTGGCTGCGCCCCTCTCGACAGTTCGGTTGGCAAGCCGGTAGGGCCTGCTAGCTTCTTGGGCAGCGGGCAAGGCATCGCCCGTATTCAGCGGAAGCGTCGCCATAGCATACTGCTCGCTCTTGGCTGGTCCTCAGGCTGCGGCACCATTCGATAATGTTGTTGTAAATGCGGTCGCAGTAGGCCTCGCACTCGGCTTTTGGCATTTGGCACTCTTCGGCGAGGCACTGGAAGGTGCTTAATCTGGCACCAAATTGCCCGGCTAGGTAGTTCAAATAAGAGCTATCAAATATTTGCCCATGCGGATCGTTCAGCCCCGGCGAGCCAGAATTGCAATTCCGGAAATCGAGACAGGCTCCACTACTAGGATTATTTTGGGCGTCGGCGTTAGTGGTTGCAACGAAAGCAAGGAAGATCGCGGTAACGGCAATGCGATATATATTCATTTCTTTCTCTCCGCCAAACTATGGAGGTTGGACAGAGCTAGCGCCGCTCGCGACAAAAATCAACGAAAAGTTGCAATCAGCGCTTCAGAAAACCGAAGAGCCATGGATAGCGACTGAAGAGTGTGTTCGCCGCAGATGCGTTTGGTGGTCCAGGGCGATGTCAGGTCGCCACGAAACACCTCGACCAAGATAGCCGGATTGGTTGCACTGGCTTGGTCCGGCAGGTGTATGACCACGGCCGCAGGCTCGTCTGTAGGCTCTCCGTCATTCCCAGCCAGAAAGCCTTCGAAGCGGAGCGCGGCGTTTTCGCGAGAATACTTCATCAGCTATCTCCCAGCTATCAATGGCGCGAGCCCCCTAAACGCTCAAACCTTCAATCACCTTCGCCCGCAATTCCGCCAGCCGGTCAGGCGGTGTCTTGAACAGGCGGCGGGCCTTGAGGTCCATCATGCAGGCGACGCCTTCGATGGACCAGAGCGGCTGGCCGCTAACAGGGTCCAGCATCCAGTGGACCAGCGAGCGGACGTTTTCGTTCGCGCCGATAAGCCCGGAACGCATCAGATAGCCATCTCCGGGCAAAGGCAGGCGGCGATAGATGATGCGCGCTTCGAGCAGCGCGCCGCCAAGCTCCAGCCCGGCCCCGTCGCCATGGGCGGACCATTCTTCGGGGAAGCCGTCCCTGAAATGGATCACGCTGTCGGAGGTTTTGCCGATGGCGGATTCCGCGCGCATGCGCCCGAAAATATCGGCATCTTCCGGCCCGAAGCGGCCGCGCCCTGTCACCGCCATGCCCAGCCTGTCGGCGAGCTTCAGCGAGATGTCGCTGCGCGGTTTGGAGGCGGTGAGGGTGCGCGGCGTCACTTCGGCAGGCCGCTCGATACGCAGCGCCTCCAGCCCCTCGCGCAGCCGGTCTGACCAGTTGAAGGATTTGCCCGAACGCGGATCGCAATGATCGAGGCGTATCAGGAAGCTGGCCGCCGGGCGCTCCTTGACGGTGTGCTCCATGATGAGGGCCAGCTCCAAACTGTCCTCGCCAACTTCTGTCACCCCGCCATGGATGACCAGCGGCACACCGGCATGGCACTCGGCCAGATAGCGCACCTGCAGCTCGCGTGTGATCAGCGTGGCGATGGCGTCGCTGCGGAAGGCATGGCGCATGCCGGCGAGGTCGGACAGCGTGCCGGCCGCCTGCATGGCCTTGGCGATGTAGAAGCGCACATTCATGTGCCCCAGCTCATCGCACTCCCACGCATTCGCATTGCCGCGCCACAGCTCTTGCATGCTGGCCTCCCGCCTCTTTGTCTGACCGGTAAAAGCCTAGGCCGGTTCGGGCTGGCGCGTCACGCCTTGCTGCAGGCTGCGCAGCGCCCGTAATGCTCCAGCACGGAGCGGGCGATCTGAAACCCTTCCGGGGTATGATCGGGCAGGGCAGGGGCGTGCTGCTCGCGCACCGTGCCGCAGGTCTCGCAGATGAACAGCTCGGCGATCTCGTCACCATGCCCGTGGACGCAGGCCAGATAGGCGTTGAGCGCCTCTACCCGGTGGGCAAGGCCTGCCTGGGTGAGGAAGTCGAGCGCGCGGTAAATGGTTGGTGGCTGGGCGCTGCCATCGGGTTTCAGCGCAGCCAGAAGATCATACGCCTTCACCGGCCCGCCCGCCTCCAGCAGCAGCTCAAGCACGCGCTTGCGCAAGGGGGTGAGCGACAGGCCTTTCTGCGCGCACAGGGCGTCGGCCTTGGCGAGCTTGGTCTCGGTACTGGTGTGCGTGTGTCCCATAAGCCTCACCGATACAGCGATCGCGGCAAAAGCGCGAGCCTTTCTGCATATGGGTGCAGCGCGCGGGGTTGCCAGCGAGCGTTATGTAATAATATGACGTCGCGCAACAGTATAACGTTGCGCTGTTGGCTTGTCCGGCGGCGTGATCTCCCCACGACTGCAGGAGCCATCATGAAACACGCGCGCACCTCCCTGATGCTGGCCGCCAGCGTCTCCGTCCTCGCTGCCGCTTCCAGCGGCGCGCTGGCTGACACACTCGCTGACGAGGTGGAAACCATCACGGTGACCTCCTCGGCGCTGGCGGTGTCGCGCGATTCCGTGACCGGCTCGGTGGATGTGCTCGACCGCGATGATCTGATCCGTGATTTGTCCGGCAATATAGCCCAGACGCTGGAGCGTCTGCCGGGCGTGTCGACGACCTTCTTTGGCCCTGCGTCCGGCCGCCCGGTTATCCGGGGGCTCGGCTCAGAGCGCGTGCGCGTGCTGATCAACGGGCTCGACGGGCTTGATGCCTCCTCCTCCAGCCCGGACCACGCTGTGGCGGTGGATGTGCTCGGCTCCACGGGCGTTGAAGTGCTGCGCGGCCCGGCTGCGATCGGGTTTGGCGGCGGCGCGATTGGCGGCGTGGTGAACGTGTTCGATGGCCGTATCCCTGAGACCATGCCGGAAAACCCGGTCTTCGGCGAAGTCTATCTGGGCGCAACTACAGGCAATGAAGGCCGCGAGGGCTTTGTCCGCGGTGGCTTTGTCTGGGGTGAGCTGGTCGCACAAGGCGAATTCCAGCGCCGTCAGGCGGGTGTCTACGACATTCCGGGCTTTGCGGAATCCGCGCGCCTGCGGGCCATGGAAGACCACGATCATGACCATGATGATCACGATGACGATGACCACGATCACGACCATGACGACGAGGCCTTCGGCTTCGCCCCGGACACCGACTATGTGTTTGAGGCCGGCTCGCTGGGTGCGTCGATTGTGGGTAATTGGGGTTTTGTCGGCATCGGGTTCAAGCGCACCGAGGCCGAGTACGGCATTCCCGGCCACGTCCACCCGCATCACGACGACCATGATGATGATCACGACGATGATGACCATGATCACGACCACGAGCATGATCATGAGCACGCGCCGCGCCTTGTGCTGGAGCAGAGCCGTGTGGATCTGCGCGGCGAGATTGCCCTCAACGGCTTCTTTAACCGGGTGCGCTGGTCGCTGGCCTATGCCGACTATGTTCACGCCGAAATCGAGGATGACGAGCAGACCATTTTCGACAAGGAGGGCTTTGAAGCCCGCGTTGAGCTGCGGCACGGCCATGGAAACCAGCGTCAGGGTGCCTGGGGCGCCACGGCGCTGACCCAGGACTTTGAAGCGACCGGCGATGAGGCGTTCATCGAGGCTGTCACCACGCAGGATTTCGGCCTGTTTGCTACCGAGCGCTGGGACTTTGACAGCTGGGGCGTGGAGATCGGTGCCCGTGCCGACACGCGTGAGCTGACGGCGCAGAGCGCCAATCGCCGCTTCAACACCGTTTCGGCTTCGGGCGCGGTATTCCTGCGCCCGGCAGAGGGCTGGTTCCTGGCCGGCACGCTGTCACGTTCCGAACGCGCGCCCAGCGATGTGGAAGTGTATGCAGACGGACCTCACCTGGCCACCCAGGCCTATGAGGTGGGCAATCTGGACCTGTCAACGGAAGTGGCGTGGTCGATTGAAGGCACGGCACGTTACACGTCCGCGGGCGGCCTCAGCGCGGAAGCGTCGGTGTTCTATGCCGACTATGACGGCTTCATCGAGCTGTTCCCGACGGGCGCCGAAGAGGATGGCCTGCCGGTTCTGGAATTCCGGCAGGAAGACGCACGCCTCTACGGATTTGAAGCGCGCGTGAGTGCGCCGCTGTTTGCCCTGTCAGGTTTTGACTTCACTGGAGAGGCGAGCATCGACTATGTGCGCGGCGAAATCGATGGCGGAGGCAATCTGCCGCGCATCTCGCCGATGTCTGGTGCGCTTTCGGTCACCGCCGACAATGGCCCGCTCTCCTTGCGTACCGAAGCCCGCTTCGTGAGCGAGCAGACACGCGTGTTCGAGAACGAACTGCCGACGGATGGTTACACGCTGCTCAATGCGGATGCCCGTTGGCGTCCGTTTGCCGAGCGTGATGTCCAGCTGATTTTCGCGGTGCGCAATATCACCGATGAGGAAGCGCGCATTCACTCCTCCTTCCTGAAGGATTACATCCCGCTGCCGGGCCGGAATGTGCGGGTGGCGCTGGCGACACGTTTCTGATTGCTGCTGGCAAGAGGCTTGCATACAGCCCCGCACCAATAACGTGCGGGGCTGTGTTGCCTTGGAAAGGTTGCTCCGCTAACAAGCCTGCAAGTGTTTTTTCAAGGGGAATTTTCCATGGCTGATGCCGCAACCGGCGCGCCCCAGATCCAGGGCACGCTGCCGCTTTACAAGAAGCCCGAACCGCTCAACGCCCAGCTCCACAAGGGCAAAGGGTTGAAGTACGGCGACCGTCCGTTCGATTTTCTGAACGAAACGCATTTCGTGCCGGTGACGGTTGGTGAATTTGCCTCTGCGGGCGGTGACTATCCGATTATCTTTCTCGGCGAATCCAAGATTTCCGTGGCGGTGATGGGGCTGCAGGCTGGTGAAAACCTGTTTGTCGACTCGAAGACCAGCGAGTACGCGCCGTTTCACTATGTGCCGGCTTTCGTTCGCCGCTACCCGTTTGTGGGCGCGGTCCATACCGAAGAGAAGGACCGTTTCACGGTCTGCGTGGATACCCAGTCCCACCTCTTCTCTGACAAGCCAGACTTCGAGTTCTTCGATGCTGACGGCAAGCCGACCGAGTTCACGCAACGCGCCATCGAATTCGTGCGCCGTTACGAGAGCGATGTGGCCGTCACCCAGCTCTTCGTGGACCGCATGAAAGAGCTGGATATGTTTGAAGAGCAGACGACCCGCTTCCAGCCTCGCGATCAGGCCGGTAATCCGGTTGGGGAGCCGCAGGTTGTGGCTACCTACTGGGGGCTCTCCCTGAAGAAGCTGAGCGAGCTGCCGAGCAAGACACTCGAGGAGCTTCGTGACAACAGCTATCTGGGCGCGATTTATGCCCATGTGCTGTCCCAGGCCCGCTGGGAGCAGATCATGGCGCGTGCGGCATTTCGTGCTGGTGAGGTGACCTCGTCCTCCATGTCGCGACCCACCATGGCGCCGCCCCCGCCCGAGGCGTAAACCGGGCTTCATACGGCGGTAGAGTTAAAATGGCGGTCCCTGCGGGGCCGCCATTTGCATATCCGGTTTGCGCCGCTGGATCACAAGACCGTCAGCCCCCCTCGTTACTGACTGGAATGGCAGCTATATCTGTCGGGCTGCATCGGAAGATGAATGTAGGGAGACTGCCTTGTTGCGTGCCTTTCTTGCCGGATGCCTGGCCGCCCTTTTCCTGTCGACCGGACTGGCGGCTGCGCAAAGCGCCAGCGGGCCAATGGTCGAGGCGAGCCTTGTCAGCGACCGCAGCTCGGTAGCGCCGGGCGAAACCTTCCGCCTCGCCCTGCATCAGGAAATCACCCCGCACTGGCATACCTACTGGCGCAATCCCGGCGATAGCGGCGAGGCGACCCGCCTGTTCCTGGACCTTCCCGAGGGCTGGACCGTTGGTGACATGGTGTGGCCTGCGCCCTCGACCTACCGGATCGGCCCGTTGACCAATTACGGCTATGAAGACCAGGTCACGCTTCCCGTGCCGGTGACGGTACCAGCCGATGCAGAGCCCGGCACGATCACCATAACGGGCGAAGGCACCTGGCTGGTCTGCGAGGATATCTGCATCCCCGAGGATGCCACGTTCGAGATTACACTGGAGATCGGAGAGAGCGTTGACGATGCCAATGGCGCCCGTCTGATCGAGGCAGCCTTCGCTCTGGCACCGCAACGCGGCGTGGACATAGAAGCTGGCCTGACCCATGACGGCGATGCCCTGATCCTGTCATTGGCAGGCGAGACATTCGCGCCCGGTCCGGACGGAATACGCGAGCTCTATTTCTTCCCGCATGATGGCGGTGTGGTGAATCACAGCGCGCCGCAGCCCGCGCGCATCGAGGACGGGTTTGCCCGTATCGACCTGACGCCCGGCTTCCTCACCCGTAATGCCATCAATGCCGATTACACCGGGGTGTTGTCGTTCGAGGCGTTTACGGGCCGCAACTGGCAGCGCCGCGTCATCGAGGTGACGGCTGTAGCGGATGAGCAGGTCAATGATCTGGCCGCGCCGGCGCCTGTCACGGCAGCAACCGGCGGCTCTGGCGGCGGCACGCCTGCCCCGGCCATCAGCTTCTGGCAGGCGGCACTGTTTGCGCTTGTTGGCGGCCTGATCCTCAATCTCATGCCATGCGTGTTCCCGATCCTCTCCATGAAGGCGCTCACCATCGTGCAGAAGCGCGGCGCCGAGCGCGCCCATGCGCGCGAGCTGGGCCTGATCTTCGGGGCAGGGGTGATCCTCACCTTCCTGGCGCTGGGCGGGCTGGTACTGGCCTTGCGGGGGCTTGGCGGCATGGAGGTCTGGGGCTTCCAGCTGCAGGAGCCATGGGTGGTCGCCGGCCTTGCCGCGCTGATGTTCCTCATCGGGCTCAACTTCCTCGGCTTTTTCGAGATCGGGACGTCCCTGCAGAGTGTCGGCGGCCATGTGCAGGGCAATGACCGCTCCGGCGCGTTCCTCACCGGCGTTCTGGCTGTCTTCGTGGCCGCACCGTGTCTGGCTCCCGTCATGGCGAGCGCGCTCGCCTTCGCGCTGGCCCAGCCGCCGCTTGCCTCGCTGACCATTTTTGCCTTCCTGGGTGTGGGCCTGGCCCTGCCCTTCGTGATTGTCAGCTTCGAGCCGCGCCTTCTCGCCTTCCTGCCCAAACCCGGCGTGTGGATGGAGCGCTTCAAGCAATTCCTCGCCTTCCCCATGTTTGCCACGGCGATCTGGCTCGTCTGGGTCTTGAGCGTGCAGACCGGCGCAGCTGGCGTGCTCTGGATACTCGTCCTGTTTTTGGCGATCAGCTTTGCAGTCTGGGCCCTTCGCTCGCCGACCCTGCTTTCGCGTGCGGCAGGCATTGCCGGTGTGCTGCTGGCCGCCGGCGCACTCTGGACAACAGCCAATCTGGAACCAGCGGCCATTGCTGCGGGTAATGGTGAGTATGAGGAGTGGAGCCCGGCACGGGTGGAGGAGTTGCGCAGCGAGGGGCGCGCGGTGTTTGTCGACTTTACGGCTGCCTGGTGTGTGACCTGTCAGGTCAACAAGCTGGGCGCGCTGGCAGACAATCGCGTGCGGTCAGCCTTCGCCGAAAACAATGTCGCCCTGCTGCGCGCCGACTTTACCAACCGCGATCCTGTGATCGCCGGGGTGCTTGCCGAGCATGGCGCGCCCGGTGTTCCGTTCTACCTTATGTACCCGGCAGATGGCGGAGAGCCGGACATCCTTCCGCCGCTGTTGACTGAGACCATCATGATCCGGGCGGTGGAGGCTGCCGCCGGTAACTAGTGCCACTCGAAGCCTTGACCTTCACAATGAGGAGACTTCCCGCCATGGCCATTTCCCGCCGCACCTTTACCCTGACCGCCAGCCTTCTGGCTGCGACCGCGCTGAGCTTCGGCGCTGCCGCCCATGCACAGCCTGTCATTGGCGAGCGCGCGCCCGACTTCACCGCCACGACCGCGACCGGCGAGACGGTAACGCTGGCCGATTTCTCCGGCCAGACCGTGATGCTGGAATGGACCAATCATGACTGCCCGTTCGTCGTGCGCCACTATCAGGGCAATATGCAGTCCCTGCAGGATGAAGCGGCCGGCAATGATGTCGTCTGGATTCAGGTGATCTCCTCGGCCCCCGGCGAGCAGGGCTATGTCAGCGCCGAACGCGCGCTGGAGCTGAATGTCGAGCGCGGGGCGAATGTCGCCCATGTCTTCATGGACCCGGAAGGCGTGATTGGCCGGGCCTATGATGCGCGCACCACCCCGCAAATGTATGTCATCGATGGTGAAGGCACGCTGCGCTATAATGGCGGCATTGATGACCAGCCGCGTCCGCGCGCTGGCGATCCCGACCCCATCCCCTATGCGCAGATCGCGCTCAATGCCGTGCTGGCGGGTGAAGAGGTGGAAACGCCCGAGACCCAGCCCTATGGCTGCAATGTGAAATACGTCGACTAGAAGCAGGTGATCGCAACAGGCCCCGGATACCGCGAACGCGGTTCCGGGGGTTCAGCAACAGTTCGATCTGAACTCCTGCAGGCCCGTAGGGCCATCCGGGACCGGATGCAGAACACGTTGAGAGAGGCCCCGGATCGCTGCGCGTCCGGGGCTTCATCTATCCCGCAGACGGACAGGAAGGCGGAAAGCCGGTATCCGGGCCTTCGGTTTCCACGTCCGCCGCGATGATGACGGCGTGGGAGAAGGTGCGCGCCAGCTGGCGATAGTCTTCTACGCTGGCCGGGTCCGCCTCCAGCGACGTGCGGCGCATGTCGGCGTCTTCGGCCATGCCCCGGAAGATGCAAGGCAGATCAGCCGGGCCGCCATGCGCATCGATATGAAGCGCCAGCGCGCGCATGTCGGACGAGAAGCGGGCGGTATCGCCGAGAAACACATCGTCCGCGTCGATGGCCGGAACGCCGCCATTCTCCAGAGCGTCCGCCCGCGCCTCGGCCTCGCCCTGCAAGCGCTCAGAGAGTGCAATCAGCTGTCCCGCATCCTGTGCAAGGACAGGCGAGCTGCCAGCGGCGAGCAGGAGAAGGCATGCGGTGAGGGCGCGTATGAGCTGCATTGGAACACTGGCCTTTAAAGTTTGGACGGCTAGTTGATGATCGTGCAAGGGGCGGGCCGCTTGAAAGCGGCGCGTGCAAAGGCTACTCCGGCCCTCCTTTCGATACCGTTTCCATTCCCGTTTCACGGATCACACCCATGGCCAAAGAGAAAACCTTCCGTCCCAAGGCGCGCCGCCCGCGCGGGTTCGAGGACCGGGCCGCCCATGTGATCCGGGCCGAGCGCGCGCTGGTGAGCGCTGCCTCTGCCGTCTATGAGCGCTGGGGGTTTGAGCCGCTGGAAACACCTGCGTTCGAGTATGCCGATGCGCTCGGCAAGTTCCTGCCAGACGAAGACCGTCCCAATGAGGGCGTGTTCGCCATGCAGGATGATGACGGGCAGTGGATGGCGCTGCGCTATGACCTGACCGCTCCGCTCGCGCGCTTTGCCGCCGAAGGCTTTCAGAATCTGGTCAAACCCTATCGCCGCTACCAGTTTGGCGAGGTGTGGCGCAATGAGAAGCCGGGGCCGGGCCGTTTCCGCCAGTTCGTCCAGTGCGACGCCGATAATGTCGGCGCGTCCGGCCCTGCCGCCGATGCGGAGATGATTGCGCTCGCCGCCGAAGTGATGCGCGCGGCTGGCCTGAATGACAGCGATTTCGTCATCCGCGTGAATGATCGCCGCCTGCTCGATGGTGTGCTGGAAAGCCTTGGGTCCGCCGACGATACCCGCCGCATGCGCGTGCTGCGCGCCATCGACAAGCTGGACCGGCTGGGCATGGAGGGCGTGGAGCTTCTGCTCGGCAAGGGCCGCAAGGACGAAAGCGGCGACTTCACTGAAGGGGCCGGGCTGGACGAGGCGGGCCGCGCGCGCGTGCTGGGCTTTCTTGAAGCTTCAAAAGCCGGCGGCACCCGCGCGGAAGTGACCGCGCGCCTTGCAGGCAGTGCAGGCGAAACCGCCGCCAGGGCCGGGGTAGAGGCGCTTGAGGAGATCAACGCCATCCTGACGGCGCTGGGTATCCCGGAAGAGCTGGCCGTGTTCGATCCGTCGGTCGTCCGGGGCCTTGGCTATTATACCGGCCCGGTCTTCGAGACCGAGCTATTGGCCACCCCCACCTATCCCGATGGCAGCCCGATGCAGTTCGGCTCGGTGGCCTCTGGCGGGCGCTATGATGATCTCGTCGCCCGCTTTACCGGCCAGCAGGTTCCCGCGACGGGCTTCTCCTTCGGGGTCAGCCGGTTTGCTGCCGCGCTCTCCGCGCTGGGGCGTCTGGAAGGGGCTGATGCTGCGCCGCTCGTCATCGTGGTCGCTGCCGACAAGGCGCGCATGGCAGATTATTTCGCGATGGCCGCTGAGCTGCGCAGCGCGGGCCTGCGCGCGGAAGCCTTTACCGGCAATGGCAATATGGGCAAGCAGCTCAAATACGCCGACCGGCGCGATGCGGCCTTTGCCGTCATTTGCGGTGAGGAGGAGTTCGCCAGCGGCACCGTCCAGATCAAGGATCTCAAACTCGGCGCACAGCTGGCCGAATCGATCACCGACCGCGATGAGTGGAAAGAGCAGAAACAGCAATTCTCGGTGCCGCGCAGCGAGCTGGTATCGGCGATCCTCACCCGTCTGTCCGCGCGCGGATAATGGGTGCGCTGCGGCAAAAACGAAAACCTGCCTTGCATTAGAGGGTTGACGGATGCGAGCCATCGAGTCAGTTTCATTAACAGACAGGGCCTGACCGTCTTGTCTTCTTGAGTGACGGCTCTGGGGAGGAGACGTCTCTTATCGACCAACCAAAATTTCAAAGCCCGGCATCTTCTGGATGCCGGGCCTTTTTTTTGATTTGGATTCGCGTACGGCTCAGCAAGGCTGTCATCCTCCGGCCGCGAAGCGGTCCGGGGGACCCATGCCTCTTTAGTTCCGCAACGCATCCGCGTTGCGATGTTCCGCGAAAAGTCGCGGGCGGCCGGTCGGCCTTGCGGGCCGCTTTACGGCCCGAAATACAAGCTCTCAGGCATGGGTGGCCCGGATAAACCGGGCCATGACAAATGTTTTCCCCTCACTCCCCTCCCGGCAGTGGCGGTTCCGGGCGCTGGCGGGTCATGCGCTGGCCCTCGCCGGAATTGAGCCAGCTGGTGAGGGCATCGCCCTCCAGCTCTTCGCCGTCCAGCCAGACGCGCAGGCGGCCATCGCGGTCTTCAATGCGGACATTGCGGCGCTGTGAACGGTCGCGCCATTCCATCGTCTCCGGGGGCGCGCCGTCGCGGCGCAGGACGACCACGCGGCGCTCGCCCTCGGCATCATCGCCCAGGAACACGGCGTGTTCATCGCGGAACCCTGCCATGCGCGCTTCGAGGCGCGCGCGGGTCTCTATCAGCTCTGCACGCTCCTCCGCCGTCATCGGGCGGGTTTCGCCGTAGCGCGTGACCTCACCGCGTTCCAGCGCCTCGTCTATGGCGCGCAGGCCCGCTTCCATCCCGCGCGCACCGGCGCGCAGGCCGATCGCATGGGCGCGTTCGCCGTGCAGGCGGGCAAGGTGTGCGGCCTGCCTTGCATGCTCGCCTTCAGCGCGCGCCTCGGCGGCCCGGTCGCGGGCGCGTTCGACCATCGCCCGGACGCGTTCCCGGTCCGCAGGACCAAACTCGCGGTCACGCCAGTGCAGGCCGACATCGGCCTCTACGCGGCCGGGCAGGGCATCCAGCGCCGCGCGCAGGGATTCCATTGCCTCGTCCAGAATGGCGTCGTGTTCGTCCGTCCAGCCCGTCTCCTCATCAAGCGTGAATTCCAGCATCACCCGGGCATGACGGCCCGGTGCGGCGGGGGCGGGAGGCGCTCCGGGCCGCTCGACCATCACCATGCGCGGCGGATGAGGTGGTTCTGGCGGAGCCGGTGTGGCGGCGATGAGCAGCGGGCTGGCCGCTACGGCCCAGATGAGATGTTTCATGGACGTGTTCCTCCCTTGATGGGGGAAATAAAGGGGTGCGGCGCCTTACCGCGACATGACATCCATCTTAAATTCCGTCCAACTGAGAAACAAAAAGGGCGGCTCAGATGAGCCGCCCTTTTCCGTATTCCGAAGGGATAGAAGCTTCCTAGAAGCCCATATCGCCCATGCCACCGCCCGCCTCGATGCGCTTGAGGGGCATGTGAGGGGGGTAGGGGCGTTTTTTTCCTCGCCCCGCCCTTCGTCATTCCGGGCGGAGCGAAGCTGCAGACCCGCAACCCAGGCCCTTTTTTAAATCAACTGGGTTCTTAGCCCTAACGGGCTTTCTGGAATGACGAGGTGAAAAGGCAAGCCGGGCCATGACAGCGCGGGTCAGTTTGCCAAGAAAAACGCATGTCCGACACGGATTTTGTGCGCGTCATGACACGCATTTGCTAGCTTGGCTTCCCAAAGAGCCTTCACGCTGGGAGACGCCATGAAACGCGACCGGATCAAAAAGCTGAAAGCCAACGCGAAGCTGGACGTGCGCCTGCCCGACCAGCTGAAGGAGGAGTTTCTCGCGCGATGCCGCGAGGAAGGCGTCTCAAGCGGGGCCGTCATCCGGTCGCTGATCCTGGAATATCTCAGAACCCGGCCCCGGCAGCTGTCGGCGTTGGCTGAAGGCTTGAAGGAGACAATTATGAAGGGTCATAGATGGGTATTCGGCGGCATCGGGGCCGCTGCGGCAGCAGCCATGGGCACGGCGGTCCTGCTGTTTGCGCCGATGGCAAATGCCGAGGACGTAGAGGTTGGATTCGCGCTGCGGGTTGCTGAAGCGACGCAGTCCTCCAGCATGTCGGGCGATTACCGGATCGCACTGGGCGAGCCGGTGATGCTCTTCCTGGAGGACCAGCCGCTCGAGGCGCAGTATGGCCTCGTCATCATCGTGAATGCGTGCGCGGTGGAGGCGCCTGAGGAGGGTGCGCGCGCCGCCCGGCGGCCGGCCTGTGAACTGGTCTGGGAGTTCGAGGTTTTCGAAGCGGTCGAATGGCGCAGAAATGAGCTGGGCGGCGTGTCGGTGACGGAAAAGCGCGTGTTGGCGACGCCTCGCCTGACGTCCGGACGGCACGCCGCAGTGTCGTTCGAAGTGGGGGCGGTGACGGCGGATGGGGCTCCGCGCGGGCTCGTTTCCGGCGAGTTCGCTCTTCGCTCTGAGTCCTAGCCCGCACAAATAGAAAAGGGCGGCTGTTGCCAGCCGCCCTTTTCCGTATTCCGAAGGGATAGAAGCTTCCTAGAAGCCCATATCGCCCATGCCGCCACCCGGCATGGCCGGCGGGGCATCTTTCTTCGGCAGTTCGGCAACGGCCGCTTCGGTCGTGATCATCAGCGAGCCGACAGAGGCCGCGTCCTGCAGGGCAGTACGCACCACTTTGGCCGGGTCGATGATGCCGAAGGCGAACATGTCGCCATACTCTTCGGTCTGGGCGTTGAAGCCGAAACCGTGCGAGCTGTTTTCCAGGATCTTGCCGACAACGATGGAGCCTTCGACCCCGGCGTTTTCGGAGATCTGGCGGATCGGCGCCTGGATGGCGCGCGCGATGATGGCGATGCCTTGGGTCTGGTCGGCATTGTCGCCTTCCAGGCCTTCAAGGGCCTTGGCCGCTTTGAGCAGGGCCACGCCGCCACCGGCCACGATGCCTTCTTCCACCGCAGCGCGGGTGGCGTTCAGGGCATCGTCAACACGGTCCTTACGCTCTTTCACTTCGATTTCAGAGCCGCCGCCGACCTTGATCACGGCCACACCGCCGGCGAGTTTAGCCAGACGTTCCTGCAGCTTTTCCTTGTCGTAGTCAGACGAGGTGTCTTCGATCTGCTTGCGGATCTGGTTCACGCGGCCTTCGATCGCGGACTTCTCGCCAGCACCGTCAACGATGGTGGTGTCGTCCTTGGTGATCGAGACGCGCTTGGCCGTGCCCAGCATGTCCAGCGTCACGTTTTCCAGCTTGATGCCGAGATCTTCAGAGACAACCTGGCCGCCGGTCAGGACAGCGATGTCCTCCAGCATGGCCTTGCGGCGGTCACCAAAGCCCGGAGCCTTCACGGCAGCCACTTTCAGGCCGCCACGCAGCTTGTTGACGACGAGCGTGGCCAGAGCCTCGCCCTCGACATCTTCAGCCACGATAAGCAGCGGACGGTTGGACTGCACCACGGCTTCCAGGACCGGCAGCATGGATTGCAGCGAGGACAGCTTCTTCTCGAACAGCAGGATGTAGGGGTCATCCAGCTCGACAGCCATCTTGTCGGCATTGGTCACGAAATAGGGTGACAGGTAGCCGCGGTCGAACTGCATGCCTTCAACGACATCCAGCTCGGTTTCGAGGGATTTGGCTTCCTCGACCGTGATGACGCCTTCATTGCCGACTTTTTCCATGGCGCGGGCGATCATCTCGCCGATTTCCTTTTCGCCATTGGCAGAGATCGTGCCGACCTGGGCAATCTCCGAAGAACCCTTGATCGGGGTGGAGTTGGCCTTGATGTCCTCGACCACTTTCAGCACGGCCTTGTCGATACCGCGTTTCAGATCCATCGGGTTCATGCCGGCGGCCACAGACTTCATGCCCTCGCGGATAATGGCCTGGGCCAGAACCGTGGCGGTCGTGGTGCCGTCACCGGCTTCGTCATTGGTGCGCGAAGCGACTTCGCGGACCATCTGGGCGCCCATGTTCTCGAACTTGTCTTCCAGTTCGATTTCCTTGGCGACCGAAACGCCGTCTTTCGTGGTGCGCGGCGCGCCGAAGGACTTCTCGATGACCACGTTGCGGCCTTTCGGGCCGAGGGTCACTTTCACGGCATTGGCAAGGGTGTCGACACCCTTGAGCATGCGTTCGCGCGCAGAGGCGCCAAACTTGACTTCTTTAGCGGACATAAGCGTCAGCTCCTTGTTCGATCAGTCGATTGAATAGGGAAAGGTTTGGACCAGACCTAGCCGACGATCCCGAGGATGTCGGATTCCTTCATGATGAGGAGTTCCTGGCCGTCAACCGTGACTTCGGTGCCCGACCATTTGCCGAACAGGATGCGGTCACCGGCTTTCACGTCCAGCGGGCGCACGGTGCCATCATCCTTGATGGTGCCGCTGCCAGCGGCGATCACTTCGCCTTCCTGGGGCTTTTCCTTGGCCGTGTCGGGAATGATGATCCCGCCCTTGGTCTTGGATTCTTCCTCGACGCGCTTCACGAGCACGCGGTCATGCAGAGGACGAAAAGTCATCGCGTCACGTCTCCATTTTCTGGGCGCAGGCAGTTGGCGCCCGCAAACAAATGAGTTCTGGCTCAGTCCCGTTAGCACTCGATGCTCCCGGCTGCCAGCAGGCCGGAGATAAGCAGGGGGCCGGTTAGCGTCAAGGGGCGGGTGCGATTGCCGGGAGCCTTTTTCGCACTCATGCGTTTACCCGGCTTGTTCAAGCTGCGTTCATCTCTCTGTCATGTAAGTTTCGTGGCCAGAGGCGGCCGGACGCGCTAGTCTTCGGGGCCTAACTTTTTAACGTCACCATGGAGCTTGATAGCCATGATCTTTCGTTCTCTTACTGTTGCCGGCATGGCGTTGACCATGGCGGCGGCCTGCACCACCACCGACCAGTACGGCAATGTCACCCAGAACCGCACCGGCACGGGCGTCCTTGGCGGCGCGCTGGCTGGCGCAGCGCTTGGTACGCTTGCGGGTGGCGATGACCGCCGCAACGCGCTCATCGGCGCGGGCATTGGCGCTCTCGCGGGCGGCGCTGTCGGCAATTACATGGACCGTCAGGAGCGCGAGATGCGCGAGCGTCTGCGCGGGTCCGGCGTGACCGTGCGCCGCGAAGGCCAGGACCTCTATCTGGTCATGCCGGGCAATGTGACCTTCGCTACCGGCCAGTCGAATATCGAGCCGAACTTCTTCCCCATCCTCAACGATGTGGCCGACGTTCTGCAGACCTATCCGGCGACCTATGTCGACGTGATCGGCCATACCGACTCCACCGGCGGGCGTGAGCTGAACATGCGCCTGTCGGCGCAGCGTGCGCAGGCCGTTGCCGGCTATCTGCAGCAGGTCGGCGTTGATGGCCGCCGCTTCTTCATCACTGGCGCTGGCCCGGATTATCCGGTTGCCTCCAACGCCACCGATGCGGGCCGCGCTCTGAACCGCCGCGTCGAGATCAAGATCGCGCCGCACACCACCAGCTAGGTTTGCAGGTGCTGTGATCTGTGGAAGGGGCAGGCTGAAAGGCCTGCCCCTTTTGCGTGGCCGCCCCGGAAATGAACCCCCGGACGCGCAGCGATCCGGGGCCTGTCTCAAAACTATTCTGCACAAGGTCCCGGACAGCGCTGCGCGCTTCCGGGAATTCAGGTTTATGGGCAGCCCTTTTTCGTGACCTGCAAATCGCTCAAACTGCACAATATGGACAAACTGTACAATATGCGCTATCTGTATCGGTCAGGAGGATAGTCTTATGGCTGATTTTGACACCCGTGCTGACGTTTCTGAGGCTGTAATACGCCTTGATGAAGAGTCGCTGCAGGCGTTTGCTCGGCGCGTCGGCCAGGAAATCGCAGAGCCGGAAGTGGCGCATATTACCTCTCAGGTTCAAAATGACGTTTCGGCCCTGATCAAGGGTGTGGTGCTGGTCCCGCAAAAGCACCGGCCGGCAGCGTTGAGAGCCCTCCATGATGTGATCCTTCGCTGGCTGGATGAGCATCAGGTGGGTGTAGCGCCGGATGAATTCAGCGGGCCGCAACCGCACATACCGTCAGGATCGGAGCTTGGACGCCCGTTAAGCCGTGCAGACGCGGATGCACGCCGCAAACAGATGGCATTGCCGATGTCTCTGGAATCTTGGGCAGGTATCTGCGTGGGGCCGTCCGAGCTGGCCGCGCGCTTCGAAATATCGCGCACCACCCTGAACAACTGGCGGCGGGACGGGCTGGTGATTGCCTTTCCCCGCGGACGGAGGGCCCACGTCTACCCGGTCAGCCAGTTCGCTGACAACGCGCCGCTCGACGGAATACGCGAGGTGCTGGATTTTGCTGATGGCGATCCAAAGGTGGCTTGGCGGTGGCTGCTGACCCCCCACCATGCCTTTGCACACCGCGCGCCTCTGGAGGCGCTGAAGGATGGTAACCGCGAAGCGGTCGTGCGGGCCGCCGAGTACAGCCTGGGTTGACGGTCGTGAACCTGAACCACAACAGGGTCAGCCGGTTCACGGTGGACCTATCAGGTCTTGACACCGGTAACCGCTGGTTGCGCGTATTCAAACGGCGGCACCGCGACGACCCCTTGGGAACCGGCCACGGTCTTTCCCGTTTTTCTCCGCCGCCGGGCAATCGCAGTTTCAAGGTGCTTTATGCGGGGCTCGATCTTGAAACCGCGATTGCTGAAGCGGTGATCCGGGACAGGTTTGAAGGCGGTGTCTCACGCGATCTGGCAGAGAGCGAGCTTGATCGCTGGGTTGTCAGCGAGATTGCTGTCCGCCGAGCCTTGCCCGTCCTCGACGTTCGCGGTCTTGCCCTGCAGGTGCTGAATGTGAACACGGATATTGCGGCAGCGAGAAACCAGACTTTGGCGCAGCAGTTCAGCGCCGCCTTGCATGCGATTCCCTCCGTGCAAGGGCTGTTGTACAGATCGCGCATCAGCGGGGTTGACTGCATCGCCGTCTATGACCGTGCCGTGAAGTCGGCCCTTTGGGCCTCGCATGCGATCAATCTGGACCGTGCAGAGCGTCTGGACGATGCATTGAGAGAGCTGGAAATTACCCTGGTTGATTAGCTCCCGGACTGGAAAGAGGTCTGACAGGATGGCCCGGTACAGCATAGACTGCGCTTGCACAGGTGCGATTCGCGCCTGACGGGGACGTAACGGAGGCCTCGCCATCATACCGCGCACGACAGACATGCTCGTCGTCATCACCTACGCGATGCTTGCCATCGTGGCGGCGCTGGCGTTCGAGCGGTTTGGCCTGATGAGCTCAGGGCTTGCCTGGGTGATGGGCGCGGTCGTGTTCCTGATCGCCGGACAGGCGCATGCCGCAGCCGCGCGCGCCGAGGAGCGCCGGGCGACCGAGAAGGCACTGCATGAGCTGCGTGCGGCGAACCTCTCCCTGATCGAGGAGCTGGAGCTGGCCAGCGCGCGCATCGAAGAGGTGGAAACGCAGCTCGCCACGCAGCCTGCCCGCCCGTCAGCCCAGATTACGCCTGCTACCTATGCGCGCTCAGCCGTGCCGGCGCGCGATGAGGGGCCGGGCGATGAGCTGCTCAACGAGATTCTGCAAAAGCTGGAAATGGCGGGCGCCGGCCCGGCGGCGAACGTGTCCAGCTCAGCGCGCGTGGAGCTGATCCGCGATGCGCTCGACGCCAACCGGGTCGATCTTTACCTGCAGCCGGTTGTCGGCCTGCCCCAGCGGCGCACGTATTTTTATGAGGGCTTCACCCGGCTGCGCGATGCCAAGGGCAATGTGGTCACGCCCGCGGGCTTCCTCAAAGCCGCTGAGGAGCATGGCCTCATCGCCGAGGTGGACAATCTCCTTCTGCTGCGCTGCGTGCAGATCGTGCGCAAGCTGACCAAGTCGGACCGGCGCGTGGGGATTTTCTGCAATATCTCGGTGCGCTCGCTGACCGATGAGGAGTTTTTCCCGCCCTTCCTGGATTTCCTGCGCCGCAATTCCGATCTCGCCACTTCGCTGATCTTCGAGATGCCGCAGGCGGCTTTTGACGGGCGTTCCTCGGTGGCCGCGCGCCACATGGCAAGGCTCGCCGATTACGGCTTCCGCTTCTCCATCGATCAGGTCAGCAATCTCAATCTGGATCTGGCCGAGCTGCAGCGCGCGGGCGTGCGCTTTGCCAAGGTGGAGGGCGTGCGCCTGATCGAGATGGCAGGCGGCCACATGCCGGTGGCGGGCCGCGAGCCCGGCACGATTGCGCCCGAAGACATAGCGAGCCTCTTTGCCCGTTATGGCGTCGACATTATCGCGGAGAAGATCGAGACCGAGGCGATGGTGGTCGAAATCCTCGATCTCGACATCGCCTATGGTCAGGGCCATCTCTTCGGCGCGCCGCGCCCCGTGCGCGAAGACGTGCTGTCTGAAGGCGGCGCCGAGGCGCGCCGGGCGGGGTGAATCAGGCGCACTGACAGCGGCCCGATTGGACACCAAGCCCCCGTTGCTGGCTTGGCATTTGTATATACATTGGTATATAGTGCATCATGGTCGCGTCCGTAGCCGGGTTCGACTGGGACGATGGGAACTGGCCCAAGTGTGGCAAGCACGGTGTCTCCCGGTCAGAGATTGAGCATGCGCTGATGCACGATCCGGCTGTCTTTCCGGATCGGAGTGTGGCCGTGGAAGAGCGGTTGAACGCGATAGGCCGCAATGCCGACGGTCGATACCTGTTCATCGTCTTCACGTTCCGGACGAGGAGGGGAAACACCCTGATCCGCCCGATCAGCGCCCGCTACATGCATCGCAAGGAGGTCGATCATTATGAGCGCCAAAAAGACACTTAAGACCTTCCCGTCATTCAAGTCTGACGAAGAGGCGGAGCGCTTTGTCGATCAGGCTGATCTGACGGAGTTTGATCTGTCCGGATTCAAGCCTGCATCCTTCGAGTTCGCCAAAAAAAGCGCACAGGTGAATCTGCGCGTTCCGCAGTCATTGCTGGACGCCGTGCGCGAGAAGGCGAAATCGCGAGGCATCCCCTTTACACGCTATATCCGCATGCTGATGGAGCACGATGTTACTCACCGCTAGCGATTAGGGCGGGCTAGAACGATGTCCTCCCCCGTTTACGGGGGAGGTGTCTGGCTTGCCAGACGGAGGGGGGAGCTTTTTCCCTCAGATTCCCCCCCCTCGGCCCTTCGGGCGTTCGAAGCTTCGCTTCTCACCCCGCCCGCAAGCGGGAGGAGACATTGATATGGGCCTGACCAGCCTTTTCAGTTGCGGACTGGCGCAGGTTTGCTGACATGGCCGCAAAGGGCGGTTTTCGCCCCGCTGGAGCCGTCTCATGCGCATATGCCTCCTTGCCCTCATCGTCCTCGTGATGGCCTGTAGCGGCGTCTCAGCACCCCTGGCGGGCGCAGCGGAACCCGCGCCGCTTTGGTACAATGAAACACCAGAAGACTGGCCGCTGGAGACGCCGCCGCTCTACACGCTTCTGGCGCTGGAATGGATGGCCTATGGCCACAGCTACCGCATAACCGCCGGGCAGGCCTATCAGGCTTACCGCGAAGGCGAATACGCCCTTGCGCAGAGGCGCTTCAACCAGCTGGCCGATTATTTCGATGAGGCTCTGTTGCGCACCGGACCGTCAGGCCCGGAAGGCGAGCTGGGCTATGAGTACCGGATGAGCGCGGTGTTCGCGCGTGTCAATGCGGCCTTGGCCCAGCGCGCAGCCGGAGACGACGCGGGCGCGGTGGAGACGTTGCGCCCATTGGTGCTGGAGTTCGTGCCGCTGGCCACCGATCTCTGTGAAGAGAAGGTATCAGCAGGCCTGGCGGCGGGCGAGACCGTCTTTGCCCGCGCGGCGGCGGAAGACCTTGCCCGCCAGTTCGAGACACAGCGCTGGACGCAGGAACATGATGAGCGGCTTGCGGCCATGTTCGCGGCGATTGAGGCGGCTGAAGCAAACAGCCTCAAGGAGTGGCGGAAGCGTTCATGAACGCCGCAACAGAGGTGAAACAGTGCCCGGACCAGCCTCTTTTCTCGGCGGCCTCAATGTTTTCCATCTTGTCGTCCAGGAACAGGCAGTCTGCCGACAGGAAACCTGCTACGCGTTCGGTGTATGCGTAGATCTCTGGGTCCGGCTTCGCCATTCCGCAATCAAAGGAAAGAACCTTGTGATCGAACCGGCTAATGATCGGATGGCGATCCTCAATCGTTGGCCAATAGTACGCATCCACGTTCGACAACAACACCAGTTTGGCGCATTTGCTTAGTGTGTCTATGAGGCCATCTATTCCCGGCATGAGTTCGCTGTATGGCTTCTTCCATTCTGACAGGAAGCCATCATAGTCCTGATTTAAACCGTGCTTTGAGCGAATATCCTCATACAGCTCACTCAGCGACATCGCTCCGGTGATTAATTGCTGTGTCGACACTACATCTTGCAGCTCCCGCAATGCGATTTCGGGCGCCTCGCAGCGCCGGGCGATGCGTTTGCTCACTAGTGAGTCGTCAAATGAAATAACGACTCCAAATAAGTCGAAAACATAAACAGATCTATCAAACTTGCTTTGCATGAGAAAACTATATGATGCTTCAGCTAGCTATGTCAGCCCCAGCAAAACAAAAGCCCCGGACGTTTCCGTCCGGGGCTTGCTGCATCAATCCGTGCAAGTGGAACGGGGTTAGTTCCCCGCCACAGCCGCGTCATAGCGCTCAGACGCGACATCCCAGTTCACCACCTGCCACCAGGCGTCGAGATAGTCGGCGCGGCGATTGCGGTAGGTGACGTAATAGGCGTGCTCCCAGACATCATTGCCAAGGATCGGTGTGCCGCGTGTCTCGGCAACATCCATCAGCGGATTGTCCTGGTTCGGTGTGGCGGTGATTTCCAGCTCGCCATTCCCATTGACGATCAGCCAGGCCCAGCCAGAGCCAAACTGGCCGGCGCCAGCGGAATTGAACTGGCTTTTCATCTCGTCGAGCGAGCCGAATTTTGCGTTGATCGCTTCGGCCAGTGCGCCGCTGGGCGCACCGCTATCGGCCGGCGCGGTCATGCTTTCCCAGAAGAAGGTGTGGTTCCAGTGACCGCCGCCATGATTGCGGAAGGCTTTTGGCAGGTCCGACACGCGGGCCAGAATGTCTTCCAGCGAGGTGCCCTGCAGGTCGGAGCGGCCTTCCAGCGCGCTGTTCAGCCCGTTTACATAGGTCTGGTGGTGGCGCGAATGGTGCAGCTCCATCGTTTCGGCATCAATGACCGGCTCCAGCGCGTCATAGGCGTAAGGCAGGCCGGGGAGGGAAAAGGCGCTCATGGATTCTGTCTCCTCTTGGTGGGTGGCAGCGCTTTCTGCACAGGCAGAAGCGCCAGCGAAGCCAAAACTGGCAAGGGCCAGGGCGGCAGTGCGGGCGGTGAAATTCAACAACATGATGAGCGTCTCCTCCGGGATGTGTCTGGACGGATACGCCGGGCGCAAACATGCACACGGCCAGCGGTGTGTCTACCGGACAAGCTAGGGTTCCAAAGGGCAGCTTGCCAGAGGGCAACGGAAATCAGGTGCGGTTTGTTCCTTTGTTAAGCGTGTTTGTGAGCCAAGTGTTAACGCCGGGCCCTCACAATCCGCACCAGTCAGGGAAACAAACTCTCATGCTGGATGAAAGCCGGACAGACGCAGGCTCAACGCTGCTCGATGGCACACACCTCCACCGTTATACCGGCGGGGATGTGGCGCTGGAGGTGGAGCTGTACGGGCTTTTGCGTGGCCAGATCGTCTCCACGCTCGATGCGTTGGCGCGCGCTGGCGATGACGCGGTCTTGTGGCAAAGACTGCTCCACACGCTAAAAGGCGCCGCACGCGGCGTGGGCGCGATGGCGCTGGGCGATGCGTGTGCTGCGCAGGAAAGCAGGGCGAATGATCCGGCTGCGCTGGAGGCTATCCGCACCGTGGCCGATGAAACCCTGGGCGCCATTGATACCGAGCTGGAACGCCGCGCGGCCTAGGTCCTAAGAGCGTTTGCGCTGCGGTTCGCGCGTGGCGTCCCACACCTGCAATTCATGCTGGATGGAGCGCTCTACCAGCTCGCGCCAGACCGGCTCGGCGAGGGTCTCCGGCACGCCAGCGGACCGCGCCGCCGCCTTCACCTTGGCAATCACATCCTCGATCCGGTCTTGATCGCGCACGACATCGCGTGACGGCTTGATGCGCGCAGCGGCGTCCATATAGCGCGTGCGCTCGGCGATCAGTCCGATCAGCGCCCGGTCCAGCCGGTCCACCCCGTCACGCACCTCTGTCATGCTGGCACAGTCCTGCGGCGGCGTGCGGCGGTTCAGATCATCGGCGTCGAAGGGCAGTGTCATGTCGCAAACATCCTGTCAGGCATGGCCCCGTCATACAGGCCCGAAGGCGCGGCTGGAAAGCCTTCATACACCCCGTGCCCGATTGCGCTGTCAGAATCGCATATGCGCTTCTACCATGCCGGGCAATGGATTGGCGGATGTGGGAGCGGCAAATGGACGCCTTCAGACTCTATGGTCACAAGGAAAGCGGCAACTGCCTGAAGACGCTGTGGACGGCGCGCCATCTGGGGCTGGATATTGAATGGATCGAGATCGACATCTTCAAGGGCGCCAGCCGCACCGATGAGTTTCTCGCGCTGAACCCGGCGGGCCAGGTGCCGCTGCTGGAGCGCAGCGATGGCCGCACGCTCGCCCAGTCCAATGCGATCCTCACCTACATGGCCGAAGGCTCGGACCTGATCCCGCAAGACCCGTTCGACCGGGCCAAGATGATGGAATGGCTGTTCTGGGAACAATACTCGCACGAGCCCTATATCGCCGTGCGCCGCAGCCAGCTCAGATTCCATGCCCGCCGCGCCAGCGATCTCGACCCGGACCTTCTCAGCAAGGGGCGCCGCGCGCTCGGCGTGATGGAGATGCGCCTGCTGGCGCGCGAGTATTTCGTCGCTGAGCAGCTGACCCTGGCTGACATTGCGCTGGTCGCCTACACCCGCGTCGCGCATGAGGGCGGGTTTGACCTTGCAGACTTTCCCGCCGTGCAGGGCTGGGTGCGCCGCGTGGAAAGCGCGCTGTCCCTGCCCCATGCGGGTGATCATGCGATGGCGGGGTAGGGGGCTTTTTAGTTCCGCAGCCCATCCGGGCTGCGATGTTCCGCGAAAAGTCGCGGGCGCGCGTTCGCGCTTGCGGCGCTGCGCGCCGGGGACCCCGCCCCCGAGCCGGCCTCTTTCCTCCCCTGCTTGCGGGGGAGGTGTCAGCGTAGCTGACGGAGGGGGGAGCATTGTAAGAATCCCCCCCTCGGCCTTTCAGGCCACTCCCCCCGTAAACGGGGGGAGAAACCCCACCATCCCTACCTTCTCGCCAGTTCCTTCATCGCGCCATCAAGCCCTTCAAGCGTGAGGGGGAACATGCGTTGCGGGCCGATGATCTGGCGGATCAGCTCGATGGAATAGGTGTGCGGCCACCATTTGTCGGGCTGCGGGTTGAGCCAGATCAGGTGGGGGTAGGTGTCGACCAGGCGTTTGAGCCAGACCGCGCCGGCCTCGCCATTCCAGTGCTCCACCGAGCCGCCCGGATGGGTGATCTCGTAGGGCGCCATCGAGGCATCGCCCACGATCACCACCTTGTAATCGTGCGGGTATTTGTGCAGCACATCAAAGAGCGCCATCGTCTCGGACTGGCGGCGCAGGTTCGACTTCCACACACCCTCATAGATGCAGTTGTGGAAGTAGAAATAATCGAGCGATTTGAAGACGGATTTCGCCGCCGAGAAGAGCCGCTCGGTCAGCTGGATATAGGGGTCCATCGACCCGCCCACATCGAAAAACACCAGCACCTTGATGGCGTTACGCCGCTCCGGGCGCATCTTCACATCCAGCCAGCCCTGCTTGGCGGTCGCGTTGATCGTGCCGGAAAGGTCCAGCTCCTCGGCCGCGCCCTCGCGCGCAAATTTGCGCAGGCGCCGCAGAGCGAGTTTCAGATTGCGGGTGCCCAGCTCCCGGTCGGAATCGTAGTCCTTGTAGCGGCGCGCCTCCCACACCTTGGCGGCCTTTTTCTGCTGGCTCGTGCCCCCGATGCGCACGCCGGCTGGGTTATAGCCCGAATGGCCGAACGGGCTCGTCCCGCCCGTGCCAATCCACTTATTGCCGCCCTCATGGCGCTCGGTCTGCTCCTGGAGGCGCTGATTGAGCGTGTCCATCAGCTCGTCGAAATCCATCGCCTCCAGCTCGGCCATTTCCTCTTCGGTCAGATGACGGCGCATCTCGTTGCGCAGCCAGTCTTGCGGGATTTCGGCCTCGTTGAACATCTCGCCCAGCAATTCCACGCCCTTGAAGACATGGCCGAACACCTGATCGAACTTGTCGAAATTGCGCTCGTCCTTCACCAGCGCTGCGCGGGAGACCGCGTAGAAATCGTCAATCGCTGGCGAGACCGCGCCCTTCTCCAGCGCTTCGAGCAAAGTGAGGTATTCCCGTGTCGAGACGGGGACCTTGGCGGCGCGCAGTTCGGTGAAGAAGCGATGGAACATGGCGGCAAGGATAGGCGCTCGCGGGGGCTGCCCGCAAGCGCGCTATCTTGCCATGCGTAAAGCCCTAGCGGCGGGCGAGCAGGGCGCCCGCGAGCATGCCGACGCCGGCTGCGACGCCGAGCGATGTATAGGGGTTGTCCTTGACGTAGCCGACGGCCTGGTCCTCGATTTTCCCGGCGCGCCGCGCTACTTTCCGGGCCTGACGGCGCGTGGTCTTCGCAGCGCTTTCCAGTTCCTTCTCGGCAGCCCGGCTGACCGATTTCAGGGTCTTTTCACCCTCTTTGCGGATGTCTTCTACGCGCTTGCTGGCACTCGTCGCCATGGGGAGCCTCCTTGGTTCAGGCATTGGGGGTCACGCCCGGTCTTTGATACCGGACGCTTCACCCTATTAACCCCGTCAGGGCAGATGGGTTCCAAAATGGGTGTGGTGGTGGGGGGGCGCGATTGCGAGGCGAAGCGGGAAAGCACGGGGTTATCTCATTAAGACAATAATATCAAAAAACAGCAAAGAAATTTTAATTTGAGATTTTCCAATAACTTGCTTTTTGAGTATATTATTTAAATGATCGTAGTTTGTTCTTATAGTGTTTTCTATTTCATCTTCACCGTTATTTTTGATTTTTATTGTTTTCTCGTAAAGTTCTTGAGCGGCTGTAGTGTAAGCGTCACGCGATCCGGCAGCGCGGTCGGAATAGTACTGTATTGATCGTTTTAAATCCTCCCAAACCTTTAATATATAATAATATTGATGCGCCACATCTTCATAGTATATTTCTAAAAGAATGTGTATTCTCTCGCATTCTTGAAATAAATTGGAGTATTTACTTATACGTAATCTGTTGATGTGTTTGTATCTTTCTAGCGAACTCTTTGTATCAAGATCGTCCAGCTCTTCTGCGCTTGGGTGGTAAGTTTCTGTTCTAATCTGCTTAATTGCCTCTCGCGCCTTGATATATGTCTTAAGCGCTTCGATAGCCAAATCTACGCGGTCGAGCGCCACTTTCCGTCGTATTGCCTGGGAAATGCCCGCTTTTGCTATCCACGCGGCTATCACCAAAGCCATAGCTCCGACGACTGCGCTCACAATGGTGGCCCACGCATCGGCGTTAGCCACTAAAGTACAATTCTCACAGCCCCCCATACTTCCCCCTACTGCGCCGCATCCCGCCTTGCCATGAAGGCGAGTTTTTCAAAGAGCTGCACGTCCTGCTCGTTTTTCAGCAAGGCGCCATGGAGCGGCGGGATGAGTTTGCGCGGATCCTTCTCGCGCAGCAGCTCCGGGTCCACGTCCTCGACCAGCAGGAGTTTGAGCCAGTCGAGAAGCTCCGAGGTTGAGGGCTTCTTCTTCAGGCCCGGCACGGAGCGCACCTCGTAGAATTTTTTCAGCGCTTCGGAGAGCAGGCGGCCTTTCAGGCCCGGGAAGTGTACCTCCACGATTGCGCGCATGGTTTCCTCGTCCGGGAAGGCGATGAAATGGAAGAAGCAGCGGCGCAGGAAGGCGTCCGGCAATTCCTTCTCATTGTTCGAAGTGATGATGACGATGGGGCGCACCTCCGCCTTCACCGTTTCGCCGGTCTCGTAG
The DNA here is from genome assembly GCF_004000605.1 of Glycocaulis alkaliphilus. Lineage (NCBI taxonomy): Bacteria > Pseudomonadati > Pseudomonadota > Alphaproteobacteria > Maricaulales > Maricaulaceae > Glycocaulis > Glycocaulis alkaliphilus. Next base: position 2,303,353 of record NZ_CP018911.1, on the reverse strand, counting down.
ACATGGAACTCCATCCGGTCGAGCTCCTGCAAAAGGTCGTTCGGAAACTCGATATCGGCCTTGTCGATCTCGTCGATCAGAAGGATCGGCCGCGTCTCGTGAGTGAAGGCCTCCCAGAGTTTCCCCTTGCGGATGTAGTTGCTGACATCGTGCACCTTGCCATCGCCGAGCTGGCTGTCGCGCAGGCGCGCCACCGCGTCATACTCGTAAAGCCCCTGCTGGGCCTTGGTGGTGGACTTGATGTGCCATTCCAGCAGCGGGGCGTTCATGGCGCTCGCGATCTGGCGGGCCAGCTCTGTCTTGCCGGTGCCGGGCTCGCCCTTGACCAGCAAGGGCCGCTCCAGCGTGACGGCCGCGTTCACCGCTGCGGCCAGTTCCTCTGTCGCGACATACTGGCTGGTGCCTTCAAAGCGCATGATCGTTAACCCCTTAGTGGTGCGTTTCACTGTCAAACCTAAGGTGAGAAACTAGAACGCGAAAACGCAAATCGCGAGTGCCGCACGGCATTTTCTTTTGCGTTGCACCAGGAAGACGGCAGGGACGGATCATGCGCGCGCTCGCCATTGGGGCCGGGAGAGAACAGGCAGACCCGATCGCCATTGCCCGCGCGCTCGGCGCTGAGGTGCTGGCGCTCGATGGCCGCTCCGATGCGGAAGGCGCGGGCGCAGCGGACAGCTTTGCCCATGTCGATCTGATGGACGCGGACGCCGTGCTGAAGATCGCTGCCGGGTTCCGTCCTGATTTCCTCGTGCCCGCCCCGCTCGCAAGGCCCCTCATCACGGCCGGCATCGTCAATGACACGCTGGGCCTCAAAGGCGTCACCGAACACGCCGCCCGCCTTGCCAATGACAAGCAGGCCATGCGCGAGGCCTTCACAGATGCGGGCGTGCCGATGGCGCGCCAGATCAGCATTGGTGACGCGAGCGGTTTGCGCGCGGCGGCGGAGACTCTGGGCTTCCCGCTCATCGTCAAACCCCGCTCCGGCTCTGGCAGTAGAGGCGTGGTGCTGGTGGAGCGGGAGGGCGAATTGCCGGTGGCGCTTGACGGCACTGACTGGCTCGCCGAGGAAGCATTGACGGGCCGGGAGATCGGCGTCGATGGCGCGGTCATTGGGGGCGAGGTGCGGCTATTGTCGATCCGCTGGAAAATGCTCACCCCTGCGCCGCACCGCCAGGCGATCAGCTATCTCGCCAAAAACCCGGCAGGCGAAGCGGTCAGCCCGCAAGTGGCCGCCATCGCCGCGAAGGCCTTTGGCGCGCTTCAGTGCGATAACGTGCTTTTCCATGCTGACATGATGGTCAGCGATGAGGGGCAGGTGAGCCTCATTGAGCTCGCGCCGCGCCCTTCGGGCCACGCCATCCATTCCGCGCTTCTCCCGCTCTGCCATGGCCAGAACGTGATGGAGAGCTTCATCTCGCTGGTGCTGATGGGGCAGGTGATGGCGCCGCTCACCTTCCAGCGGCCCGCCTTCTTCTCCTTCCTGCCCGTGCCGCCTGGGCGCGTCGCCGCCACGCCGGACTTTGCACCCCTGATCGCGGAGGCGGGGCGAATCGCGGTCAAGTGCGAGCTGGAAAAAGGCGCGTTGCTTGGCCCCCTGATTGACGGGGCCAGCGCCTTGCAGCGCGGCTTCATGGTGATGCTGACCGCAGACGAGCTGGAGGGCACGCGCATGGCCGGGCGGCTGGCGGCCCTTGTGCCGGTGGAGAGCAGATGATGGCGGAGGAAAGCGCAGTGCGCACCGGCGTTGCCGCCTTCTGGGGGGCGGAGGCGCTGGCCCATGTCTTGAGCTGGCCGGACGAAAATCTGGTGCGCTTCCTGGGCACGCGCTTTTCAGACCGTGCCGGAAACGCGAAGCGCCGCGCGGTGGAGATTGGCTGCGGCAATGGCCGCAATCTCTTCGCGCTGGAGCGGCAGGGCTTTGAAACGCTGGGCGTCGACATCTCCGAAGACGCCGCCAATAACTGCCGCGCGATCCTGTCCGCTGCGGGCATGAAGGCGCGCGTGCTGACCGGTGCGTTTCAGGACGTGCTGTCTCCGGCCGAGCCGTTTGACCTCATCGTCTGGGACAGCCCCTTCATCGATACTGAAGCTGGCATGGCAGACGGGTTTGCACGCGCCCGCGCACTGCTCAAACCCGGCGGCATGCTGTGGGTGAAGTTCCGCCACCCGGAAAGCTGGTTTGCCGGGCTCGGCGCGCCTCAGGGCGGGGGCACGTATCTGCTGGACGCCCGCGCTGGCCCCTATGCCGGCGCGCTCTACTCCTTCCATGACCGGGCGGCGGGCGAGGCGATGCTGAAAGCATCTGGCTTTGCCATCTCGAACGCGGAGCGGGTGGAGCTCTGGAAGCAAAACGAAACCGAACGCCATGTCTGGACGGTGTTCTGGGCGGAGGCAGGCTGATGGCGGCGAGTTTCAATGTTGCGGGCCGCACGGTCGGCGGGGACGCGCCCTGCTTTATCGTCGCCGAGATTGGCGCAAACCATGATGGCGACCCGGAGCGCGCGCGCGAACTGGTCGATATGGCGGCGGCTGCGGGCGCAGATGCCGTTAAATTTCAGACCTATAGCGCCGCCGAGCTGGTGGCTGACCCGGACCGGGTGCTGACCTGGGGGCGGGAGGGCCGCGAGCGCACCGAGACGATTGGCGGGCTGTTTGACCGGCTGGCCCTGCCGCGCGCGGCGCATAAATCCTTGTTTGACTACGCAAAGTCGAAGGACGTCATTCCCTTCTCCACCCCGTTCAGCCTTGATGGCGTCGATTTTCTTCAGCGTCTCGACGTGCCCTTGTGGAAAGTCGCCTCCTCGGATGTGCGTGACAGATTCCTCCTCGAGCATCTGGCCCGTACCGGCAAGCCGGTCATCCTCTCGACCGGAAAATCGCTGCTGCCCGAAACCGTCCGCGCGGTCGACACGCTGCGCGCGGCAAACGTGCCGTTTGCGGTGCTCCACTGCCTCGCCCAGTACCCCGCGCCGATGGAAGAGGTGAACCTGGCTACTATCCCCGCCTTCAAAGGGGTGTTTCCGGACGCCGTCATAGGTTTTTCAGACCACACCGTGGGTATCACTGCTGCGCTGGGTGCGGTGGCATTGGGGGGAAAGATTATCGAGCGGCACGTCACCTATGATCAGGACGCGGACGGGCCGGACCACTGGTTTTCCTCATCACCTCAGGAGTTTAGCGATCTCTGCCGCGAAATCCGCCGTCTGGAGGCGGCCATCGGCGGTGTACGCACCGGCATTCTGCCGTCCGAGGTGCGTGAACGCGAAGTTTCCGTTAGATCCCTGATACTTAAGCGCGGCCTCAAGGCGGGCGAGGTCATCACGGCCGATCACCTGGAAACAAAACGTCCGGGTCACGGCATCGACCCCTATGATGCTGAAAAGATTATCGGAATGGCCGTGCCGCGAGACCTTGAGCGGGGCTCTGTCCTCACCTGGGAGGCGCTGAAGGCCTGATGCGGGTATTGATCTGGACGGCGGGAGGCGGGGATGCCGGGATCGGTCATCTCACCCGTTGCCAGTCACTTATCCCTGCTTTGCTGAAACGCGGCGCGAAGGTGCAAGTCATTGCAGAAGCACCGGTTTCCCTGGCTACCTTCATCGAAGTGGAGGGGGCTCAGGTCCAGCTTGTCCCCGACCGGCAGGCCGCCCTATCCGCCCTGAAAGCGGCGATACCATGCGATCTGCTGATCTGTGACCGGCCCGATCTCTCGGTGGCGGATAGCGAGGCATATTATGCCGCCGGGGCAGGGCGGATCGCGCTGCTCGCCAGTTCCAGAATTGGCTATTTTCCCTGCGACTTGGCGATAATTGATGATCCGGTGCTGACCGAGTCCGGCCCGCCCAAGGCGCGGCGGATAGAGGTGGGGGCCCATCTCCACATGGTCCGCCCTGACGTGCTGGCCTTGCGCCCGCCAGCCCCTTATCCGCTGGGGGGGAGTCATGCCAAGCTATTGATTGCCTTGAGTGGTTCTGATCCCGGAAGGCTCACCGAACCGCTGGTGGAGGCGCTTCATCGTCTATCCTCCCATTCCGGTCTATCCCTCCATCTGACCGCGCTCATCGGGGCTGGGTGGGAGGCGCAGAGGCGGCTGAACCTGCTTGAATCGGTCGGTGAAAGCATTGAAATCATTGATCAACCTAAGTCGCTTGCCGGTGCGATGGCCAGCGCCGATGTCGTGGTGACGCTGGGCGGGCGTACGACTTATGAGGCTTTTGCGCTTGGCCGGCCGGCCTTCTGCCTGCCGTGGGACACGACGGCGGATTACGTCTTCGCGCTGGATGCGCAGAAGCTGGCGCTCGCCGTTGATCCTGAACCGGAAACGGCGGCGCGGGCTATCCTTGCGGCGCTGGATAGTCCGGCGGATATAAATGCCCGTGCTGCGCGCGCCTTCAATATCGTGGATGCCGGGGCCGCAGACCGGGTCGCGGCGCTCTGTCTGGAGGGGCTCTCATGAAGGCTGCAGCGATCATCCAGGCGCGCATGACCTCTTCGCGGCTTCCGGGCAAGGTGTTGATGGAATTGGGTAATCGACCGATGCTACAGCTCGTGATCGAGCGCCTCCAGCGCAGCGAAACCCTCTCTGACATTATCGTCGCCACCAGCGCGGAGGAGGCCGACGACCTGATCGTCGATCTCTGCGCTGATCTCGCCATCCCCGTCGCCCGCGGCTCTCGCGATGATGTTTTATCCCGCTTTGCCGGGGCGCTTCATCTCACCGGAGCCGACACGATTGTCCGCGTGACGGCGGACTGCCCGCTCATCGATTCTGCGTTGATCGACAAGGCCTTGGGCGTGTTCGCCACTGAGCGCCCGGACCATCTGTCCTGCGGGTCAGATGGCGGTTATCCACGCGGAATCAACGCAGAAATCATCGCCCGTGCCGCGCTGGAGATCGCGGCCCGCGAAGCCGCCGAACCCTTCGAGCGCGAGCACGTGACGCCCTTCCTCTATACGCGCCCCGACCGCTTCCGGCTGGTAAAAATGGAGGCGCCGCAAGAGCTTAGGCGGCCAGACTACCGGATTACGGTCGATGAGCCGGCCGACATGGCGATGATGGAGGCGCTGCTGAAGGGCATTGGCGGCGATCCGCTGGCGATAAGCCTTTATGATGTCGTCACTTTTCTGGACGCCCACCCGGAGGTGGCCGCCATGAATGGCGGCGTATACCAGAAGCATTTCACGGAGACAGGACGATGAGCGGCGCAGTCGTTGTCGGAGGCGGCCCGGTCGGGCTGGTGGCGGCCATCCTGCTGAAACGCAAGGGCTTTGCCGTCACGCTGCTGGAGCGCGAGAGCGAGCTTGGCGGGTTGATGCGCTCGCTCCCCGTGATAGACGGCTTCGAGTTCGACAATGGCACACGCTTCGTACCACGCCTGGGTGATGCGAGCCTCGATGACGACGCGCTGGCCCCGCGTGAAAACTGGCTTGAGTTCAACCAGTTGCCGTCTGGCTCCTTCTTCGCCGGGCGGTTTCAGAAAGCAACCGGGTTTCTCGACATCAATGGGTGCCTGACCGTGCCCGCGAGGCGGTGGAGGCAGGGTATTTCGAAGCCGGTGGCGGCGACGAACATGCTGAAACGGTTGATGAATATCTGAAAGCGAAGTTCGGCGCAGCCGCGCTGGACCATGTGCTGGCGCCTGCGCTCACAAAGATTACAGGGCTTGCCCCGGAAGAACTGTCGCCAGGCGTGGCCACGCTTTACGGCCTGTCGCGGCTGGTGATGTTCACCCCCGAACGCACCCGCGAGCTGAAAACCGATCCGGTTCACGATGCGCGCCTCGCCTTCCACTCACGCGATGAGGGCGCGCCGTCGGACCCGTCGCGCGTGTTCCGCTATCCGGCGCGGGGCGGAATTGGCCTTTGGGCACAGAGGCTTGAGGCCATAGCCCGCGAAGAAGGTGTCACCATCCGCACCGGGCTCGCCGCCGAGAAGGTGGAGCCGGGCACGGCGGGCGGCGCACGCCTGACGCTGACGGATGGCTCCCTGCTTGATGCAGACAGGCTGGTCTGGAGTGTGCCGGGCGCCTTGTTGCTGCGGGCCGCTGGCGCGCTGCCGCCGGGGCCGCCGCCAAGGATGACCTCCGGTCTCGCGCTCTATCATGTGGTGGTCGACCGGGCGTTTGCTACGGACCTGTTTTACATCACCAATTATGATCCGGCCTTTGCCAGCTACCGCGTCACGCTCTATCCGAATGTGCAAGGCCGCCCGATGCGGGACGGGCAATATCATCTGACTGTGGAGGTGATCCTCAACGCCCACCACAGCGAGGCTCCGCCGTCAGCGCAGATCACAGACGAGCTGGCCCGCATGGGCGTTCTCGCGCCTGGCACCTGTGTGCTGGCAGAGGCGATTACCCATGTGCGTCAGGGCTTTCCGTTGCCGACGCCCGGCCTTGCCGCCCAGCAGAAGGCCCATGGCGAGCGCCTTGCCGAGCTCTTCCCCGATACTCTGGTGCTGGGGCGCGGACAGGCCGGTGCGTTCTTCCTGCGCGATGCGCTGGGTGAGGTGGTCAGGGCGCTGGCCTAGGCCACTTCAGCTTTGTGCGCTTTCACAAATCCCGCAAAGGCTTCCGCCATGTTCTTCATGCCACCTGCCCAGTCGCGATAGCGGTTGCCGGTGAAGGTGCGCGTCTGGGGATACCAGAGCATCTGGTCGCGGCCCAGCAGCGTCCAGCTTACCGCAATCGGGCGGATGAACCAGACCTGCCCGCCCACCGAGGCGGTGAGGTTTGTGGTAGCGTTCATCGGGCCAAGCACCAGATCGCAGGCCTTGCCTAGCGCCGCCACGCCGTCGAGATCATCCTTCAGATCAATGTCTTGCGGCTGATGGATTTTCACACCGAAGCGCGCTTCGGCGTCGGCCAGCTCCTCGTCCACATCGCCATATTGCAGGTTGATGAAAACGGCGCCGGGCGTTTTCAGGATCGGCTTCCACATCTCGAACGGCGCAAAGTGTTTGGAGCGCGCGGCGTTCATTTTCAATGACTTCCACAGCACGCCCACCTTGGGGCCGCTACCCAGCGCCGCAAGCTGTTTGCTGAAGGCAGCCACGCGGGCCGGATCGGCGGTCAGGAAGCCGGGCTCATCCGGGAAGTCATCCGTGCTGGAGCGGAAGGCGCGGCAGAGATTACCGGCCGGGGTCCACAGATTGGCCTTGCCGTCCTTGAACAGGTCCGGGGCGTGGCGGTGCTGGCGGCCTTCGCGCTCCACCGTGTAGTGGCGCTCGACAATGGCTTTCGGGAAGGAACGCTGCAGCAGCGGGACCATCCGCTTCTCGCACGCGATGCGCAGCTCGCCCTCCGGGCCGACGGCCTTTTGCGCGTCGTGGAAGGTGCTGGCAAACAGCACTTCATCGCCAATACCCTGCTCCCCGATGACCACCAGCGTCTTGCCGTCCAGCTCTGCCGGATCAGCGCCATCCCAGGGACGGGAGGGGATCAGGAAATTGGTGGCAAAGCGGTAGTGCATGTTCAGGCGCGCCCGGTAGAGGTCCCAGCCCTCCGCCAGCCGCCCCGCGGATAGCAAGGTGTGCGAATAGCCGTGGGTGGAAATGATCCGGTCGGGCTCGGCTTCCGCATTGTCGATGGCTGTCTTGAAGTGCTCCAGCGCGCCTTCAACATCGCCGGTCAGTTCCAGCGCATGGGCAAGGTTGTGCGCGGCGCGGGCATAGCCCGGCCGGAGCCGGAGCGCTTCGGCGTGGAAGGTGATGGCCTCGGCGGCGTCCCCGCTCTCCATCACGGTGGTGCCCATCGCATTCCACAGATCGGCATTTTCCGGATCGCCATAGATCGCCTGGCGCAGGAGTTCGATCGCATCCTCGAACTTTGACTGGTCGCGCAATATGCTGGCCAGCTGAACCGCGCCGCCCTTCGCATTTGGGGTCATGCGCAAATAGATACGCATGAATTTTTCTGCGGTCGGCAACAGTCCCAGCTTGGAGGCCAGCACGCCAAGGCTTTTGTAAATCTCGGGATTGGCCGGATCGCGCTGCAGCGAGCGCTCATAGAATTCCAGCGCCTTGGACAGCCGGCCCAGATGCTCCAGCGCCATGCCCATCGCCTGGTTGGCGACCGGGTGTTCGGGGTGTGAGTCCAGCAGTTTCAGGACGATGCGCGCGCCGTCTGCAGCCTTGCCTTCGTCGACCAGCGACATGGCGCGGCGCAGGCGGGCTGCGATTTTCGGATCGGCTTTGGCGGCGGGGCTGGCGTCCAGGTCCAGGCCGGGTATGGCGGTGGTGCGCGCTTCCTGCGACGGGTTGATGATGTCCTCAACGCCTTTTGCGAGTTCCGCATCAAGATCGAGAAGCATGCTCATGGTCGCGTCCTGCCGGCTGGATTGCATAGGTCTGATCCACACAGGCCTGCTTCGATTAAGAAGCTGCTAACGATTGGCGATGTGCAGTTTGTGTGGCGTGCGCAACGGTTTCTTCACCCCGTTTGCCGAATATCGCTATCAACAGGGGCTGCACATCTGCATGATCTGTTAAGGGGGCCCATCCATGCCGCTGAAATTGTCCTTGAAGCCGGGCGAGAAATTCGTGCTCAACGGCGCTGTTGTCGAAAACGGCGACCGGCGCGCGATACTGGTTCTCCAGAACAAGGCGTCGGTGCTGCGTGAAAAGGACATCATGCAGGAGCATGAGGCCGACAGCCCTGCACGCCGTATCTATTTCCCGGTGATGATGATGTATCTGGAGGGGCGGGCCGAGGGCGCGGTTTATGACCAGTTCGTCCTGCGCATGACCGAGTTCATGAACGCGCTGACAAACCCCGAAGTGCTGGCAGATTGCGTATCGGTCAGCCGCGATGTCATGGCGGGCGATTTCTACAAGGCGCTCATCCGCTGCCGCAAGCTCATCACGTACGAAGATCAACGCACGGGCCGCACGCCGGCCGCCGCGAAAGGGTAGACCGTTTCATGTCTTACCAAGCCTACCAGACCGCTGCTGCGCGCACTGAAGATCCCCGGTCAGCAGAATACCGGCTGTTCGGCCAGGTGACGCGCGCGCTGCTGGCTGCGCGTGAGTGCGGGGCGTCGGAGCTGTCAAAACGCGCCGACGCGCTGGACTGGAACCGCCGCATGTGGACGGCGTTTGCCGCCGATTGTTCCAGTGAGGACAACAAGCTGCCGGAATCGCTGCGGGCCGCGATCATTTCGCTGTCCATCTTTGTCTCGCGCCAGACCAGCGACGCGATACGCGACAATGACGCGGTGGATACTCTCATCGAGATCAACCGCACCATCATGCAGGGGCTCGCCCCCCAGGGACAGGGCGCCGCCAGCGCGGCGTGATGCCCGCACGGCATGGCGAGCAGTGAGGCCGGACGCCTGTCCGGCCTTTTTTTGTGCCCGGTTGCCGGAGCGGCGCTTTTTGCCGGTCAGGCCAAACGCGTCCGGCAGTTTTGACCGGGCAGGGCGAGCGGTTCGCCGGGCAGAATAATTCCACATAGAAATCATAGGCCTGCGAGGGCGGCGCGAGGCGCCGAACCGGCATGGGGTTTGCGCGTAGCGCAGCAGGACAAAACGTCCCTTACCCACTTCCAGAATGGAGGAACCCCACAATGACCAATTCTGTGAACACGAACTATGGGGCCATGGTGGCCCTGCAGAACCTGAACAAGACCAATATGCAACTGCAAACCACGCAAAACCGGATCAATACCGGACTGCAGGTCGCAAACGCGAAGGATAATGGCGGCATCTACGCCATTGCCCAGCGTATGCGGTCGGATGTGAGCGCGTATGGTGTCGTTCAGGACAGTCTGAACCGCGGCATCTCGACGACCGATGTTACGCTCGCCGCGGGTGAGGCGATTTCTGATCTGCTTATCGAAATGAAGGAAAAGGCTCTGGCAGCCGGCGACACGTCGCTCGATACGCCAAGCCGGGTTGCTCTGAACGAGGACTTCAAGGCATTGCGCGACCAGATCGCAACCATTGTCGAGAACGCCGAGTTCAACGGCCTCAACCTGATCGATGGCAGTGCAACGGACGGCTTCATTGCCCTTGCCAATGCGGACGGCTCGAAGACAATCACGGTCGGCACGGAGAATCTCTCTCTGTCCGGCACCATCGTGACGCTGTCCTCGACCGCCTCGTTTGGTACGGCGACTGCCGCTTCGGATATTGCTTCGCAGATCGCCACTTCGCTGGAGAATGTGAACAGCGCGCTTGCGCGTCTGGGCACCAAATCAAAGGCGCTGGAGATCCATCAGACGTTCGTCACAAAACTCTCTGACGCTCTGGAAAGCGGTATCGGCAATCTTGTCGATGCGGACATGGCAAAAGAGTCCGCAAAGCTTCAGTCCCTGCAGGTCAAGCAGCAGCTTGGCATTCAGGCCCTGTCGATTGCGAACTCTGCGCCGCAGTCCGTACTCAGCTTCTTCCGGTAGAGGCAGAATGGCGGGGCCGTCCTTCGGGGCGGCCCCTTTTTTCTGGCCAGGCGCGGCGTTAAGAGTTTGTTAGCAAATCATTGAATTTCAACAAAAATTATTGATTCGGAAACCGGCAAGAAGTGCCGCCTGGGCAATATCTGCCGGGTAAATGCGCGCTTAATGGGCAAAAAATGCCGGGTGCCGTTGAGGCGGTTGTTTTGACGTGTGAGCCAACCCACTGAAACCTATCTGAAATTCAGATTCCCCGGGGAAAGTGATTCGACTTGGCCCCGCCCTTGCTGGGGAGCGGTCGGGTCAGAAGACCTGGCACGCAAAACGCGCGTCACACCATAGAACGTGAAAGGAGCCAAGAAATGGCTAGTGTAAATACCAATCCGGGCGCAATGGTCGCCCTGCAAAACCTCAACAAAACCAACTCGCAGCTGCAAACCGTCCAGAACCGTATCAACACGGGTCTGGCTGTTTCGTCTGCCAAGGACAATGGCGGCATCTACGCCATCGCCCAGAACATGCGGGCGGAAGTCGGCAGCTTGCGTGCTGTCAACAACTCCCTCGATCTTGCCATTTCTACCGTCGACGTGGCCCTGGCCGCCGGTGACGCCATCTCCGATCTTCTGATCGAGATGAAGGAAAAGGCGCTGGCCGCTTCGGACGTGTCACTTGACAGTGCGTCGCGTACGGCTCTGAATGAAGACTTCGAGGCTCTGCGTGACCAGATCTCGACGATCGTGGAAAACGCCGAGTTCAACGGCTCCAACCTGATCGACGGCTCGATGTCCGGTGGCATTTCGGCTCTGGCCAATGCCAAGGGCACCAACACGATCAACGTGTCAGACGAAGACCTGTCACTGTCCGGCACCATTCTCGGCCTGTCCGGTGGTACGGATATTGCCACGCAGTCTGATGCCTCTGCAGCTGTGACCGCAATCGAATCGGCCCTGACCAACCTGAACTCTGCGCTCGCGCGTATGGGTACGGGTTCGAAGTCGCTGGAAATCCACAAAACGTTCGTCAGCAAGCTTTCCGACAGCCTTGAAAAAGGTATCGGCAACCTTGTCGACGCCGATCTCGCGAAGGAATCGGCACGTCTGCAGTCCCTGCAGGTCAAGCAGCAGCTTGGCATCCAGGCGCTGTCGATCGCCAACTCCGCACCGTCCACGGTGCTGGGCTTCTTCCGCTAGGTTAGTGGTGGGGAGAGTGGCGGGGGCATTACGTGGGGTTCTGCCTCCGCCGCTTTCTTTTTCAACGGGACTTTGGCCCTGCGGGCGCTGAAAGGGATTGGACTTTTCAAGGGGATTTGGGGGCGCGTGAATGTAGAAGCGCCAGCCAGGTGATGTTATGAACGCTATTACAGCCATATCCGGGCGGGAGCTCGTTGTGCCGGTCACCGGCATCGCCATGAGCGCGGCCCCTGTCAGCGCGGCGGCCAACGTGGTTCAGCCGGTGGAGCAGGGCGCACGCCAGCCTAACCCCGATGCCCGTGACACTCTGCGCCAGAGCGAAGCCATTGAAGAGATGCGCGCCCAGCTAAGCGCGACGGGCCGCACCCGTTTGCAGATTGAGCGGGACGAGGACAAGGCCGGCCGTTTCATCTACAAGCTTATGGACCCTGACACGGGCGAAACGCTGCGCCGCTGGCCGCCGGAAAGCTTTGGTGATCTTGTCTCCTTCCTGAGAAATGAGACTGGCGGCCTGATAAACGAAACGGCCTGAGCTGAGTGCCTGCCCGGCAGATTTTGACCGGCACAGGCAGGGAATTTTTGCCTTCGTTTGGCCTGCTGGCCCGGCGAAGGCATTTTTGATTCCGGCAAACGCACTGATTATATTGAGCTAATCCCAGATTAACCCTGATGGCCCCGCTTTTGCTCGGTCATACGCGAAGGGCTGCCAAAAGGCGGCGGGACTCTGGGAGAAGACCGATGGCGCTAAGCGTCCAGACAAATGTATCCGCGATGCTCGCATTGCAAAATCTCAACAAGACCAACATTGATCTGCAGACCACCCAGAACAGGATCAATACCGGCCTGAAGATTGCGGGCGCTAAGGACAATTCCTCGGTGTTTGCCGTGGCCCAGTCTATGCGTGCCGATATTGGCGCGCTCGGATCGGTCAAGACATCGCTGGACCGGGCGGTGTCGATCGGCGATGTGGCCATAGCGGCAGGCGAGGCCATCTCGGACCTTCTCATCGAGATGCGAGAAAAGGCCACGGCCGCGATGGACGCTTCCATCGACAGCTTCTCGCGTGCTGCCTATGACAGCGATTTCAAGGCACTGATCAACCAGATCCAGGTCATTCTGCAGAATGCCGACTTTGACGGCGCGAACATGCTCAACGGTACCATACCTAACGGCATCGCCTTCCTGGCGGACGCGGACGCCGCCCGTTCGGTCACGCTGAACACGCAGGATATGAGCTTCTCTGGCACGATCATGACCCTGTCTGCCACAGCCAGCCTTGGCACGGTGACGCTGGCGGCGAGCGCGGTGTCGTTCGTCAATGCCAGCCTTGATAACGTGAACGCGGCGCTGGCACGGCTCGGCTCTGACCTGAAGAAGATGGAGGCGCACCGGACCTTTATCGGCAAACTCAATGACAGTCTCACCGCCGGGGTCGGAAACCTGGTGGACGCCGATCTTGCACGCGAGAGCGCGCAGCTGACCGCCCTGCAGGTGAAGCAGCAGCTCGGTGTCCAGGCCCTCTCGATCGCCAACTCCGAACCGCAGATCATCCTGTCGCTCTTCGGACGATAGGTTTCGTCCGAGGGGGACGAATAAAGGGCGCAGCCGCAAGGCTGCGCCCTTCGCATTTTCTGCATTCCGCTAAAAGGCTAGAAGGCCTTGGAAATGGTCAGAACTGCCGTCGAGTTGCCCTCGCTCAGGCTCTCGGTCGTGTCGATATAGGCCAGTGACCAGTCCACTCCGAGGGCACTCCATGCCAGCCCCAGCGACCAGTTCCACTTGTCATCGCCATCGCCGTCCGGGTCCCCGAAAGCGCCCGTCTCATAGCCGATGCCGCCGATCAGGCTGAGACCGCTATCGCCCAAGGGATAGCTGGCATCGTAATAGAGGTAGAGATTGTCATCTCCGCCGATATTGTCCTGTTCAGGCGCGTAGGCCACACCGAAGGTGGACTCCAGGGCTCCGGTCGTAAATGCGACCGATCCGTAGAACTCCCAGTAATGCACGTCGGACTCGCCCGGATAGGTGTAGACGAGCGCACCGACGTCAAACTCGGCGCCCGCCGCCTCAAAGGCGAACCCGGCATACAGGTCCAGCTCCAGTTCGGAATTGCCCACCGGCTCGATACTGGAAGCCCAGGTGCCAACGTAGAAGCCATTGGCAAAGCTGATGTCAAAGCCGCCCTGAATGGCCGGATCGCGGTCTGAAAGCGAGATGCCACGGAAGCGGTAATCGCTGACCAGAGCGACGTTTGCTTCGATGGTGATGGCCTCTTGTGCCTGAGCGGACGGTGCCAGGGCGAGCGGAGAGGCAGATGCCGCCAGAAGCGCGGCAAGGCCGTATGCGCGGTAGCGCGAGCTGATGAGATGTTTCATGTCTAATCCCCTTGGGTGTATGGCTGGCCGGTTTTCCGGCCGCCGGTTCTGAAAGGCGTGCGGGCCCCTGAGCTTGCGCGCGCCTTGGACCGCACCGGAGCCGGCCAGCTTTTTGGCGCTGGCGAGGCCCAGGTGAGATCGAGAATGGTCAGCTGGAACAGGCGTTGCCGTTTTGGCGGGCGCACCTGCTTTTCACGTTTGCGAAGCTTGCCTGCCGGCGCCGGACGCGGTTGTGAAACCATGTCTGGTGCAGGCTGTCCTGCCCCGGGCTGACCGATGAAGGGCGGCCGGGCGGGAGGGTGCTCCCCCCGGTCCGCCATTTGTGTCAGCTGGTAGCCGGGGCTTTGTCCTTTCCCGGCAGGAACTCCGGATAGGCGCTGTGGCCAAGCTCGGTGTAGTCGCCGCCTACCGTCTCTTCATCAGGCTTCAGGCGGATGCCGACCGTGATCTTCAGCACCAGGAAAACAATAAAGCTGGCGGTGAAGGCGAATGCGCCGATAGCGCCTATGCCGATAGCCTGTGTGACAAAGTTGGCGTCCGGATTGGTCAGCGGCACGATCATCGTACCCCAGATGCCAGCAAACAGGTGGACCGGGATGGCCCCGACCACATCGTCCAGGCGGAGCTTCTCCAGCAGGATCGCGCCGAAGGTCGCAATGACGCCGCCGACGGCGCCAAACAGGATGGCCTGCCCGATAGTGGGGGTGAGCGGTTCTGCCGTGATGGAGACCAGCCCAGCCAGCGCGCCGTTCAGCACGGCACCCAGATTGGCCTTGCCGCGTCCCAGAGCCAGCGTGAGCAGGTAGGTGGCCACCACGCCGCCGGCAGCGGCCATGTTGGTGTTGGCGAAGATCTGCGCGACGGCGGTCGCGTCTGCCGCTGAACCGAGCGCGAGCTGTGAGGCGCCGTTAAAGCCGAACCAGCCGAGCCAGAGCACGAACGTGCCGAGCGTTGCCAGTGGCAGGCTGGAGGAGTGCATCGGTATGGCCTTGCCGTCGACAAAACGGCCCGTGCGCGCGCCCACCAGGATGATGCCGGCCAGTGCCGCCCATCCGCCGACCGAGTGAACGATCGTCGAGCCGGCAAAGTCGGAGAAGCCTGCAGCGTCCAGCCAGCCTTCGCCCCACGTCCAGGCGCCCTGGATGGGGTAGATCACGGCGGTCAGGACCACCACGAACAGGAAAAACGCCCCGATGCGGATACGCTCTGCCACGGCGCCGGACACGATGGAGGCCGTGGTGGCCACAAACACCATCTGGAAGAACCAGTCGGAAGCGGTCGAGTAGCCGTTTTCGGCCACGTCGATCACCTCATCGCCGGTCAGTTCGCCCGGCGACCAGGGGAAGGGAATACCGAAATAGCCCCCGCTCTGGTCGACACCATAATACATCAGGTTATAGCCAACGGCGTAGAACATGATGCCAGCGATGGAGTAAAGGCCGATGTTTTTCAGGCAGATGGCAGCCGCGTGCTTGCCGCGGACCGAGCCGGCCTCAAGCATGGCGAAGCCCGCCGCCATCCACATCACCAGAAAGCCGCCGATCAGGAAAAGCAGCGTGTTGAAGATGTAGGCTGCTTCATCTGTAACCTGGGCCGCTGCGGGCGCGGCGAAGGCTATCGCGCCGCCAAGCGCCAGCGCGCAGCCCCAGGCAAGCGGGCGCGCGCGCCGCGGCGCGCCGATTGTGTCTGAATGCATGGATAATCCCCTGTTGTATGTTTTTGAGCCGGAAGCCGGCGGGCAAACAGAGGAGATCGGTCCGGTGCCGGACATGCCGTCACAGCCGAACGCTGCAGAATTATACATCGCGCCGTCTCCTCCGCGTCGTTGTGCGGGGCTGGCGGGATCGCATTGCAGAGGCTTCGCGCTGGTCTGACGCCGCGCTTTGTCACAATAGCTTTGCGTAGGCATTGACGCGCTGCAACATCATTTGATGCAGTTTCGCTGCAACGCAGCGAAATGTGGTAAAAATACCTCAATGATTAAATGTCAGAAATCTTGAATAACATCTGTGCTTTATGCGCACAGGAAATGAGGCCGTGTGGACACGGCCTCAAGTTTTTCTGCAAATACGGATCACCAGAACCGCATGAACATCGCGTGACGCGGCGGCAGATGAGTCAATATGGACTTCGTATTTCCCAGTTGTTAACGCGAATATCGCCGTCTGTGCTCCTTGATGGGGCCACTATGCCCGCAAACGGGGCGAGAGCTGGCGGACACGCGACTCACGTCATGCTGGCGCGCAACACGAACGCGATGGAGCGGATCAATGACCGAGCAGGCCGATTTTCTCGCCTATGGGCGCCAGGACATTGATGAGAACGACATCGCAGCGGCAGTGCGCGCATTGCAATCGGACTATCTCACCACGGGCCCGGAAATCCCCGCTTTCGAGGCGGAGTTCGCGGAGTTCACCGGCGCGGCTTACGCCATTGCCTGCTCCAATGGCACGACGGCGCTGCATCTCGCGCTGGATGCGCTGGGGGTGGGCGAGGGGGATGTCTGCATCGTGCCGTCCATCACCTTCATGGCGACGGCCAATGCCGCGCGCTATTGCGGGGCGGAGGTAGTGTTTGCCGACGTGGATCCTGAGACGGGCCTGCTGACGCCTGATACGCTGGCCGCCGCGCTCAAGCGTGCTGGCGGGAAGGCGAAGGCGGTGCTGCCGGTGCATCTGGCCGGCGTGCCGTGCGGTATGGAGGCGATTGCGGGCCTCGCCCGCCAGCATGATCTCGCCATCGTGGAAGACAGTTGTCACGCTATCGGCTCGCGCGGCGCATCAGGCGCCATGGTTGGAGCGTGTGAGCATGGCGATGCGGCGACCTTCTCCTTCCACCCGGTCAAATCGCTCACCACGGGCGAGGGCGGGATGGTAACCACGAACAGTCCCGATCTCGCCGCCCGCATGGCGCGTCAGCGCAGCCATGGCATTGAACGCGATGCGGCGAGGTTTGAGCGGGCCGAAGGCGCGGACGAGCCCTGGTATCATGAGATGGCGTCGCTGGGCTGGAATTACCGCCTGCCGGACATCAATGCCGCGCTTGGCCGGGCGCAGCTCGCCCGCATGGCGCAGTTCGCCGCCAAGCGCCGCGCCCTGACGGCAGCTTATCGCGAGCACCTGCATGCTCTCGCGCCGCTAGTGCGCCTGCCTGCCGATCCGCCGGGCAGTGATCCGTGCCGGCATCTGATGAATGTGCGAATAGATTTCCACGCAGCCGGGCGCACGCGCGCTGAGGTGATGAATGCGCTCAAAGCGCGCGGTATCGGCACGCAGGTCCACTACATCCCGGTCCACACCCAGCCCTATTATGTGCAGCGCTATGGCGCTCTGCATCTGCCGGGGGCCGAGGCTCATTATGCGCAGACATTATCGCTGCCGCTCTTCACGCGGATGCAGACGGGCGATGTGGCGCGGGTGTGCGCGGCGCTGGGTGAGGTGTTGGGGTAGGCAACTACCCGCCGAACGCCTGTCCCAGCAGGGATTGCAGCGCACGTGCGTCGAGCCGCTCAGGATTGCTGTCAGAGGCGTAGGAGAAGCCGTCAGGGGCGGCTGCGCCCGCGTCCAGCCATTGCGCCATCAGCGTTGTGCGCTGCGGGGGCACGATGACATAGCGGTCTTCCAGCTCGACTGTTGAACGGGCATCGTCCTCGGGCACCATGATCTCGTGCAGCTTCTCGCCGGGGCGGATGCCGATAATCTTGTGCGGCAGGCCGGGGGCGAGTGTGCGGGCCAGGTCCGTCGTGCGCATGGAGGGGATTTTCGGCACGAAAATCTCCCCGCCCTTGGCCATGGCCAGCGAGGACAGCACGAAATTCACCCCTTGGGTGAGCGTGATCCAGAAGCGGGTCATGCGCTCGTCGGTAATGGGCAGATGGTCGGCGCCTTCGGCAATCAGCTTGTTGAAGAAGGGCACGACAGAGCCACGTGACCCCACCACATTGCCGTAGCGCACCACCGAAAAGACCGGGCCGTCCTCGCCGCCGATATTCTGCGCCGCGCTGAAAATCTTGTCAGAGGCGAGCTTGGACGCGCCATAGAGATTGATCGGGTTGGCCGCCTTGTCGGTGGACAGGGCGCAGACATGCTTCACGCCGCGCTTGATGGCCGCGCGCACCACATTTTCTGCGCCGAACACATTGGTGCGGATGCACTCAAACGGGTTGTACTCGGCAATCGGCACGTGTTTGAGCGCAGCTGCGTGGATCACCACGTCCACTCCGCGCATCGCCATATCCAGCCGCCCCTCATCGCGCACATCGCCGATGAAATAGCGCATGAAGGGATATTGCGCGGGCGGGAAGAGCTGCGCCATCTCATACTGTTTCAGCTCGTCGCGCGAAAAGATGATGAGTTTCTTCGGCTTGAACTCCTCGATCACGGTTCGCACGAAATGATGCCCGAACGAGCCGGTGCCGCCGGTAATCAGCACGGTCTTGCCATCGAGATTCATGCGCGGAGCGCGAAAATCCCGGCCCAGGAAGAGCGGCTCCAGATCGCCTTTCGCGGCGGCCGGGGCAGTGGCTTTGGACGCTGTGGCGCTCATCTGTCCTCACAAGGAAATATCGAATCACGAATGCGCGTTAACCTTCGGCCCGCAGCCGTTAACACTCTCTTAGCCTTGATTGACGCCGCAGGAGCAGATGCGCAACGGGCTAACCTTTTGTTGGTGATGGTTTGCGAGACTGGCTGGTGGACGATTCTGTCCGCAGGAGCGACACGTGATTGCTGGCCTGTCAGGCGATGTTCTGGGTGCGTGGTTTTCCGCACAGAACGCTGCGCGCAATGCGGCGGCAAACGCGCGTGCGCCCTTGCAGCAGACGCAAGGCTCCACGCGCGACAAGGATGTGCTACCGCCCTGGGATCCGCGCGGCGAGGTAACGGCGCTGGACGCGGTGCGCCGCTCGGTTCTGGCCAATGGCCGCTTCTTCGATTCAGGCGCCAGCGCTTTTTCCAAGCTGAATGTCAGCCAGGACGAGAAAAAGCTCTACGCGATGTTCACCGGCCTTCGCGCGCTGCAATCGCTGGCCGCTGCGGCCAGTGAACGCAATGCCAATCCGGCCGATCTGGCCTTCTGGAACCGCCGTTTCCAGGAAGGTCTTGGCCAGATGGATGACTTTTTTTCCAAGCTGAAGCTGGACGAGATTTCCGTTCTGAAGAACACCCAGCTTACCCGGGCGGAGAGCGAAGTCGCGGTCAGCCGCGGTATCAGCGAGTACACAACCGGCATCATTCACAAAGGCCCGGCCGATCAGGCGGTGACGGCCTTCCAGGGCGATGTCGAGTTCACGGTGACGGTGCGCAAGAATGGCGGCGACATCAATGTCGCCATCGATCTGTCCGAAATGGGCGCGACGCCGCGCACGATGGGCAACGTCACCGACTTCATCAATTCAAAGCTGGAAGAGCAGGAGATCATCACCCGCTTTTCGGCTGTCCGCGTGGGCGAGGTGGGGCCTGCGGGCATCGTCACGGCCAATGACTGGGCGCTGCGCATCAGTGGGGTGCTGACCGAGCAGGTTTCGTTCTCTGCGCCGCAGGGCAAGCCGGCCATCTACATGGCAGGCGTGACCGGGACAGGCGACAGCGCGGCTGGTCAGCTCTCAAAAATCACCGGGCTGGATGGCACGCCCATTGTCCAGTTTGCACAGCGCATTGAAGCGGACGGTACCATCACCGAGGTGCCTTTGCCGGGCGGCGAGACGCGCAGCTCTGAAACAGCCAACCCGCTGACCATCGATTCCATTACGCAGGCCCCCGATGGCGGCATTTATGTCGTTGGCCGCACCAGCTCGGCGGTGAACGGGCAGGATATCAAGGGCGAGTCCGATCTGGTCCTCATGCGCTACGATTCCAACGGCAAGGAAGTGTGGAGCCGGGTGCTGGGTGCAGCGGGCGAGGCCAATGGCGCATCGGTGGCCGTGGACAGCGCTGGCAATGTCGTCGTTGCGGGATCGGTAAAAGGCGCGCTTGGCGGCACGAACGATCTGGGCGGCGAGGATTCCCTTGTCGTGAAATTCAATGCCGATGGCGTGGAGCAATGGGCCCAGCGCTTTGGCGCAGCCGGCGATGACCGTGCCAACGCCGTGACCATTGGCGATGACGGCACGATTTTCGTTGTCGGTGAAGCGCGCGGCAGTTTTGGCGGCATGACCAATCAGGGCAGCCTTGATGGCTATGTCCGCGCGATCGGGGCAGACGGCAGCGTACTCTATACGCGCGGCGTGGAAGCCAGCGCCGGTATTGAACGCGCGCGTGCCGTGACAACCGCGCAGGATGGCGGCCTGCTGATTGCCAGCGAGGTTGACGGGCGGGCGGTCATCACCAAGTTCGCGCCCGGCGATGACGGCACGGGCGATCCGGTCTGGACGCTCGATATGGGCTCGCTTGGCGGCGGCCGCATAACGGCTATCACCGTGGATGATGACGGCGCGATCTATCTGACAGGCGGCGCCGGGGCGGCCTTCGCGCCGAGCGCGCCTCTGGCAGCGAATGAGGGCGGCCGGGATGCATTCCTGGTAAAGATCGAGGACGGGGCCAGCGCCTCGGTCAGCTACACGACATTCCTGGGCACGGGCGTAGATGATCTCGCCACCGGCATCCAGGTTAGCGGCGGCAAGGTCTATCTGTCCGGCACGACAAATGGCGAACTGCCCGGCGCAAACCAGAACGGTACGCGCAATGCGTTCGCGGCCGGGTTCGATGCGGCCACCGGCGCGCATGAGTGGACTCAGCAGATTTCAGGGCGCGGCGGTGTTTCGCAAGGCGCAGGCATTGTCGTCGATCCGCAGGGCGATTCGGTCCTGTCAAAACTCGGCCTGCCGAGTGGCAAGATCGTCTATGCCGACAGCCGGGTGGTAACGGCCCAGAGCGCGGCGCGGACGGGCGATCATTTCTATATCTCGGTCAATGGCGGGCGCCAGCGCAAGATTACGATCGAGGCCGGTGAGACCATGCGCTCGCTGACCTTCAAGCTGAATGCGGTGCTGTTGCTGAATGGCACGTCGGCTGTCGGACGGCGCACGGGCGAAGAGTTCCTGCGAATCACGCCGCGCGACGGGGTCAGCATCGAGCTCAAAGCCGGGGCCGACGGCCAGAATGCGCTGGAAAGCCTGGGGCTTCCCTCCGGCACGATCACGGGCAAATCGCTTACCAAGAAAGGCTCGCGCGATGAAAGCGCGGCTGCGCCCCCAACCTTCTCGCTCAGGCTTGGCGGCAGCTATAATATTTCCAGCCGCGATGCGGCTCTTGCCGCGAATGAAGCGCTGACTGAAGCGATGACGGTTGTCCAGCGCGCCTGGCGCGAGCTCACGCAGGACCCTGCGCTCAAACAGCTGCTGGAAGGTCCGGGTGCGGGCAAGAAGGGCGGGACGGTGCCAGCCTATCTGCAGGCCCAGCTTGCCAATTATAATGCCGGTCTTGACCGGCTGATGGCCAGCAACCCGCAAGCGGACACGCTGGGGTTTTTCTAGAAAATCTTGACATGAATTCGCTCTAGGCGAATATAAGATGTGAAAGAGATTGCTTACAGCAAGCAGGCGGTAACGGCATTGCGCCGTATGCCGGGCACGGATGCACGCCGCATCATGGCCAAGATAAGTCAGTTCGCTGAAGATCCCGCAAGCTTGGCCAATAACGTGAAGGTTCTGTCCGGATCACCTTATCTCCGCCTGCGGGTGGGGGACTGGCGGGTCATCATGGACGATCAGGGCCGTGTACTTGAGATCCTGAAGATTGCGGCGCGAGGCGGTGTCTATGAGTAGGAGCGGTGCCATGCAAACCATAACCACGCCGTCCGGTGAAAAGCTGGTGGTCATTCCGCTGGAGCAGTACGAGGCGCTTCTGGACGCGGCTGATATAGCGGCGGCCGGGAAAGTTTCGGCGCGCGTGCGCAGCGGCGAGGAAGAGCTGGTTCCGGCCAGCGTGGTCGCCGAGCTGGTGGCTGGCGGCAATCCGGTGCGTATCTGGCGCCGTCATCGCGGACTGACGGCGCGGACGCTGGCGTCCAAGGCCGGGATCAGCCCGGCCTTCCTGTCGGAGATCGAAACTGGACGCAAGGAGGGCAGCGTATCAGCGCTCAAGCGGCTGGCCGGAGCGCTGAATGTCGATCTGGACGACCTGGTCTAGTTCCCGCCACCAATGGTGGAGAAGGTCGAGACATTGCCGACGGCTGTTGCCGTGCCAGTCATGCCGCCGACATAGCCATTGGCCTGCATCTGGGTGATCGAGCTGATTGCGCCGGAATTGACCTGATTGACCTGGGCGTTCAGTCCCACAGGGCAGGTCGCGCAGATATAGGCAGACTGCGCATTGCCGATGGCCGAACTGGTGCCGTAGGCGGCCATGCCGGTCCCCAGCTGCATGGAGACCTGACCCGTCACGGCGCCGGAGTTGTTCTGCGTCACGCCGCTAAAGGCATCTGCCCCGATATTGGACACCAGCGCGTTGTTACCAACCGCGTGAGACGAGCCGACCACCGGGCCGTCACCGAACGTGCCGACGGCCAGCGTTGTCGTGGCGCGCACCTCGCCGGAATTGGTCTGGCTGCCCTGCAGATGGCCATAGCCCCAGTCGTTCTGGGTGGATGCTGTATTGCCGGCAGCCTCGCTCATCGCGGTGACGCCCCAGTTGGCATGGGCGATGTCCGCATCGACGGTTGAGCGCACATTGCCGCTATTTTCCTGGTCGGCGAGCGCGATGATATTGGCCTCATAGCCGGTCACGGTCAGGCTGTTGCCCGCGCTCTGCGCCGTGGCAAGCGCGGTTTCGACCTCTTCGGCCTCAATCTGCGAGCGCGCCTCGACATCCGCCTCGGAAGACTGGCGGACATTCATCGGCATATTGCCCGAGCCCATAACCTCGACAGCGTTGGCGGTCGCCATTGCCGATTGCGCGGTATTGCCGCCATAGGTGTTCAGACGCAGGGCGGAGAGGGCCGACACGCTGGCGCCTGCGCCAGCAGTCTGCCCGGCGTCCATCGCCAGACCGTTTTCGGCGTCCACCGTCAGAGCATTGCCCTGAGCGGTCGCAAACCCGGTCGACAGCCCCCACACCGAATCGGCTTCGATGCCGGTCGTGGCGCTCGTCGCGCCATCGGTCACCTGGGTGGATGTGACTTCCGCCTCGCTGGCGAAGCTGCCGCCGGCGGAGTTGCTTTGCGCGGTTGCGATGGTGGTCGCAATTTCCGTCGTGACGGCGTCAATCTCGACAGTGGCGTCGACCGGGGCGCTATTGGCCTGGTCGTTCTCGACCCTATCGATAGACGCCGCGAAGGACGCTGCGGATGTCGCTATCGCGGCGGTCATGGCCGCGATTGACGTCAGTGCGAGCCTGGACATAAGGAGCCTCCGAACCGGCATAAGCCGTATTGAGCTGGACACCGCCGGTAACATTCGACGGTCCGATAGGGTCATTGAACTGGCAGACGGCTTCCGCCGAGACGCCATAAAGCTGGGATGACATTTCAAGCACGGCGCGCTCGATAACCGCGCGAACGGCAAGCTGGACTGGCTCCAGCGAGCGGCCACCGGCGGACAGATCCACCACCGCGTCACCGAAGAAGGCGAACATGCCAGCCGAGATTTCGCGGCCGATGATCTGCTTCTGGTAGGAAACCACGTCGACCACTTCGAGCGTGCGGCTGTCCACAAGGCGCAGGTCCAGCGCGACATTCATCACATAGATGCGGCGCGAGAAGACGCCCGCCGGGCTAGAGTCCACGCTGTCACCGGCAAAGAGATCCTGGCCGTTGGAGCGGATATTGGAGTTCAGCTCGGTAATGCCGCCGACGAGGAAATAGTCAGAGCCAGGCATGGCGCCCGCGTAGATCTGGCGGAAGCCCTGCTGCTCGTTCTCGTCACCGATCAGCTGGCTGTTGGTATAGCGCAGCTCCAGTTCGGCGACAGACGTGTCAAAACGCTCCACCAGACGGGCGCCGGCCTTGGCAAAGGCGCTCATCGCCATCAGCGATGCACCTTGCGTCACGCGCGTTCCGCCTTCAGGGGCGAGCTGGCCGGTATAGTCCGCAATGCGGCCGACCGCGACGCGCGGGGCCGGGCGGCCCTGCTGGCGCGCATGGCCGGAAAGGCAGACCAGGGCCTGCGAATAGGGGGTCGGGTTGGCCGTCACCGGCGCATTGCCCGTCGGCGTGGCGTACAGCCCGTCAGAGCCGGAATTGGAGGTGGCACAGGCCGACACGGTCAGCGCCGATACGGCAGCCACCAGGAGGCTTTTGATGCGGGTCATGTCTAGGGCTCCCGATTGGGATCAGAGGAGGGGGCAGGCACGGTCGCCTGAGGAATGACGTTCAGCGTGCTTCCAGCAGATTCCGTGCCAGCAACCGACGGCGCTGCACCGGAGATGAGCGGGCTGCTCGTACGGGACTGGGTGCTGGAACTGCTGGCATTGGCCGTCACGTCACCATTATTGATCTGGCGCGAGTTCACGACGACGGTGTTGTAATTGCCGTTCACCACGACATTCAGCTGGTTTGCGATGGCGGTCGCGGACGAGCCGGTATACTGGCCGCTGCCGCCGACCCCGCCGCCAAGCCCGGTAGAACCCGTGACCGTGCCTTGCGCCGAGACGCCAACGCCTGTCTGGATGATGCCATTGATAACAACCCGGTTGGCACCGCGCCCGCGCTGACCGGCATATGGGCTGCTCTCTTCGCCGCTTGCCATGCCGTAGGGCTGGTTCCAGTTGTCGCTGGCCTGCTGCGCAGCCGCCAGCGGTGTGGCAATCATGGCCAGCGCTGCGGCGGTGAGGGTGACTTTGGCAAAACGCGGCATAATCTTTTCCAGTGTCCTGTTTGGATACGCTTGGACCTGGTGGCTGCAACGCGTGTGCCAGTTGCGGTTCCGGTGAACCTGCAAAAAAAGGAAGAGCCATTGACCGAACGTGAACCCGAGGGCCTCGCCAGGTCAGAGCCGCCCCTGCCATCTGCAGCAAGCGCCGGGCCGGTCAGGGCGCCGTTTCTGGGGCCAGGCGTATCGGGGCTGGTGCTGGCTTTGTGTGTGCTGACGCTCGCCGTGCATGCTGTGGATAGCTGGGCAGCCGCCAACAGTCCTGCCCTGCATGGGCTGATCATGTGGTCTGGCACGCTGGTGACAGCGCCCGACATGCTGCCGCGCCCGCCGCCCGAAGCGCCGCTGGCGGGCCTCAGCCCTTACATTCTGCATGTCTTTGTCCATGCCGGCTGGTGGCATGTCCTGCTCAACATGGGAATTTTGCTGGCCGCAGGCAGCGCTGCGGCTGCGCCGTTCGGGCGTGGCGTTTCCGCTGCTGCGGGATTTCTGGCCTTCTATTTCACCTGTGCCATCGCGGGAGCGGGCCTGCATGCGCTCGTCCATATAAATGAGCCGACCTTCATGGTCGGGGCGTCAACGGCGGTGTCGGGCGTGTTTGCCGCTGCCGGGTGGGCATCAGGGGGGCGGACCGGGATGTTGCGTCTGGCCGTGCCATGGCTGCTGATCAATGCGCTGATCGCGATTGGCGGAATTTTCTATTCCATACCCATCGCCTGGGCCGGCCATGTCGGTGGCCTGCTGGCAGGCATGCTGCTCTATCCGGTCTTTGTGAGGGTGTTCAGGCGGGGCTAGAACAGCCGGTCTATATGGTCCTCGCCATCGATTTCGAGGCCGCGGATCACCGCGCTGCCTGAACCGCCCAGTGACACGATCAGGCGCAGGCGCGATTCGTTGCGCAGTGCCTCCAGTTCGAGTGCCGCTTCAGGCGAGGCGAAATAGCGCTCGATATTATAGTGGACCGTCAGCCACTGGCCGGGCTCTTCGCCAAGGCTGCCGGCATACCGGACGCGGCCCTCTATAAATGTGCCGCTGCGCGGGGAGGGATAGACCGATACGGGCAGGGAGGAGCCGTCCTGACCGGTCTCCAGTTCGACCCATATCCGGTCGCCCTGCTCAAACACATGCTCAGTTCCGCCTTGCAGCTGCGCGGTTTCAAGGCGCTGCAGGGGCGTAACCAGCTCGACATAATGTCCCAGCAGCAGATCGCGCGGATCAACCGGCTCCATGGTGAGCCGAATCTCGGTCCCGCCTGCGCGCGCGGCAGCCTGATTAATGACCATCAGCGCCAGCAGCGCCGTCATGGCGGCGGCGATGAGAGACAGGCGAATCATCACGCTCATGGCTGAGCCTCCGTCGTACGTGCGTGTTTGCGGCTCTGAAGCCGCATGGCGATGACCGACATCGCAATCAGCAACAGCCCTCCAACCAGAAAGAAGAGGGCCGTATCGAGCAGGCTGCCAAAGAGGGCGGTGTAGACGTGCAAGGCCTGCGCGATGAAAAGCACAAGGCCCAGCCCGCCAGTAAAGCCGCGCCCTGCACGTGCGCCCTCAGCCACCATGGCGGCAGCCAGCGCGAAGACAGCAATGCCTGCCAGGACTTCCAGCGCGCCTACCCATCCCGGAGCGAACCAGGGAATCAGTGCGAGCAGCAGGCCGGCAAGCGCGATTGCCGGCACCGTGAGCGCCGTGACCGGCCGCATCGCGCCTGTACGCACGCGCATGAGAGCAAGCATGGTGATGGCGGCAATGCTGACCATGCCAGTGAGCAGCAGGCCGGTGGTCGCCCCGTCGCTGGCGCGGGCAATGGCGAACTGGGCAGCAAATGCACTGATGACGGCGCCGGTCATCAGCCAGCGCGAAATGATTCGGCTCATGGCCAGGCCGCGTTCCTCAGCAACCGCAAAGGCAAGCGTTCCAGCCGCGCAGATGAGTGCAAGGGACACAAAGAGGGCCGGTGTGGACAGCTCGCCTTCACCGCCGCCTGCCCATCGCACCAGCGTATAAAGCCAGGCCAGCAATCCCGCGCCGAGCAGGTTTGCCGTGAGCCGGCTTTCCATCCGGATGGCGAGGCCGGTAACTGCCAGCCATAGCGGAACAAACAGCCAGACGATGCGGGGCGTCAGCGGATTGACGGTTTCAAGCACCATCCAGCTACCGGCGAGCAAGGCGGACAGCGCGAGCACTGGCCGGGACGGGATGGCGACGGCGACCGCAAGCGCGCCAAGCGCCCAGATCAATATGCCGGTATTGCGGAACGCGCTGATATTGAAGGTCTGGGCTGTGAGCATGATCGCGGCGCCAAACAGGAATGCCCCTACAAGCGCCAGAGCGTGGCCGAGCGCCGGGTTGTTCCGCCGGAAGCTTTCGCCGGCTCCCCCCAGCGCCGCCCATAGTGCGGCGAGAATCAGCGCGAAGCGCGCCAGCTGCGGCATCGCTGCCCAGTTGGCTGCGACAAAAGACAGGGCGGCAAGCGCCAGAAGGACCGCGCCGAGAATCAGGCCGGCGCCTGCAGCGCTCCAGTGGCCGGGCCTTTGCGCGTGATCGGCGAGGATGGCGTCACGGTGCGCTGGTTCGACCCAGCCTGCAGCAATCCAGCGATCGAGATTGCGTTCGAGCCCGCGTCTTTTGCTCATGGAAAGCACCCCTCCGGCATGTTTCTGCCAGTTCAAGGAGACAATTTGCGCCCGGGACCAGCTTGAGGCATCATCCCTACAGGCAATCTTGCCGATATGGAGGCAGCCATGAATGTTGCCGCGATACTCGCCCAAAAGGGCAGGGACGTCATTACAATTGCGCCTCACACAACGCTGGCAGAGGCGACGCACGTACTGGCCGAACACCGCATCGGTGCCGTTGTGGTGGCCGACAGGGACGGTGATGTGGCCGGCGTGTTTTCCGAACGCGATCTGGCCAGGGCCATTTCACGTGACGGTGCAGCCGTACTGGACCAGCCGGTCTCCTCGGTGATGACGCGGGCGCTCGTAACGGCCAGTTCCACCACCCATATAGACGCACTCATGGAGCTGATGACCGAGAAGCGCGTCCGGCACATCATCATTATGGATGATGGCCGCATGAGCGGTTTTGTGTCGATCGGCGATGTGGTGAAACGCAAGATCGAAAGCGTGCAAGCCGAGGCCGGGGCGCTGAAAGCCTATATCGAAACGGCCTGACGCCCCGATTGTAGCGCGGGGGTGTGGATAAGTCGGCGAAAAGCTCCATTTCGCTCTTGCGCTTGCCGCGAAATCTCGTCATATTGCGCGTCCTTTCCGAGTAGGACAGGACTTGCGAAGGCCGCGCTTACGGCGCTGCCGCGGAGTTTTATGCTCTGCAGCCAGGCCGATGAGGTTTAGCAGCAAGTTCGGAAATACTCGGTTGACACAGGGTTGGCGGTTCCATAAAAGCCGCCACCTCGCGTCAAGCGGACGACATCGGCGGCGGTCTTGTTGAGCGCCGGGGCGGAAAGCTGTTGCCTTCCACACCGGACTGCAGAAGCGCTGCACAAAGTCAGAAGCGGACGTTGACAGGGAGTTCGGGGTTCAATAGACACCGCGCTCCCAACGCCGGGTGGCCCACCAAGACGGGCGGCGCGGC